>CAMOXU010000076.1 GCA_946629525.1 uncultured Clostridia bacterium
GTACAGCATTTTCGATTTCTCGGCCGTCCTGCGAATGTTTTTCTCCAGAAGATGCTGTCCGGCTGCCGCCCGCAGATTGATAGAGACGTCTTCTGAGCTGCTGCGCTGATTGCGAGACTTGAATTTCATTTTCAGAAAAGGTACAATAAGTTATTAAACTTCTGATGTGCACAGGACACTGAGAGTAAACAGCCATTTATGAGATGGGATGAAAGGAGGCGCCGCCGGCATGAAGATCTTTTACATCATTGGAAAATCCGCCTCCGGAAAGGATCACATCTTCGCAGCCCTGAAGGGCGACGCGGAGCTCGACCTTTCGGAGCTCATACTGTACACGACCCGGCCCATGCGCGCGGGAGAGATCGATGGCGAGACCTATCACTTTGTGGAGGAGAGCCGTCTGGTCGAGCTGCGCCGGGAAGGGCGCGTCATTGAGGAGCGCACGTATGAGACGGTCTACGGACCGTGGACCTATGCGACGGTGGATGAGAACATCGACCTCCGACGGGATAATTTTATCGCGATCGGGACGCTGGAGTCGTTCGTGAAGCTCCGCGATTATTACGGGGCGGACCGCGTCGTGCCGCTTTACATCGAGGTGAGCGATGAGAACCTCCTTCTGCGCGCGATGAAGCGCGAGAAAAAGCAGGAAGTTCCGAAATATAAAGAAATGTGCCGCCGCTTCCTGACGGACAGCGAGGACTTCTCGGAAGAGAAAATCGCTGCGGCAGGAATTGACCGGCGCTTTGACAACAACGGTGATCTCTCGCTTTGCATTGACGGGATCAGGAATTATATTTTATCGAAAGTTACGAAGTAACTTTCGGTAAAAAGGCCGATTTATCGGCCGAATTATGATCACAGGGTTCGCGAAGCGGTTCCTGTAAAGTTTCCTGTCTGTCGGAATTTGCGAAGCAGTGCGCATATTGTATTTGGGAAGGAGGGTGCGCATGGACGAAAGAGGATTTGCGGCTGTAGTCGGCCACAAAGATGTCATCGAACATATTAAGAATGCCTCGGTCTACGGAAGAGTCTCCCACGCATATCTCTTTTCGGGGGAGCCGGGATCGGGGAAGAAGCTTCTCTCTTCACTTTTTGCAACGCTCCTTGAGTGCAGAAAGAGTGCGGAAAATCCCTGCTTTGCCTGCGAGTCCTGCAGGAAAGCGATCAATATGAATCATCCGGACATCATCTATGTTCAGCATGAAAAGCCGGATCTGATCACTGTCGACGAGATCCGGAGCCAGGTCGTCTCTACCGTGGGGATCCGTCCGTATGAGAGCGAATACAAAATTTATATTATAGACGAAGCCGAGAAAATGAACCCGCAGGCGCAGAACGCCCTCCTTAAGACGATCGAGGAGCCGCCCGTCTATGCGGTCATCATGCTGCTTTCGTCGAATCCGGACTCGCTCCTTCAGACGATCCGGTCCCGCTGTGTCCGCCTGAATCTTCGGGCCGTGAGCGATGAGGAGGTCCTTCAATATCTGCACACGGAGATGGAGCTTCCGGATTACGAGGCCGAGATCGTCAGGGCCTTTGCCCAGGGCAATATCGGAAGGGCCAGGGACGCGGCTTCCGGTTCCGTTCTCCGCGAGATATCGGCCAGGGTCGTTGGCCTCATGAAGCGGCTCCGGGAAATGAAGACCTATGAGATCAGTGAGATCGTAAAGGAACTCTCCGAGAACAAAAAGGATGTTCACCGGTATCTGGATATGATCGAGCTTTGGTTCCGGGATGTGCTTCTCTACAAAGCGACGCAGGATCCGGACAGCATGATCTTCCGTCGGGAGCTCGTCGAGATCCGCAGGGAGTCCGCGGAGTGCTCTTATGAAGGCCTTGAGGAGATCCTCACGGCAGTCGGGAATGCAAGGACGAGACTTCGCGCGAATGTCAATTTTGATCTGACGATGGAGCTGCTCTTCATGACGATCGCCGAGAACCTGTCGTGAGGAGACCGCCCTTCTTCCGGAAGGGCAGACACAGGCAGGGAGCCGTATAAATCCGGAAACGGGAAGTCTCAGTTACATAAGAATTAGAATCAGAGGAAAGAATGCAGGAAATAATCGGAGTAAAATTCAGAAATACCAGCAAGGTCTATTATTTTGACCCGAAGGGGCTGGACATTCACTATAACGATCACGTCATCGTCGAGACCGTGCGCGGGATTGAGTTCGGGACAGTCGTCCTCGCCCCGATGATGCTCGATGAGGAGAAGGTGCCTCAGCCGCTGCGGGAGGTCCTCCGCATTGCGGATTCCCAGGATATCGAGCGGGAGACGGAAAATCGCATAAAGGAAAAGGAAGCTTACAGGATCTGCAGGCAGAAGATCGCGGAACGCGGTCTGGAGATGAAGCTGATCCAGGCGGAATATACATTTGATAACAGCAAGGTCCTCTTTTACTTCACAGCGGACGGACGCATCGACTTCCGCGACCTCGTGAAGGATCTGGCGGGCATTTTCCGCACCAGGATCGAGCTGCGTCAGATCGGTGTCCGTGACGAGACGAAGATCCTCGGCGGGATCGGGATCTGCGGACGGCCGCTCTGCTGTCACACTTATCTGAGCGAGTTCGCGCCGGTCTCCATCAAGATGGCCAAGGAACAGAACCTGTCCCTGAACCCGACCAAGATCTCGGGCTGCTGCGGGCGTCTTATGTGCTGCCTGAAAAATGAAGCCGACACCTACGCCTACCTCAACAAAGGCCTGCCGGCCAGGGGAGATCAGATGACCGCTCCGGACGGCCGCCACGGCGAGGTGCAGAGTGTCGACATTCTGCGGCAGCGGGTCAAGTGCGTCGTCGATACGGACAATGACGAGCGGGAGCTCGTGGACTACCATGTGTCGGAGATAACATTTATCCCGCACTCAAAGCGGCCGAAGAACCAGCAGGGACCGGCTCCGAAAAATGAAAAACCGTCCCGCGGAAAGGATCGCGGCGCGAAATCCTTCGAGGAGCCGAACGGAAATGAGCCGGATGAGAAGGAGACCGCAGCGGAAAATCCTTTGGCGGAGCGCGGGGAAGAGGGAAATGCTCCCTCCGAGAAGAACGGCAGAGACCGTTCGCGGAACCGGAAGATGCGCGTGAAAAAGGCTGCGATGTCCGGGAACGAGACGGCACCCCGTTCAGAGGAGCCGACCGCGGAAGCGGCGGAGAACAAAAACGGAAAGCCCGACAGGGGAGAGAAGACCGAGCCGGTCGAGCGGAAAGAAGGGGAAGGTCAGGAAGCTTCCCAGAAGTCCAGAAAGAGGCGGAGAAGAAGCCACGGAAGGAGAAGACCGGGTTCCGGAGAGGCTGCCGGAAATTCCGGAGAATCCGTATGAGAAGGCTGGATGATCTTGAGAACGGATATAAGATCTGGCAGGAATCGGAGGCCTTCTGCTTCGGGATCGACGCGGTCCTGCTCGCGCACTATCCGGTGCTGAAGGACGGCGACCGTGTGATGGATCTGTGCACCGGGAACGGTGTTATCCCGCTCATTATGCACGGGACGGCGCGGGAGGAGGCAAAAAAGGTCTCCTTCAGCGGTCTGGAGATCCAGGAAGATGCGGCGGATCTCGCGAGGGAGTCCGTTCAGCAAAACGGTCTCTCCGACGATATAAGGATCCTGTCAGGAGATGTGAAGGAAGCTGCAGCCCTGGTCGGCGCAGCTTCTTTTTCACTCGTGACCTGCAACCCGCCATACACGCCGGGAGGCGGAGGGCTTTTCGGGGAGGATGCGCGGAAGACGATCGCCCGGCATGAAGTGCTCTGCACGCTCGACGACGTGGTGGGAGCGGCGGCAAAGCTCCTCAAAACGAAAGGCCGCTTTGCAATGATCCACAGACCCTCGCGGCTTGCGGAGATTTTCGCGTGCATGCGCTCACACGGTCTGGAACCGAAGCGCATGCGGCTGGTGTACCCGTTCGTGGACAAGGCCCCGAACCTCGTCCTGCTCGAAGCAGTCAAAGGAGGAGGTCCGCAGCTCAATGTTGAGCCGCCTCTCATCGTGTACGGGAAGGACGGCGGATATACCCGCGAGGTTCTTCTGATCTACGGGAAGATCTGAATCCTCCTGTCTCCGAAATCTAAGAAAGGACTGACATATGAGCGGAACTTTATATTTGTGCGCGACCCCGATCGGGAATCTTGAGGACATCACGCTGAGAGTCCTCAGAACTCTCCGGGAGGTCGATCTCATCGCGGCGGAGGATACCCGCACGTCCGGACATCTCCTGTCCCGCTACGAGATCACGACGAAGCTCACGAGCTATCACAAGTTCAATGAGAAGGAAAAGGGGGAGGAGCTGATCGGACGCCTGCTGGCGGGAGAGAACATCGCGCTGATCACGGACGCCGGTACGCCCGCGATCTCGGATCCGGGAGAGATCCTGGTCAGACTTTGCATGGAGAACGGGATCGAGGTCACCTCGCTGCCGGGCGCGAACGCGTGCATCACGGCGCTCACGCTCTCCGGTCAGGATACGCGCCGGTTCGCATTCGAAGGATTTCTTCCCGGGGATAAAAAGGAACGGAAGGAAGTCCTTTCGGAAATGAAGACCGAACGCCGCACCATGGTCCTCTATGAGGCTCCGCACAGGCTTGTCCGGACGCTCGAGACGCTCCGGGAGGAGCTGGGCGGCGACAGAGGCATCACTCTGTGCCGGGAGCTCACGAAAAAATATGAGACGATCCATCGGACGACCATCGATGAGGCGATTGCCCGGGCTGAGACGGAACCTCCCCGGGGCGAATATGTCCTTGTGATCGAGGGAAAATCCGATGCGGAGATCCTTCTGGAGAGGGAGGAGCTTTACGAGAGCCTCCCGATCCCCGAGCACGTAGCCCGGTTCGAGGCGCAGGGTATGACCAGAAAGGAAGCGATGAAAGCCGTGGCGAAGGAGCGTGGGCTCTCCAGAAGAGATGTCTACCAGGCACTCCTTACGGAGTGAGCGTCCGGAGCAGGTATTCCCCGTTTCCCGGTCCCGCGGAGACGTTTATTCTTCATCGCGAGATTGAACTCACGATAAAGACGGAGCCCGCTATATGCGAGTGTCTCAAGACAGATCTTATCGGGTACTGCGTCATGAAGTATAAAAAGACCCGCTGCACGAAGGCAGAACGGAGAAAATTACCGTAGCCCCGTGCAGCGGGTCTTTTTGCGAGGATGTGCCAGGAGATTAATCCTCGATATATCCTTTCATTTTCAGGATCTCCTCGATCAGCTTCACTGTCCCGTCAATTCCGAGTGCAGAGCTGTTGATCATGAAATCCATGCCCTCTGTGGTTCCCCACTTCTTGTCCGTGTAGAACTGATAGTAGGCCTTTCTCTGCTTATCCATCCTGCGGATGATCTTCTCCGCGGCAAGGGACTCGCTGATTCCCTCGACATTCATGATCCGCTCGACTCTGTTCGCCTTCGGCGCATAGATGAAGATGCGGATGACGTCCGGGTACTCCCAGAGAATATCGTCTGCGCAGCGGCCGAGGAAGATCGCCGGACCTTCGTTGGCCTCCTCGCGGATGATCTGCGACTGCAGAGCGAACAGGCGGGAGCTGCGGGAGGCAGTGTCGATTCCGTAATTGATATAGGGCTCGAAGAACGGGTTCGAAAGTCTCTCGTCGTCGTTGACCAGGCTTTCCTCGTCCAGATCATGCTTTTTGGCAATCATCTCGATCAGATTCTTGTCATAGACCTTGATGCCCAGATCCTTCCCGAGCTGCTCGGAGATGACCTTTCCGCCGCTTCCGTACTCACGGCCTACAGTGATTATAAATTTCTTCTTAATCTTCATAAGAATTACCCCCCTTTCGGTGATCACAGGGAGCCTGTGATAAAATGAACAGTTTCCGATAACGCCCGGATCAGAGCGTTTATACGGCTTTCTGTTCTGAAAGAATTGCCGGGGAAAAACGCCCTTTTGTTCTTTTATTTTACCATAAAAAGGGAAGATGTGAAGACAGTTTCTGTGAAAAATCCACAAAATTCTGTGAAATCAGAGGGTCCAGGCGTTCCCGCCGTGCCGTGCCGGAAGTGAAGCACATTCCCGATTGCACGGCGGTTTTTCCGCCGGATATGCTAGTGGGTATCGACCCAGTTCCGGATCTCAGCGAGGAATACGGAGCCGTACTTCAGGACGTTGATAAGGCCGGATCCTTCGACGAGCGCCATCTCTTTCAGACTCTCGGGCCGCACGGCGGCCAGATCGTGCAGGGTCCGGTCTGAGAATATTTCATAGGGCAGTTTTCCCTGCCTGTTCGCGAGATCCAGACGGAGGGATCGGAGCTCTTTGTAGAGCTCCTCGGACTCCACACCGGGAATGAGCGTGCTTCCCCGCGGAAGGGGACCGGTATCGCTCAGGCAGACGGAGCATTTTCCGCAGAAAGGCGGCGCTTCCTCCCCGAAATAGCGGAGCATGAAGGCCCGCAAGCAGGTGTGGCAGCTCACGTAATCCTGCATGACGAGGAGGTCCTGCCGCAGGATCCGCCGCAGGGCATCCTGAGAGGGGGACTGCGCGCCGGAGACCGGTCCGGGTGCGGACGACCGCTCCCCGTGTCTGGTCATGGGACCTTCTGCGTGCGGAAGATCCTCACCGGTCCATCCGCTTCCCGCCTTCCGGATAAAAAAGCGGTTGATCGTCACGTCGCGGGCGCTGCCAAGCAGGATGCAGTCCCCGGGTTTTCCGTCCCGCCCTGCCCTTCCGGCCTCCTGATAGTAATTCTCCATGCTGCCCGGCATATTGTAATGGATGACAAAGCGCACGTCCGGCTTGTCGATCCCCATGCCGAAGGCGCAGGTCGCGACGATCAGCCTGACCCGGCCCCGGATCCAGTCCTCCTGATTCTTTGCCCGCACGCCGGGTTCCAGTCCGCCGTGGTAGAATGCTGATGGAAATCCGTTTATGTTCAGCTTTTTGGCGAGAGCCTCCGTGGTCTTCCGCGTGAGGCAATAGATGACGCCGCTTCCTCTTTTGTGCCCGCTCAGGACCCGGAGAAGCTCTGCCCATTTGTCCTCCGTGTGCCTGACTTCGAAGAAGAGATTCGGCCTGTCAAATCCCGTCGTGAGAGATTCCGGATCTTTAAGGTGCAGAAATGTGATGATCTCCGCCCGCGCTTCCGGTGTCGCGGATGCCGTGAACGCGGCGATCGGAGGCCGGCGCTTAAGGAGGTCCGCAAATTCGCCTATTTTTCTGTAGGCGGGGCGGAAATCTCTGCCCCAGCTTACGACGCAGTGGGCTTCGTCGACTGCGAGGAGGGAGATAGATGCATTTTCCGAAAAAGAGAGGAACTCCCTCGTCATGAGACGCTCGGGGGAGACGTAGAGGAGACGCACGGAATTCCGCCTGCCGGTCCGCTGTGCCTCGAGGATCCTCATAAAGAGCGCACGGCGCTCCGCACCCGGCATGGCTGCATGTACGAAGGCGGCGGGGATCCCTCGTTTCTTAAGTGCAGTGACCTGGTCCTCCATGAGGGAGATCAGGGGGGAGATGACAATTGTGAGGCCGGAGAGAAGCAGGGCGGGGATCTGGTAGCAGAGGGACTTGCCGGCGCCGGTAGGCATGACGCCGAGCACGTCATTTCCCGTAAGGATCGCGCGGATGAGCCTCTCCTGACCGGGCCTGAAGGAGCTGTAGCCGTAATACTTCCTGAGTGTCTCGTGCAGTTCGTCCATGTGATGACCTTCCTTCTTGCGAATGTTTTTTGAGTAGCATAAAATGATAGTATGTTCAGAATTCGTGAAGCACACAAAGAGAAAGTAAATACATCAGGGGAGAAGACGGAAGAGCGGAGAAAGCTCAGAAGATGGGCCATCATTACGATGTGCGTCCTTCTGATCGCCGGCGGGGGGATCGGTTTTTACATTTATGAAGCGATGTTCGCCCGGGGAGACCGGGAACCTCCTGCGAAGTACGTCGAGACCAATACAAATCCTGTCTGCTTCAGTTCCGAGAAGGCTTTTGCGATGGCGCTCCGGAGGGATTATCCGGAGCTTGCGAAGAAGCTTAAGGGAACGGTCGTCATTCCGGGACTGGACGCGACAAGGACCACGATGCATGGATTCCACGGCATAACGACCTGTACCAGCATGACGCCGCAGGGGATGGCGGTCACGGAGGATTACATTTTTATCAGCATGTACTGTCACACGAAACAGCACAATTCCGTGATCCTCATGCTGAGCCGCTATACCGGAAGCTTTCTGAAGGAGATCGTTCTGCCCGATACATCCCACGTGGGAGGGCTGGCCTACGATCCCGTAAATGAAAACCTCTGGGTCTCCGGCGGTGGCAAGGGAAAGGCCAGAGCGGTCGCCTACGATATGGAAATGATCGAAGCCTATGATTTTGACGTGGTGGAGGGACCAATCAAAAAGGCCCAGGATTATCTGCTGGAGTCGATCGAGCGGAATTCCTACATGAGCTACGCGCCGGACGCGCTGCTCATCGGCCTTTTTCAGGAAAACGGAAATGCCACTCTTCAGCGTTTCGCGATGGATACGGCAGGCCGTCTCAATTCCACCGTGAAGCTGTCGGGGGACCGTCTCTACGAGGCGGTGAGCGCGGATATCCTTGCCGAGACATCCGACAGGATCCAGTCTGTCATGGAGACAGAGAAAAATATGCTCTTCTCAAAGTCCTGGGGCATCTTCAATTCAAATCTCCAGATGTATGAGCCCTGGGAGGAACTCTCGGACTTTAAGGAGAGCGAGATGCTTCAGAAGTATGATTTTCCGCAGAAAATGGAACAGATCTACGTCTATGACGGAAAGCTGTACTGCCTCTTTGAATCGGCGGCCTACTCCTACCGCGCGCAGCCGGCGTTCAAGGTGGATCGGATCATGATCTTCGATGCGGAGGATATGCAGTGAGGCGGGAGTCTTCTCTGCTGCAGAGTCGGGGCCTGCCCGCGGGGCAAAGTGCAGGCTCCGGGTCAGTGTCAGCTGAGGACACTTAAGATAAATATAGCGTGCAGCGGTTGGATTTGTACAGGGAGGTTTTTATGAATTTGACAGATCGCTATCTGTGGGATGCGGCAGCCGGGCGGAAGCTCGCGGACTTCTCCACCACCGGGAAGAAGGACAATGTCGACCGGGAGGAAATTTATAAAAAAGAACAGAAGAACCGGGTAAAGATCCGGGATCTTCAGAAGCGCCTCTATGCGGATCAGAGGGAAGGTCTGATCTTCATCATCGTCGGGATGGAAGCGTCCGGAAAGGATCGGATCATCCGGAAGCTCGTCGGAGCGCTTGACCCTCAGGGCGTCAGCGTCGAGCGGTACAACCGGCCGGGAAAAGAGGACACGAAGCACGACCTTCTCTGGCGAATGCACAGGAATGTGCCGGAGAGAGGGGAGATTGCGATCCTCTCCGGCACGTACTATGAGGACATGCTCTACTATGAGGTAAGGGGAGAGGAACGGCCGGTCCGTGTTGCCCCGCGGGTCGATAAGAAGACGGCAAATGAAAGGCATTTTCAATATGTCCGCGATTTCGAGGAATACCTCTACGGGAGCAGCTACCGCGTCGTAAAAATATACCTGAATCTGTCGCTTAAAAAGCAGAAAAAACGTCTTCTCCGGCGGCTCGGGGATCCTGAGCAGAACTGGAATATGGGACCGGAGGTGCTGGACGAAAGAATGCAGTGGTTCGAGTACCAGAAGACGGTCGAGAGAATCATTAAAACGACGGCGACGGAGAGGAGTCCTTGGTATGTGATCCCGGCCGACCGGAAATGGTACGCAAATTATCTCGTATCGGAAGTGATCCTTAAGGTGCTTACGGAGATGGATCCGCATTTTCCGCGAATGGCAGAGGACGAGGGATTCTCGGCTTACAGGGATGCACTTCTGTCCGGGAAGTTCGACCGGAAGGCAATCCTTCAGAGAAGCAGAAAGAAGGAGCTGGCGGCTGAGACGGCAGAGAAACTGAAAAATGCGGAAGCGGCGGAAACTGCTCCTGAGACGGAGGATCAGAGAAAAGTTGAGCCTGTGGATGCTGCAGAGGATCTGAGAGAGACGGGTTCTGCGGAGGCAGTGGAGGATTCCGGAAAAACGGAACCTGTGGAGGCTGTAGAGTCTGCTTCTGAGATGGGTGAGAGTGCCGGCGCGCCGGAAGCGGAAGCAGGAGAAGCTGAGATCGAAGCGCCCGCTGCGGCGGAAGATCTGACACATATTCCTGCCGCTCAAGAAGAGACGACAGAGGAAATTGCTGAATTGGAATCTTCTGAAGCAGAACCTGCTGAAGTGGAACCTTCTGCCGTGGAAACGTTTGAAGCCGAAGCGGAAGCGCCTGCCGTGGAAACATCTGCAGCTGAAGCGGAAACGCCTGCAGTCGAAACACCAACGGCGGAAGCTTCTGCAGCAGAAATCCCTGCAGCGAAAGCCCCTGCTTCAAAAAAGCGGGCATCGAAGCCCTCCGTCTCAGCGAAAAAGAGTCCCGCGAAGACGGAAAAAGAAACTTCCGGGGAGGCTCCGAAACGCCGCCGGACCAGAAAGGACGGACCGCCCAAGACGGTGGAGGAGACCCTCGCGAGACGGGCGAGAAGGCGCGGCGGGGCCTCGTAAAGAAAAGAGAAGCTGACGAAAACTTCCTGCATATATCATACAGCGGCGTCCCGACGTCGAAATTTTCATTCCGGGAGCCTCGGGAATCCGGAGGCTGGAAATTTTAGTTGAATTATTCTGCAGGGTGTATACAATGGTGTAAAGACACCTTATGGATGCCGGCCTGCCGGCAGAATGGAAAGGACAAATCCGATGAGAGCGACAAATCTTACACTGCTTACCGATCTCTATGAACTGACGATGATGCAGGGATATTTCAAGAATCCTACGGATCAGGTCGTCGTCTTCGACGCGTTTTATCGCAAGAACCCATGCGACGGAGGCTACGCGATCTGCTGCGGCCTGAGCCAGGTCATAGAGTATATCAAGAATCTGCATTTTTCCTACGAGGATATCGAGTATCTGAAGAGCCTCAACATCTTCGAGGATGATTTCCTGGACTATCTTGCAGGATTTCACTTTACCGGCGATATCTGGGGAATCCCGGAAGGCACGGTCATCTTCCCGCGCGAGCCGATGCTCAAAGTCATCGCACCGATCATGCAGGCCCAGCTCATCGAGACGGCTGTCCTCAACATGCTGAACCATCAGTCCCTGATCGCGACCAAAGCAGCACGTGTCTGCTATGCCGCGAAGGGGGATGCCGTCATGGAATTCGGTCTTCGCCGCGCGCAGGGGCCGGATGCCGGGATCTATGGCGCAAGGGCTGCTGTCATTGCGGGCTGTGCGGGCACATCCAATGTCCTGACGGGCCAGATGTTCGACGTCCCGGTCCTCGGAACCCATGCTCACAGCTGGATCATGAGCTTCCCGAGCGAGTATGATGCCTTCAAGGCCTACGCGAAGATCTATCCGAATGCCTGCACGCTCCTGGTCGACACCTATGACGTTCTCGAGTCCGGCGTTCCGAATGCGATCCGGGTCTTCACGGAAATGCGTGAGTCCGGCATCAAGCTCACGAAGTACGGTATCCGCATTGACTCCGGCGACCTTGCATATCTTTCCAAGAAAGCCTATGAAATGCTCTGCGAGGCGGGCTTCCCGGATGCGATCATTTCCGCATCCTCCGATCTCGATGAGTATCTGATCACTGCACTGAAGGAGCAGGGCGCAAAGATCAACTCCTGGGGCGTCGGTACGAATCTGATCACGTCCAAGGACAATCCTGCCTTCGGCGGTGTCTATAAGCTTGCTGCGATCAAGAACAGTGAGGACGAGGAATTCGTACCCAAGATCAAGGTCTCAGAGAATTCCGAGAAAGTCACGAATCCGGGCAACAAGAAGATCATCCGCATCTATGATAAGGAGACCGGAAAGATCCGTGCAGACCTGATCTGCCTCGTGGAGGAGACTTTCTCTGAAGATGAGGACCTTATAATCTTCGATCCCATCGAGACCTGGAAGAAGACAAAGCTCCGCGCTGGCACATTTACGCTTCGCGAGATCATGGTCCCGGTCTTTGAGAGAGGCGTCTGCGTCTATGAGGACACGGCTTCGACGATGGAGATCCGCGAGAGATGCAGAAAGGAGCAGGAGACCATGTGGGAGGAGACCAGACGTCTGGTCAACCCGCACCAGATGTACGTCGACCTCTCCGACAAGCTCTTCAAGATCAAGAGCGATCTTCTGGAGGAGCTGGCGATGGAGCAGATCAGTAAATAAAGTGCGCCTTCTGCGAGCGGTGAGAGCTTTCCCGCACAGGCACATTTATGCGGACATCCGAATAGCGCGAGCATGGAGTGCGGGCGAAATGCGAATGGCACAGCTCGATTGAAAAGCCTTGATAAAAAAATATAATATTACCCTTGCATTCTGCAGCGGATTGGGCTACAATCTAATTCGCTGCAAATAATGGGCTATCGCCAAATGGTAAGGCAACGGACTCTGACTCCGTCATTTCAAGGTTCGAATCCTTGTAGCCCAGCTAAGGTCTAAACCGAAAGGTTTGGGCCTTTTTTGTTTTGTCTTATCGCCTTTGAGATGGATCTTCAAGAGGACAAAATATTTCGGAAGCAACTGGAATTCAAGAACGCCGAGGCGTTCCTGCCGCGACGTGCGCGGCGCATAAGCGCATTCCACTGCGCGCGTATCTCATGCCTAAAGACACGAGGAAAAGCGCGATGAAGAATAAAAGGCTTGCGGAGCAAGCCGCATTATGACAATCGGGTTCGCGCAGGATGGGCGGCTTTAGCCGGCCCATCCGATTGCTAAAGAATGGAGCGGAAATTAAGTTTTCTTTAATTGCTCAATGTATGCCTTTGGTGAGATTCCATAC
>CAMOXU010000077.1 GCA_946629525.1 uncultured Clostridia bacterium
TAAATCGGCCTTTTTATCGGGAGTTCCTGACGGAACTTCCGACAAGATATATTATGAGAACCGCTTCGCGAACCTCATAATCATAATTCGGCCGATAAATCGGCCTTTTTATCGGGAGTTCCTGACGGAACTTCCGACAAGATATATTATATGACATTAGCAAAATCAAAGTCTAAAACGAATATAAATCTGGATATGGTTCTGGCCGGACAGGATCTTGGCAGCATCCAGAAGATCCGCCTGATCCTCGGGCTGAGTCTCCCGGCAATTCTTGCCCAGCTCACATCGATTGCAATGCAGTATATTGACGCGGCCATGGTCGGCAGTCTCGGCGCTGCTGCGACAGCGTCCATAGGGCTTGTGTCGTCGTCGACATGGCTGGTCGGGGGCTGCTGTATCGGTGTTTCGGCAGGCTTTTATGTGCAGGTCGCCCAGCTGATCGGAGCGGGGAAGAACCGGGAAGCGGAGAATGTTCTGAGGCAGGGGCTTATGGCTGTTCTTCTCGTCGGTGTTCTTGTCGCTGCAGCCGGTCTTCTTCTCAGCAGCCGGGTGCCGGTCTGGCTCGGAGGAGCGCCGGAGATCCTCGGAGACAGTACTGCGTATTTTCGCATTTATTGCGCTTCGATACCCTTTATTCTGATCCGGCAGCTGTCGAACGGTATGATGCAGAGCACAGGAGACATGAAGACGCCGAGTATTCTTTCGGCGCTCACGTGTCTCCTTGATGTTGTTCTGAACTGGTTCATGATTTTTCCGACCAGGAGTATACGGATCTTTGCATTTTCAATACCTGTTCCGGGAGCGGGGCTCGGGGTGGTCGGCGCCGGGCTGGCGACTGCTCTATCGGAAGTGCTGATCGCCCTTGTTTCCCTGTACCTGCTTGCGGTGAGGAACAAAAAGATCTCATTAAAGAATTCGGGAAGATGGAGATGGAAATGGCATACCGTAGTCACGGCGGTGAAAATTGCTGTGCCTTTGTCGCTTGACCAGATTTTTATGTGCGGTGCTTACGTGGCCGGGACCCGGATCGTGGCAGGACTTGGCACTGTCGCTGTCGCGGCCAACTCACTGGCGATCACGGCGGAGAGTCTTTGCTATATGCCGGCCTATGGAATCGGGGCGGCGGCAACAGCAATCGTAGGGCAGACGATCGGCGCGGGAAAACGGGACCTCACAAAGAGCTTTTCCAGAATTTCGGTGTATCTGGGAATGCTCCTCATGGCAGCCATGGGGGTCATCATGTATATCTGTGCTCCGTTCGTTTTCTCCGTGCTTACGACCAGTAGGGAGACTGCAGAACTGGGGACCATGGTCCTTCGCGCGGAGCTTTTCGCGGAGCCGTTGTACGGAGCTTCCATATGCTGCGCAGGGGTATTCAGAGGGGCCGGAGATACGCTGCGGCCGAGTATTATGAATCTTGTCAGTATGTGGTGCGTGCGGATCCTTCCGGCTGTCTTTATGGTCCCCAGAATGGGGCTCATGGGATACTGGATGTGCATGGCGGTGGAGCTGTGTTTCCGCGGGATCGTGTTCCTTGCCCGGCTATTCAGAGGGAAGTGGATGAAGAAGGCGCTTGTGTGAGGATGTATATGAGATCTTCCGGGGATCTTGTCGGAGGCAATCCTCAAAGCAATCTTGTTGGAAGCGGTGAAGCTGTGCTCTTGACTTGACCTAATGTCCGCTTTATGATAGAACGAGTGCTCGGGCTACCGGAGAATTTATGGACGAGCTTTTATATACTGACGCTTCAGCGGACAGTGAAGATTATAGAAATAGCGAATAATCAATCAGATCATGATGAAGGAGAACACATGAAAAGAATTGCAGTAACCTATGAGAATGGAAATGTTTTTCAGCACTTCGGCCATACCGAACAGTTCAAGGTGTACGAAGTGGAGGACGGAAAGATCATAAAGAGCGAGATCGTAGGCTCTGACGGAAAAGGCCACGGTGCGCTGGCCGGCCTGCTCGGAGACAACGGGATCGATGTTCTGATCTGCGGCGGAATCGGCGGCGGTGCGCAGGCTGCTCTGCAGGATCACGGAATTGAGCTCTGTGCAGGTGCTTCGGGAAATGCAGACGAAGCCGTGGAAGCATATCTCAGAGGTGAGCTGGTCAATACGGGCGCAAACTGCAATCATCACGGCGAGGGACATTCCTGCGGCGATCACGAGGGACATTGCGGGGATCATGAGGAGCACTGCGGTGACCATGAAGGACACGGCTGCGGCCATTGCGGCGGAAATGACAGTGGTATCACCGGCAAAAATGTCGGAAAGACCTGCCGCACACATTATCGCGGAACCTTCAATGACGGCACACAGTTCGATTCCTCTTATGACAGAGGCGAGCCGCTGGAGTTCGTATGCGGTGCAGGCATGATGATCAGGGGCTTCGACGCCGCCGTTGCCAACATGGAAGTGGGTGAGGTCGTCGACGTACATCTTATGCCTTCTGAAGCATATGGGGAGGCGGATCCCAGAGCGATTTTTCAGGTGGAGATCGACGAGATGCCGGGCGCGGAGAGTGTGTTCGTAGGGCAGCAGGTCTATCTGCAGAGCACGAGCGGACAGCCGTTCCCTGTCAAAGTGGTCGCGAAGGACGAGAAGACGGTCACTTTCGATGCGAACCATGAGATGGCGGGAAAGGAACTGAATTTCCGGATCGAGCTGGTGGAGGTCCTGTAAGATATTCCGCATCAAATAGTAGAAGCCTCCGGAGGAAAAACAGCTGCCCAGATAAGATGGTTCTTCGTATTCTGCATTGCGGCAGGATACCGGGGTGTTCCTGAAATAGTACGTGAAAGCCGTATCAGTTTTGATGCGGCTTTTTCTTTATGTCATCATGATGATGGGAACGGACGTCATGTCCATCTACATATATATCCAGTTCTTTGAGAACCTGCCGGTCTCGTTGGATGAGAGCGCCTACCTGGACGGTGCAAATTATTTCAGGATCTACTGGTCGATCCTTCTGGCGCTCCTGAAGCCGGCGATCATGACGAACCTTATCCTGAAGGGCGTGGGCGTCTACAATGAATACTACTGCGCGAACCTTTACCTGCAGGATAAGAGACATCTCTGCACGGTCGCGACATCCCTGTACACGTTCACGGGTCCGATGGGCAATCAGTATGAACTGATCTGCGCGGGCGTGATCATGTCGCTGCTTCCGGCGCTGATCATATTCCTGCTCTTCCAGAATCAGATCTATAATGGCGTTGCGGCAGGTGCTGAAAAAGGATAACAGGTCTTTGCGAAATGCTGTACTCCTCTCAATCTCATACCGCACGGCGTTTCGCAGATACCGGGAGGAAAGGAACAAGAGTATGGTGGATTTTTCTGCCATATGGCTTATAATCTCAGAGTAGCCGGAGCGTGAAAACGCTTCATATCATAAGAATGAATCTGGGGATGGTAAAACGAAATGTTGCATGAACAGTACTATGTAGAGAAAGAGAAGCAGGAACGTCTTCTCGCAAGGAAAAACGAACCAGCCCGTTTCTATAACGGAATTTTTACACGGTACAAGAATCCGGTGCTCACGAGAGAGCATATTCCACTGACCTGGCGGTATGACCTTGACATCGAGACTAATCCGTTCTTTGAGGAAAGGCTCGGGGTGAACGCCGTGCTGAATTCCGGCGCGATCAGCCTGAATGGAAAGTATTATCTTGTCGCCCGGATCGAGGGTGCGGACCGCAAGTCCTTCTTTGGGGTCGCGGAGAGTGACAATGGAATCGACAATTTCCGCTTCTGGGACAGGCCGATCCTCCTGGAAGACACCTGTCCGGAGGAGACCAATGTCTACGACATGCGTCTGACAAAGCATGAGGACGGCTGGATCTACGGTGTGTTCTGTTCTGAGAGTCATGATGATTCGACAAATGATCTGTCGGCTGCGGTCGCTGCCGCCGGGATCGTGCGGACGAAGGACCTGAAGAAATGGGAGAGACTGCCGAATCTCGTGACCCTGCGGTCGCCGCAGCAGAGAAATGTAGTGCTTCATCCCGAGTTCGTCGACGGAAAGTACGCATTCTACACACGGCCGATGGACAGCTTTATTGAGACAGGCAGCGGCGGCGGGATCGGCTTCGGTCTCTGCGAGGACATCGAGCACGCTGTGATCGATGAGGAAAAGATCCTGAGCCGCAGGAAGTATCATCAGATCACGGAGTCGAAAAACGGTGAGTGCATCGTGCCGATCCCGACAGACCGCGGATGGCTCCATATCGCCCACGGAGTGCGCAATACGGCAGCCGGACTGCGGTATGTACTCTACGCCTACGCGACCGACAGGAAGGATCCTGCGAAAGTGATCGCCGAGCCCGGCGGCCTTCTGCTCGGCCCGCTGGGCTGGGAACGGGTCGGAGACGTATCGAATGTCGTCTTCTCGAACGGAGCGATCGTCAGGGAAGACGGTGAGATCTTTCTCTACTACGCGGGAAGTGACACCCGGGTCTATGTGGCCGGGACCAGTATCGAAAAGCTTTCGGATTATATCTTCAACACACCGGCGGATCCGGGACGGAGCGTGCTCTGCGTCCGCGAGAGATGCGATCTGATCGACAGGAATCTGGAGATACTGGAGAGAGAAAGAAACACATTGCAGTGAATCAAAATTTGACGATTTGATATATGGGCAGGCTGAACCGGCCGCCGCTCGCTTTTCGCAGTATGAACGGCTGCAGGACAGTCATCCGAGGTCATTCAGCCGGACATGAAAACAGTACTCTGGGAGGATATGAACGATGAAATATCAGATTTTAAATGCACCTGCGGTTCCCAATATGCCGTGGCAGGAGCTGGAAGGAAGCATCACGGATATTCCGATCTGGCGATATAAAGAAAATCCGGTAATCGACAGGAACCCGCTGAAGAATGTTGCGAGGATCTTTAACAGCGCGGTAATTCCGTATGAGGGGAAGTTTGTCGGGGTCTTTCGGGGCGAACAGAAAGACGGCATACCTTATGTCTATTTCGGAAAGAGTGAGGATGGCATTCACTGGAACTTCGATGAGGAGAAGGTGCCTTTTGTGGATGAGAACGGTCAGCCGTTCATGCCTTCTTACGCATATGACCCCAGACTGGTGAAAATTGAGGACAGTTACTATGCGATCTGGTGCCAGGATGCATACGGCGCGACGATCGGCATGGCGAAGACGGATGACTTTAAGACCTGGACCCGCCTGGAGAATCCGTTCCTTCCGTTCAACCGGAACGCCGTACTATTCCCGCGTAAGATCGACGGGAAATACATGCTCCTGTCCCGCCCGTCCGACAGCGGTCACACGCCTTTCGGGGATATTTACCTCTCCGAGAGTCCGGATCTTGTCTATTGGGGAAGACATCGCCATGTGATGGGAAAATCGGAAAAATGGTGGGAATCCGTCAAGATCGGCGCGGGTGCTGCTCCGATCGAGACCAGCGAGGGGTGGCTTCTTTTCTATCACGGGGTGACCGGCACATGCAACGGCCTGGTCTACTCCATCGGCGGAGCGATCCTCGACAGGGATGAGCCTTCGAAGGTCCTGTATCGCTGCTCTACATTCCTGCTGACGCCGGAAGAGTGGTATGAGGAGAGAGGATTCGTGCCGAATGTATGCTTCCCGTGTGCCACCATTCACGATGCGGAGACAGGAAGGATCGCGATCTATTATGGCTGTGCGGACAGTTATGTCTCGCTGGCCTTCACTAAGCTGGATCTTATCATCGACTACATTAAGGAACACTCGGTCATCCGCGAGTCGGATTCCGAAGTGGGAAGACGATAACATGGCCGATGACGTCGTGATTTTCCGGGAAGTCCAATGGAAAAACGGAGTTTTCGGGAAATCACGGCAGGTCTGATAACGAGGGCCTTTCAGTAAAGTGCGGCAGGTCTGTAAAAAGGATCTTTCGAAAAATGGCCGCGATGAGGAGGATGCACCGTGAGAGCGCGCTGGAACCGATTCCTGACTTATGAGATATACCGGTATATGTACCGAATATCAGACTGCACGGCCGCACGGACCGGCAGGCTGTACTTGAAAGAGGGAGGATTCCCCTGTTCTGGGCCGGTAGGCGGATGCGGTCATCATTAATTTTGGTGCGAACGACGTGGGCGCGATGGGCTCTCCCGCGTGGACCGGAGAAGGTGCAGAGAGCTGCTGCGGGGGTGGTGCGCCGGAAGGTGCAGAGGACTTTGGCCTGCGCAGCAAGACGGAACGCGTAGAAAGCTTCTGCCAGAGAAATACACCGGAAGGCCTTATGCTCTTCGAAAATGCCGCGGTCTCTTTCCTGAAAAAGATCCGTAGTCTCAATCCTCATGCAAAAATTGTCTGGGCTTACGGCATGCTGGGTGATATGCTGAGTGTGCAGATCAAAGATGCAGTTGACCGGTTCCGGAGAGAGAACGATGATCCGGATGTGTGGTATCTTTCTCTGCCGGCAGCCACGGAGGAGACGATGGGATCCCGTGATCATCCCGGCCCTGCCTGCCATGAGGCGGCGCGGACGACGGCGGATTTTCTTCGAATAATATAAAAGTGAGTGGCGCAGGATAAGAAAGGTGATGATTAGTATGATTCCTGATTCTTTTTACATTAACAATCATATGACCGCGCCTCTGGAATTCTATCTGAAGGAGTGCGATACCTACGAGGATTTCGAGAAAAAGTGTTCCGACGAGTTCCTGGACGAGGACAGCAGGATCGGACGATATCTCGATCATCTTCTTTGCCAGTATGACAGGAAGGCGTCCGTCGTATCTTTTGACGCACATCTGAACCCTTCCTATGTTGGGAACATTATCAATTTCAGGAAAAACAATCCTTCACGGGACGCACTGATCTGCATCGCATTTGCCATCGGCGCAAACGAGGAGGAGCTGCAGTATCTTCTGAAGTACGCCGGTCACGCCCCTCTGTATGTTCGCAGGAAGAGGGATGTGATCATCTGGTTCGGAATAATGAAAGGGGAAAGTCTTGAGACGGTCAATGACAACCTGCTCGCACGGGGACTCGAGCCTCTCTATAAGGAGTAATACTTCTCCATCAGGAAGGTTTCGGCGTCTTGTCTCGCTGCGCAAAGTGTAAAGCATTTTCAATTTGCGCATCCATCTCATGAGAAATACATGAGAATTCTGCGGCAGAAAAATGCTACTGCCGGTAGGAGACAAAAGCCGCGCACATCCTCTACAATTGGGTCATAACAAAGAAACGACCTGATGAAGGAGGAAAAAAAGATGACGAACACATACAAAAAAGATGATCAGAGAACAAGCTCAACACTTAGAATCATTACCCAGGCCTTTTATGGAAACCGGACGATGACGGAGATCGAACCGGAAGACATGGACAGGTTCATTCTGGGGTATCTGGACAGTTCAATGAAAATCTCGGAGCCGATCGACAGGACAGTCGTCCGTATTCCGGGAACGGATGGCCTTGTGCTGGTCTACAACAAATATCAGGAGGCGGAGAGTCTGAAAGAGAAAGAGGAACTGCTTGAGGAAAGAGGTTATGAGATGAAGCCGCTGGCAGAGGTGCCGGAACTGGGCCTTCGCCTGTACAGCAGATGCATCGCCCTGAGGATTACGGAAGAGGGAGAGTTTGCCAGCGTACAGAGCGGAGACGGTGCTTACATCATGAAATATCTGGCGCCATAATGGCACCTTCCCCGGGCGTGACAGATAATGCGGTAAATCGCGTTTACATCATGAAATATCTGGCGTCATATTGGCACTCTGCAGAAGAGTATACTGGAGATACAAAAGAACGGCCGGTGGAGATCGATTTCTCTGCCGGTCTTTTTCGGTGGGAAAGCCCCCGCTGAAATAACAGCCCCGACAAATCGCACCCGTGTAGATCGAAAAGTGTTCAGCATCCGGTGCGGCAAGGGAAGATACACCGAGGAGTCCTTTGAGGCATACAAAGCGTCGACTTGAAGAAAGGCGGTGCACACTTTATAATCAGAATGGAAACGCGGACAAGGATGGAGGATACACAGCATGAAAAAACATCTTTATGTCGTTAACTGGGACAGGTACCGGCAGCTGAACGCCGCTGCTGCAGACAGCTATGAGCAGGTCTACAGGGGAATCCTTGGCAGCCTGCAGGCAAAGGGATATACCGTCCGGGTACTCCTGCGGGAAGCGCGGGGCAATACCATGGACCGACTGTGGGAGAAGGAATATTCCGTTATCGGAGGCGGCGGTAATTTTTCCAGAATGGTGGAGACTATTTTTAAAGGCTCAGAAAGACCACTGGTCTATGAATCCGTTCCGAAGCGAAAGGATTCTCTGTCTTTGTCAGAGGACTTCCTGCGTTCGTGGTGCCTGCCTTTTGACTCCGGATGCGGGGAAGCCGCACGGCGGGTGATCTGGTTCTCCGATGGAGAAGGACACGCATATCAGCTTACAGTAAACAAAATACCGAAGCCGCCGCTCAGCCCGGATAAATCCAACAGGGTCGGATTCACGACTTCGGTCGGAAGAGATTACCAGTGCTATGTCGAGTGCTTTTTTTCCGGGTGCAGCGAATATGACGGCCCGAAGCCGGAGGCTTTAAAGAAGCAGTCTGCGGAAAAGAGAGCAGAGCAGATGCTCGATCTGGAGCTCATAAAGCCGCTCATGGGTCTTCGGCTTGGAGACTTAAAGCTCAGTCCCAACGCATCGAAGCCGGCTATTTTGCTTTTTGACAAGGCGAAGATCAGCGAGCTTGCAGATCAGTTCTTCAGTGGAGAGACAGCCGGATCAATGTCCGACTCTCAGAAGAGAGATGCGATGGCAGAGATGATTGCATTTGTTCAGAACCTGAGACGTTCACACCGGGATGGCGTGAATTATAATTCCACGTCGTGCTGGTCCGGAAACCTCCGGCATACATATAGAGAGTGGGAAGTCTCCTGTTACGACGGCGGGAATTGCGGGACAGATACGGCCACCAGGGAGGTATCGATTTCGGTGCTGAATACCGCCTGGGAGAATTGTGAGGAGAGCTGTCTTAAAAGTATTGAACGCCGCATTAAAAGAAGTGAGGAACCGGTGGAGACAGTAAGAAAAATCAGGGAAGGCTGGGGATATGACGGAAATCTGAAGAATGAGACATATCCGGTCCTTCCGGATGGATACAGTACACTCCTGCTGAAGGATCCGTTTGGAATAAAGGGTATTATCAAAATTTCCTTTGGAGGGCGGAATTGACGCAAAGATGTCTCTGAATTTTTCATTTTATACTGTTTTACACATTCCGGACAGCCCGTCCGGAGAGCATCCGGGGAAGGTACTTCTGTGGAACACCATGACCGGAGCCTTCCGGGCTTATGAGGGCGAATGCGGAGAGGCAGTTCGAAGTGCCGTGTCGACCGGTCGGACGGATTATCTTTCGGAAGAGCTGCGGCGGGACCTTTCTCAGGACGGGTTTCTGATCCGGAAGGAGCAGGATGAGCTTTCAATCCTTGAGGAAGAACTTTTCGCCGTATCATCCGGTTCTTCCGAATATACCGGGAACTTTTTCCGCATACTGACAACGACGAGATGCAACGCGGCCTGCTCTTACTGTTATGAGCGCGGGATCCCCGTGCAGGAAATGAGTACACTCACCGCAAAGAATACAGCTGCCTTTATCATAGAAAGGTCTCGCGGAGAATTTGTTATTCTGGAATGGTTCGGCGGAGAGCCGCTGCTCAATACGGCTCCGGTCACGCTGATCTGTGAGGAGCTTGAGGCATCCGGCATTCCGTTCATTTCCCGGATCACGACGAACGGAAGCCTGTGGACGGCTGAGCTGGTGGAGACTGCCTGTCATATCTGGAATCTGAAAAGTGCGCAGATCACCCTTGACGGAATCGGTGAGGATCATGAAAGGGACAAAGGCCTTCCGTCAGGTTCTTTTCAAAGGACGATTGATTCCGTTCACAATTTGACTAAGGCCGGGATCCGCGTTCAGCTCCGCATCATTCACTACGCAGGCCGGGAGCAGAGACCGCTGGCCGAGTGGATCGCAGCAGAGTTTCGCTCGGATCCGCTCGTTGGCGCTTATGCCGCGCCGGGATACACAGCGGGAACGGAGCACAGCGCTCATCTTATGCGGGAGGTGCTGGCTCTTAATACGATTTTTGTGAGGAATGGATTTTGGGGAAATGCCAAATCGATTCTTCCGCGCCGCCGGCATATCGGCTGCTATTCGGTCAGCCCATTGAATTATACGATCACACCGGAGGGTGATCTCTGTGACTGCGCGCATGATCCGCACTCGGTTTACGGCAATGTGCGGAACCGGATGATGCCGAAGGCGCAGAGAGCATTTATCCGGGATACATTCTCACCGGCATGCAGAGCCTGCAGGCTTTTACCGGTCTGTCAGGGCGGATGCCGCGTCGCGGAACTTGGATCCGCGCCGATGACCCGGTGTATAACGGAAAAGAATATCGTGACAGAACTGATGGAATTACAGGATTCTTATCGGAGGGAGTATGAAAAAAGATACGGATAAGTACTGGAGGATTGGAATTTATGCATTTCTTATTATAGGGCTGTTCATTGCGGGAATCGAATCCCCGTACCTCATAATGATGGAAGGCATAGCGATCGTCCTTTATATGCCCTGGCTTTATGCTGACTGGATACGGCCGTATCTCAGGGAGCGAAAGGAAAGGCAGGCAGAACAGTTCGAGCGTGATAAGCTGGCTGCGATGGAAAAATTCGTGCAGCAGCAGAAAGAAGCTGAGTCGAAAAGGATCGATGAGGCAGTCAATTCTGCTGTGCAGTCTGCAGCAGCAGCGAACCAGTCGGATCCGAAAAAACAGGTCTATCAGAGGATGGTGTCAAGCCTGAAGGCGGAGGCGGAAGCGAAGGCCCAGGCGGAAACGAAGGTTCAGTCGGGAACGAAGGAGCTTGCGGATACGAAGACACGGACCGAAGAAAGGGCGCAGGCGAAAGGAACGGCCCGGGCGGAAACTGAGAACAGACCGGCGGTATTTGACCCTGAAAAATATGTCCGGTTTTTGGGAGATCTCAGGCTGAGCGCTTTTCCAAAGGGCTCCGGGGTATTTCTGGCTCCGGAGGAGGAGATCGGGAATCTGTCGGACAGGTTTTTTGCGGATTCCGGGATTTTGTCATATGACGGGCAGCCGGTTTCGGAGGAGGAGAAGCTCCGCGCGATGCGGCAGATCCTCGCGTTCGGCAGCCAGTGGCGCAGAGGAAGCACAGAGAGCCGGGATACGCGGAAGATCCGTTCCGTCAGCGGAAAACTCTCACAGATCATTCGGGAGGACGAGGAGGAGTCGTTCTGTCTGGATGGCGGGAATTACCTGCCGGATGGAGTGGATACATACGTTACTTGTCTCAGCTTCTGCTATGATCCGAAGGCAGTGTGGTCTGACCTGGAAGATCGACGGAAAAGTCGCCTGAAGGAGGCAGAGGATCAATTCCGAAGAAGCGGCGGTAAGATTTCTTACATGAATGAGGACCGCAGAGACTGGGGGTACGACGGGGCTCTCCAGGATGAGAACATCGAGGTGTGTACGTTCGGTCGAAATAAGTTATATCTTAAGGATCCCTTTGGACTCTCGGGAGTATTTTATTACGAAGATCTTGTGACGATAAAGCAGTAAAGTGGGAATAGATTCAAGTCTCGCGAGCGGGACTGGAATGAAAAATTTATGAAGATACAGACAGTAAAAGCAGCTTTTTATAAATCGATCCCTGTCATGGCCGGATATCTGGTCCTCGGCACAGGTTTTGGCATCCTCCTGCGCAATGCCGGATACGGGGTCTTGTGGGCGGCAGCCATGAGCCTCTTCATCTACGCAGGCTCGATGCAGTACGTGGGCGTCGGACTTCTCACAGGAGGAGCGTCCGTCCTTACAACGGTGATCACGACGATCATGGTAAATGCAAGGCATCTGTTCTACAGCATATCCATGGTGGATCAGTATAAAGATGCCGGAAAATACAAACCCTATATGATTTTTGCGCTGACCGATGAGACGTATTCGCTCCTCTGTGACGGCAGAACGCCGCACGGGGCGGACCCGGATCTCTTCCGCTTCCTGCTGTCGCTGTTCAACCAGAGCTACTGGGTCACAGGCAGTGTGCTCGGCAGCCTGCTTGGCAGCGTGCTGCCGTCGCCTGCGTTGTGGGGGTGCAGGTCTGGAGGCGCAATTCTCTCATCAGTATTCTGGCGGGAACTGTGTTGTATATGGTCCTGATACAGATGATAATTCACTAAACGGGGGTGCACTAACCTCATGCTGCGCCTGCGGCTTGCATTCGCTAAGTGCACTGCGTA
>CAMOXU010000078.1 GCA_946629525.1 uncultured Clostridia bacterium
AGGACGCGCAGGAGGCGCGAGCATAGCGGAGCCGGTGGAGGACTGTCTGAGCGCACTTTGCACATTGCCCGAAGGGCATATAGCCAAAGTGCGCGAGTTTCCGGAACCGGCGACAGATAGGCGGCGCAAGCGCCGACAAGCGGACAACGTGTTCGCGCGCATGCTCTGTGCCGTGAGCGGGGCAGTGGAATGCGAAAATGAAATATCGGTACAGTCCTGCATTCCGGATAAAAGCAGATGATTACCTGAAATATGCCGCAGGATTGATGGACTTGAGATATTTCCCGAAAAATGGTACCATTGCACATATGAGACGGACTGCAGACTTAAGCGGATCCGTCTGTAAGAGCGAGAGGAATCAATATGGCAGGAGCACTGGATAAAATCTTCCGCCCGCAGGAGGTCGATCTGAAGAACCCGAAGGCCTGCAGCAGCTGCGGCAGTACGAAGGTCGTCCTGAAGGACGGAATGTATGTCTGCAAGGTCTGCGGCTTCAAAACAGATGCCGGCAGAGATCCGGAGCGGATCAGACAGATGAAAAGAAAACGTCTTGTCATGAACATCGCGGTCTTCCTGATCGTGGCAGCGGCTCTGGTGGCAGCGATCGGATACGGTGTGGGAAGAAACACCCGCGCTGAGGCGAAGATCACAGAGGGTCTCGCCGGGACGGACTGGAACGGCTGTGCGGAGTTTATCACGGAGGATCCCTTTGCCGTGCAGCATACGGAGACCTATACTGTTCATTTCGGGGAGGACGGGACCTGTACCGTAGACCGCACGCACCTTACAGTCGACGGAAAAGGGGACCGGACAGAGGAAAAAACTTCCACAGCATCGGCGTATCAGGTAACAGTAAACGGGAGAAAAGCCTCTCTGGCGCTTGCGGCGCGTGATGATGAGATCGTCACGGTCTTCTCCCTCAACGTGGACCGGCAGATGGATGTGCAGAATCTCGGCGCTGTCCTTTCGCAGTATGAGAACGGGCCGATCCTTATTCTTGAGAAAGAATAATGCGCGGCCTTGCCGATGTCTGTTTCCGGAAAGAAGCTGAGCGTGCGGTCGATCCGTACCTTATTCCGGCAGAAGAGTGAAGCGTGTTGATCCGTGCCCTTTACTGACAAAAGTGCGGCGCGGTCAGAGAAATACCCTGTTCCTTCAGGGAAGTTAAAGTATGAGACTTGATAAATATCTTTCCGACATGGGATGCGGGACGCGGAGCGAGATAAAGAAGAACATTCGCGCCGGCCGCGTCACTGTCGATGAAAAAACGATCCGGGACGCGGGTTTTTCCGTACAGGAAGAAGAGGAGATCCGTTACCTGGGTGAACTTGTTCGGTACGAGGAATTTTCCTACTATATGATGAATAAGCCGCAGGGCGTGATCTCGGCGAGTGAGGATCGGAAAATGAAGACCGTGATCGATCTCATCGACGAAGAGCACAGAAGGAAGGACCTTTTCCCGGTCGGCCGTCTCGACCGGGATACGGAAGGGCTCCTTCTCATCACGAACGACGGGCAGCTCGCGCATCGCCTGCTCTCACCGAAAAAGCATGTCGACAAGGAGTATTTTGCGAAGGTCCGGGGATGCGTGAACGATGAGGACGTGAAGCGCTTTAAGGAGGGAGTGACGATCGACGGAGAGTATACCTGCCTGCCGGCGGAGCTCACGATCCTTGAGAGCGGCGAGACCTCAGAGGTCCGTGTCATCATCCGCGAAGGAAAATTTCATCAGATCAAAAAGATGTTCGAGGCTTTGGGAAAGGAAGTTCTCTTTCTCAAACGGCTGCGCATGGGAAGTCTCGTACTCGATCCGGCACTCCCGCCGGGCGGGTACAGGCGACTTACGGAGGAAGAAGTAGGGGAATTATGAAAAAAGTAAAACTATTGCTGTATCCCGCCGTCTTTGCTGCGGGCGCGCTCTGTGCCGCAGCCGGTTATGTGACCTGCCGGCTTGCTGTGTGGACAGCGGTCCGCGAGCAGGCTATTCGGGAAGAACTGTTGAATGTTGAACTGTAGGTGATCCGGAGGAAAAAATTTGATTAAGAACATTGTCTTTGATATGGGCAAGGTGCTTCTTCAATATGATCCTCACGCTGTTTGCAGGCAGTACTGCCAGTCACCGGAGGAAGAGGCGGTCGTCTTTCGCGAGCTCTTTGAAGGACCGGAGTGGGTCCTTATGGACAAGGGAGAGATGACGCCCGACGAGAGCCTTGAGCAGATAAAGCAGAGGGTCCCGGAGAAATTCCATAAGGCGCTCACGGAGTGCCTTCAGAACTGGACGATCTGTATGATCCCTGTTCCCGGCGCGAAGGATTTTGTGAAGGAAGTCAGAAATGCAGGCTATGATCTCTATGTGCTGTCCAACGCAGCGCCTGCTTTTTATGACTATTTTCCGAAGGAGTATCCGCTTGAGATCTTTGACGATGTTGTCGTTTCCTGTGACGTGCACAAAGTGAAGCCGGATCCCGCGATCTATCTTCACCTGCTCCGGACCAATGAGCTCCGCTCGCAGGAATGCCTCTTTATCGATGATTCGCCCGCCAACGTCGAGACTGCGAAGGACCTCGGTATGAAGGCTATGGTCTTTGACGGGGACTGGAGAAAGATACGGGAGGAGCTGGGCGAAGGGACTTCGGAGGACGAGACCATCGGGTCTTCCCTCAGGCGGAGGCTCTCGGGCAGGAGGATCCGGATCGCGCTCGCCGTCCTGATCGTAATTCTGCTGGCCTCCACACTGCCGCTTGCGGTATTCTATACATCCGACGGATATCGATATGATAAATGCATCCGTCAGGGAATTGCCTATATGAAGGCCGGCCGCTATGACGAGGCTCTCGGCGAATATTCCAGGGCGATCGATATCGATGATACGCAGTCCCGGCCCTGGATCCTGCGCGGAGACGTATTTGCCCTGATGGGGGACAATGCCAGGGCGGTCAGAGATTACAAGGTCGCGATAGAACTCGGAGCGGACGATGAGGCGATCCAGGAGAAGATCGACAGCCTGACAGCTGCGGAGAGCCGCACGGAGAGCACGTCCTCGGACTCGAAGCCGGAGGAGGAAGTGACGAACCAGACCGTGCTCGAAGTGGCGGAGAGCGAGGATTCTCTCGCGGAATATGAAGTTACGGCGGGCGTGAAGGATATGATCGGCTATACGCTCTATCCGTGGGACCGGGCTGTCCATATCCGGGTGCAGACGCCCGAGATGACGGAACCCGTTGATGAGACATTCAGCCAGGGATTCGGAAGAAATGCTTCCTGCAGGCTCTTTGCGGTCGACCTCAACACGAAGGACAGCTACAGGAACCTGGTCGCGGTGTACGAGTCCGAAGCAGGGACGATGACGACCCTCTTTGCCTACAGGCAGGGTGAGATCCATGAGATCCCCTTCACGGAAGGATCGTCGGGAAGCTCGTTCGTCTTCGGGGAGGTGCCGGGGGACGGCAGTATGTACATCCTGCAGAGCATGCAGCTCAGGCTCCCGGGGAGTGCGACGCCTGTCCAGAAAAGAAAATTCACGGTGAGCCAGCTCCAGATCCTGCTCGAGGATCCGGACGATCAGAATGCGGGCGAGTGCCAGGTCGGCCATATCGAGAATAAGGACGGTAAGACGTTCTATAAGCAGGGAATCACGGCGAAGCTTACAAAGTCCTGTCTTGTCAGTGTGGACAAGGAGTGTACGGATACGACGCTCACGCTGCATGCGGGGACCGAGGTCGTGATCGACGGGCTCTACCGGATACCGGGATCTGCTCCCGGGATGATCGACGACGCTGACCGCGACTATTATACCTGGACAAATGAATACGGTGAGTATGAAGGCTATTATGACCCGTACGGGAATTTCATGGTCGGCTATTGGGGCTGGGAGGGAGATTTCGTGGAATACGGCTACTTTGACGCTGATGAGAATTACCACGATATCGCTGAGTATCCGTATCCGCTTTCCGATACCGGCACGGCCGCGGACGACGGGACGGACGGACCGTTCATTGATGCGGACGGCGCCTTCAGCTATCATATAAAATCGGGCGACTACGACGGCTGGGTCGAAGCCCAGTATATGGACCAGGCATTCGGGATGGCTGCTGCGGATACCTGGGAGAATCAGGAATGAAAAAAGGGGGATTTCCGGGCGCAGGAGTGCGCTCTGCGGGATCCCTCTTTGCGTTCGGACAGGGGGACCGGTGCCTTTCGGGTCATGCTGCATGGCACCGGCATTTTACATGAAAATGAAAAACCCCGGCGGAGCCGGGAGAAAGGAAGGATCCGTTCATCGAGGATGGACGGAACGCGAAGACAGAATAAATGGCAAGATTTGATTTCGCATTCTATGAACTATTATTTCGCATGCTCGGGAGAAGGACCGGAGATATAAGCCGCGTCGCGTACACGCCGCAGAAGCCTGCATTTACCGGATCTCCGATCAGCCAGCCTTTTCCGAGGGCTGTGCCTGAGTCCCAGGGGGTCCGATCTTCCCACGTGATGGAGTACTTCAGGGCGCTCGCCGATGACAGCGAGGCCAATCCCCACCATGCGATGGTCCTCCGGAACGGATATGTGATCGGGGAGTGCAGCTATGCGCCCTGCGAGCGCGGGATGTGGCATATCACCCATTCCATGTGCAAATCCGTCACCGGGATGGCGATCGGACTCCTTGTAGCGGAGGGAAAGCTCGACCTCGATGAGAAGGTGGGAGAGATCTTTCCCGAGGACAGTACGACCTGGGGGATCCGCAGAAAGCAGCACGTGACGGTGCGTGACCTGCTCCGCATGACGTCCGGCGTGAGCCTCTCTGAGGCCGGCGCAATCTCCGGAAACAACTGGAAGCGCGAGTTTCTGCAGTCGGCGACGAAGGAGCCGGCGGGAACGAGGTTCCACTACAACAGCATGAATTCCTATATGCTGTCCGCGATCGTCACGAAGCGGACAGGCGAGACCCTCTATGAGTATCTGAAGCCCAGACTTTTTGAGCCGCTCGGCATCGACGAGGTCTTCTGGGAGTCTTCCCCCGAGGGCTTTACGAAGGGCGGATGGGGAATGTTCCTGAAAGCGGAGGACGCAGCGAAGCTCGGCCAGCTCTATCTCGACCTCGGACGCTGGAACGGGCAGCAGATCATTCCCGCCGAATGGGTCATGGAGTCGACCAGAAAGCAAATCGACAACGACGCCTTCGGGTACGGCTATCAGATGTGGATGGATGAGAGGGAAGGAAGCTTTGCCTACAACGGGATGCTCGGACAGGATGTGGTCGTCTGCCCGGACGACGGGATCATCCTTGTGATCTTCGCGGGCAACCGTGAACTCACCCAGAACGGAAATCTTACGGATATCATGAGAAAGTACTGGGGCAAAGCCTATGAGCCGGCGGAAGGGCCGCTCCCCGAGGATCCATCGGCATATCTCCGTCTGGAAAATGAAATCAGCCGTCTCGAGGGCAGAAGTCAGGTAAATCCGGTCATTCTCCGCGGCGGCTGGAACGGGAGGGGTCTGCGCCGCATATCGGAGGGCAGGACCGGAATCTCCCCGGATGCCTTTCGACGGGCCGTGGACGGAAAGACCTATGTGCTTGAACAGCAGTACATCGGGTTCTTCCCGCTCCTTATGCAGGTCTTTCACAATAACTTTACCGACGGGATCAGCGCGGTCTCTTTCGAGGCGGAGCGGGATGCGCTTTTCATTTCCTTCCGGGAGGGGGAGGCGGTCCACCGTCTGCAGGTCGGCTTCGAATCCTGGAAGAAGAACAGCATACGGGAGCATGAGGAACCCTATTTCGTCGCTGTGAAGGGGAGTCTCCGGACGGATGAGAAGGACAGACTGACCTTTATACTGGACGTGCACTTTCTGGAGGAAGCCTGCCAGAGGAAGTTCAAATTCTTTTTCGAGAAGGACAGGATAGAGCTCCGCGCCACGGAGGCACCGGGAGATGACATCATCATGGACGGGATCGCTTATGCGGGGGATCCGGAATCCCTGAAGGGAATTCCGTTCCTCGGAAATGTGATGGACAAAGGCGGGATGTCTCTCCTGACGGGGGCTGTGATCAACCTCGTTCACCCGGTCGTCTTCGGCAGGGAGGCGGAGCTCATGGATCCGACAGAAGAGGCTCCGGACGAAAATGCGAATCCTGAGGGTCCTGAAGAAGAGGAGGCCGCGGAACGGGATGCTTCGGAACAGGAGGCGGAGGATATGCCGGAGGGGCCGGAGCAGGAAGGAACGGCCGATCTGAATGAGAATCCTGAGAGCGCAGATGCAGGGGATTCGGCGCCTCCGCTTCGGGATACGGATGCAGAGAGCAGGGAAGAACAGGAAAATTGAACCATTTTACGCTGAATTGTTGTTGTTTTTACACAAAGCATAAGCAAAAAGTAGTATAATATAGTTGCGATTTTCATAAATTCCGAAAACGGCTGGAAAGATATTCTCAACAAACGAATGATTCAGGCAATTGCGGAGCTATGGTGCGGATTTCCACGGAGCCGGCGTTTCGCGATCGTCCGGAACGAATGACGATTTGAAAGGAGCCCTGCCCATGATCAATTATTCTGAGGATAAAGACAGGCAATATCATATTCAGGTCGCGCCGGGGGAAGTCGGTGACTATGTGATCCTTCCGGGCGATCCGAAGAGGTGCAGCAAGATCGCGGCTTATTTTGAGGACCCGGTCCTCGTGGCGGATAACAGAGAATATGTCACGTACACGGGAACTGTCGACGGCAGGAAAGTCAGTGTGACCTCGACGGGGATCGGAGGTCCGTCCGCATCGATCGCCATGGAAGAGCTGGTCCGCTGCGGAGCGAAGAATTTTATCCGGGTCGGGACCTGCGGCGGAATGCAGAAGGAGATCGAGAGCGGCGATATCGTGATCGCGACAGGCGCGATCCGCATGGAGGGGACGAGCAGGGAATATGCTCCGATCGAGTACCCCGCCGTTCCGGATTTCGATATAACGAATGCGCTTGCGGCCGCGGCCAAGAATCTCGGCATGCGGTACCATACCGGCGTTGTCCAGTGCAAGGACGCCTTTTACGGGCAGCACGAGCCGGAGACGAAGGCCGTCTTCTGGGAGCTTCAGAACAAATGGGAGGCCTGGAAGCGCATGGGCTGCAAGGCGTCCGAGATGGAGAGCGCTGCGCTTTTTATCGTCGGAAGCCTTCTGAAGGTCCGCGTCGGATCGGTATTTCTTGTCATGGCAAATCAGGAGCGCGCGAAAGCCGGGCTTCCGAATCCTGTCGTGCATGATACCGACGGCGCGATCCGGACCGCGGTGGAAGCGATCAGGATTCTTATGAGACAGGATGATTGAGAGACACTGCGCGGACGCTTTTTGGGTGTCCGTATATTTTGAATGCCCGTAAAATTTCCATGCAGCGCGTAGTTTTGCAGTCACCCGGCCTGTGATGCGGGAACCTGCAAATATCAAGTCAGGACTGGAATTGAACATTTAATAGTCTGTACAGGTTGAATGAAGGCGCAAAAGAAAGGAGAATCATATGGGAAAAGATCAGATTCCGACACCTCACATTGCCGCGAAATACGGGGATTTTGCCGATACAGTGCTCCTTCCAGGTGACCCGCTCAGGGCAAAGCTCGTTGCCGAGACATTTCTTACGGATGCGAAGCAGGTGACCGGCGTCCGCGGAGCACTCGGATTTACGGGAACTTATAAGGGAGAGCGCGTATCTGTCATGGGTACCGGCATGGGAATGCCGTCCATCGGTATCTACTCCTATGAACTTTTCAATTTCTATGATGTGAAGAATCTTGTGAGGATCGGCTCCGCCGGATCGATCAGCGACAGAGTCCATGTTATGGATATCGTTCTCGGACAGGGTGCGAGCACGAACTCTTCGTATGCGAACACGTTCGGTCTCCCGGGGACCTTCGCTCCGCTCGCGGACTGGGAGCTTCTTGAGACCACGGCGAGGACGGCGAAGGAGCTGGGCATCAACACTGTCACCGGGAATATTCTCTCCTCCGATGTCTTCTACGGGGATGATCCCGCTGAGAGCGACCAGTGGAGAAAGATGGGCATTCTCTGCATAGAGATGGAGGCAGCCGCCCTCTATATGAATGCGGCCCGCGCAGGCAGGAGGGCGCTCACGATCCTCACGATCTCCGATGAGATCTACACGGGAAAGGCGCTGAGCGCAGAAGACAGACAGAACTCTTTTAAGGACATGATGCGGCTTGCGCTTGAGTCTGCGATTCGTTTCTGATGATGCGGAGAGTAATGCTCCTGACAGCTGATGATTCAGGGAGGTTTATTATGGAGATCAGAGAGATTCTTAAGCATGTGGATCACACGGAACTTAGGCCGGATGCCCGGTGGGAGGACATTAAGACCCTGTGCGACGACGCGATCCGGTACGGGACGGCATCGGTCTGTATTCCCGCCGCGTACGTAAAACGTGCAAAAGAGTACGTCGAAGGGAAAATGAAGATATGCACCGTCGTCGGCTTCCCGGGCGGCTATACGACCACCGCAGCCAAGGTGTTCGAGGCTTCCGACGCGATCGGCAACGGCGCGGATGAGATCGATATGGTCATTAACATCGGATGGGCGAAGGACGGATATTTTGATGCCATCACGAAGGAGATCAAAGCGCTCAAAGCCGTCTGCGGCAGCCGTGTGCTGAAGGTCATCATCGAGACCTGCCTTCTGACGGAGGAGGAGAAGATCGCGCTCTGCGGCTGCGTCACAGAGGCGAAGGCGGATTATATCAAGACGTCCACCGGCTTTTCAAAGGCAGGAGCGACCTTTGAGGATATCGCCCTGTTCAGCGAGCATATCGGTCCCGGCGTGAAGATGAAAGCCGCCGGCGGCATCAGCTCGCTGGAGGATGCCGAGCATTTCCTCGCGCTCGGTGCGGACAGACTGGGGACGAGCCGTGTGGTAAAAATTGCAAAGAGTCTGGAGGACGGAAAATAATATGCAGGATGAAACGATCCGGATGCTCATAAGAAGAGCGATGGACATGCTCCCGACAGCCTATGTGCCCTACAGCCATTTTCATGTGGGAGCCGCCCTTCTTACAAAAAGCGGAAAAGTCTACGGGGGATGCAATATCGAGAACAAATCATACCCCGCTACGGTCTGCGCGGAGCGGACTGCGGTCTTCAAGGCGGTCTCCGAGGGAGAGCGGGAATTTCAGGCGATCTGCGTAGTGGGCGGCCAGGACGGGATCGTCGAGGACTATTGTCCGCCGTGCGGTATCTGCAGGCAGGTCCTGTCCGAGTTCTGCGAACCGGATGCATTTCTGATCATCCTCGCGAGGGCGGAGGAGGACTACAAAGTGTATACTCTGCGGGAGATGCTCCCGCATCAGTTCGATCTGATTTGAAAAGACAGGCGCTTGCGAAGTTCTGTGCGAAATGAATTGTATGAAACACAGATATCCGCAATCGCCTTTGATCTGAAAAGAAAGTCTGAGGAGGTAAGTAAATGAGCAGATTTGACCGCGTCTTTGTCGTAGTCATCGATTCCATGGGAATCGGGAATGCTCCGGACGCTGCCGATTTCGGCGATACCGGTGCGGATACGCTGGGTCATATTGCGGAGACGGTGGGGACTTTTCTGATCCCGAACCTTGTCTCGATGGGGATCGCCAATATTAAGCCGCTTGCGGGGATAAAGCCGGCGGAAAGGCCGCTCGGATACGCGTGCAGGATGACGGAGAAGAGCAGCGGAAAAGACACGATGACGGGCCACTGGGAGATGATGGGCGTGCATACGACGAAGCCCTTCATAACCTTTACGGAGACCGGATTTCCGCCGGAGCTCATAAAGCTCCTCGAGGAGAAGAGCGGGCGCGAAGTCGTCTGCAACGCCTCTGCGAGCGGAACGGTCGTTCTGGACCAGTACGCGGAGGATGAGATATATCGCAATAAGATGATCGTCTACACATCCGCCGATTCGGTCCTCCAGATCTGCGGGAACGAGGAGACCTTCGGACTTCAGAATCTGTACGATATCTGCGAATATGCCCGCGAGATCACCATGCGGGACGAGTGGAGAGTCGGCCGGGTCATTGCCCGCCCCTACGTCGGGATGCATCGCGGCGAATTCGTGCGGACCGCGAACCGACACGATCTCGCGCTGAGCCCGACCAACCCGACGGCACTTGACGCTCTGAAGGAGGCCGGATTTGACGTGCTGTCCGTCGGGAAGATCTCGGATATTTTCAATACCTGCGGGATCACCGAAGGCGTAAAGTCGAAATCTTCTCTTCACGGAATGGAGCAGACGATCGACGCATGCAGAAGAGATGACTGGAAGGGCGTGTGCTTCACGAATCTCGTCGATTTTGACGCTATGTGGGGACATCGCAGAAATGTGCAGGGCTACGCGCAGGAGATCGTCCGCTTCGATGTCAAGCTGGGAGAACTCCTGGCGGAAATGAAGGACACAGACCTCCTCATGATCACCGCTGATCACGGAAATGACCCGACCTACACCGGAACGGATCACACGAGAGAGCAGGTTCCGCTCCTCCTCTATTCGCCGTCCCTGAAGAAGAGCGGTGTGCTGCCGGAGACGGACAGCTTTGCGGTGATCGGCTGCACGATCGCGGAAAATTTCGGCGTGGAGATGCCGGAAGGAACGATCGGAAGTTCGATCCTTGACAAGCTCGTATAAGAAGACGGCTCCTTTTAAAAAAATCATTGGGAAAAAAACATGGACATCAGTGATTTAACGTGCTAAAATCATCCTAATGTCGGTTTTTAAAAAAGGAGAATATTATTATGGGAAATTACTTTACACCTGAGAAGGAAACCGCATCCCGTGAACAGATTAAAGAATGGCAGACGACAGGGCTTGTGGATGCTGTGAAGCGCGTATATGACAATGTACCGTATTACCGCAAAAAGATGGAAGAGAAGGGAGTGACGCCGGATGACATCAGGAGTCTTGACGATCTCTCAAAGCTTCCATTTCTTACAAAAGATGATCTTCGCGAAGCCTATCCGTACGGACTGATGGCAAGACCTCTTTCTGACTGTGTCCGCATCCAGTCCACGTCCGGAACGACAGGCCGAAGAGTCGTCGCATTTTACACGATGAACGACATCCGCCTCTGGGAAGAGTGCTGCGCGAGAGCACTGGTCGCTGCAGGCGGAACGAAGGACGACGTTGTCCACGTATCCTACGGATACGGACTCTTCACCGGCGGCCCGGGCCTGAACGGCGGTTCCCACATGCTGGGCTCCCTCACGCTTCCGATGTCCTCCGGCAATACGGACCGTCAGATCCAGTTCATGACGGATCTCGGATCCACGATCATCTGCTGCACGCCGTCCTACGCCGCTTACCTTGCGGAGTCCATTCACGAGAGAGGACTGCGCGATAAGATCAAGCTGAAGGCAGGTATCTTTGGCGCGGAGGCATGGACGGAGGAGATGCGCCACGATATCGAGCAGGCTCTCGGCATCAAGGCATATGACATTTACGGACTGACGGAGATCTCCGGCCCCGGTGTTTCCTTCGAGTGTGAGGAGCAGAATGGCATGCATATCAACGAGGATTATTTCATCGCCGAGATCATCGATCCGAAGACCGGCGAAGTACTTCCGGAAGGCGAGAAGGGTGAGCTCGTATTCACATCCTTCGCGAAGGAAGCGTTCCCGCTGATCCGCTACCGCACAAAGGATATCTGCATCCTGACCCGTGAGAAGTGTTCCTGCGGAAGGACCTTTGTAAAGATGACAAAGCCGCTCGGCCGTTCGGACGATATGCTCATCGTCAAGGGCGTCAATGTATTCCCGAGCCAGATCGAGACGGTCCTTCTCAATCATGGCTATGCCGCGAACTATCAGATCGTCGTCGACCGCGTGAACAACAGCGACACGATCGAAGTCCGCGTGGAGATGACTCCCGAGATGTTCTCCGACGAAATCGGAAAGATCAGGACTCTCGAGAAAGAGCTTGTCAACGGGCTCAAGTCCATGCTCGGCATTTACGCCACCGTCAGGCTGGTCGCTCCGAAGTCCATCACAAGATCCGAGGGCAAGGCAGTCCGCGTAATCGATAAGAGAAACCTTTACAAGGGCTGAT
>CAMOXU010000079.1 GCA_946629525.1 uncultured Clostridia bacterium
CATCATCATGCGGGCCATCATGCCGTCCCAGTCACGGGTCTCGTAGCCGTAGACGCTGCCCTCCGGCGCGTTGAGATAGCGTGCGAAGGTCCAGGGCGTGGCCACCGACATTTCCTCGATATGCCCCTGAAGATTGATTCCCGTCTTTTCCTGCAGCTTCCACAGGAATTTCTTCGCGATTTTGTTCTTGAGCTCCACGTAGTTTTCCGGGCTGACATTGTTCCAGTCTTCGGCTGCCTGGAATGTCGTAAAACTGCAGATGCATGTGCCCTCGGGGGACGCATCGGGATTCGCGACGTTGTAGCAGAGGAAGATACTGAATTCATTAGTCTCCCAGCTGGTCGTCATGTTCTTATATTCCACGGCCGAATCCGATGTCCCCGGCATGAAGATGCTGTAATCTTTGATCCCCAGCTCCTCGTACGGAACGTCCAGACAGAAATATGCCGTGAAAATGCGTGCGCCGAACTGCCGTTTTCTGGCAGCCACCAGCTTCTTCTCCCGCTCGGGGATGAGCTCCTTCGGCATCATCTTTCCGTAAATGATATCCGGGTTGATATTTGCCAGCACATACTTCGTATCAATCACGCCCAGATTCGTGCGGACACCGGTCAGCTTGTCTCCCGTGAAGAGGAACTCCTCCGCGCGGCAGTTGAACCAGATCTCTCCGCCGAGCTCGCGGAAGCGCTCGATGAACGCATTGCTCAGCTCATGGGATGTGTGCTTCGGAATATAGGCGCCGCGGGAAATGTATTTATGGACCATCGCGGCATAATGAATAAAGGAAAGATGCTCCATGTCGACGCCCAGATAGCCCCAGTAGGTGGACAGGATATCCTGGCAGCGCTTCGGGAGCTTCAGCGCATCAAAGACCTGCTGCGTGGGATACGCGCCCGTCCGCAGCATGTTCGGGTACTTCTCTTTCAGTACATTGGAGTCCGCCTGTCCGGCAGAGGCCGTGATGTAGCCGATCCCTTCCAGGATCTCCTGCATGAGATCAAAGAGATCGTCCATCTTCTGCCGGGATCCGGGCACATACTTCTCCATCGCTTCCTTGAAGGCTTCGATACCGGACGGCATCGTCACATCCATCACCCCGCCGTCCCGATACTTTGAGATGACACGGAAGCAGTCCGGGACCTCGCACCACTCGACCTTCAGGCCGTAATCGTCGAACATTTTCCGGACATCGCCCGGATTGCTAAGCGGCCCCACATCACAAAGCTCGTGGAGAGAGGGCTCGATCTCAAAACGTCCCCTCCGGAAGCTGGAAGCACAGCCTCCGGGCAGATTGTGCTGCTCGATCACCAAAGTTTTCTTTCCGGCAAGTGCGCACGTGATGGCGGCTGAGAGGCCGGCATTTCCGGCACCTACCACAACGACATCATACAGTTTCATCAATTCCCTCCTTTCTCCAAATCGAAAGATTAGGCGGCTGCGGACCATCTTATCCGGACTGTTGACAGATCTTACCTCTGTCTGCGAAGCAGCTGTGCGATAAATGGCGGGTATATCATCCGAAATCTGATTATGAGGGTCCGCAAAGCGATTCTTATAGTTAATTATAAACCGGGCGGAAAAATACAACAAGGTACAGGTACTGTTTTACATTGATTTTACATATTGAGGAAACTGCTCAAATACAGGAAAATGCTCCTCCGGCGGGTCGCAGCCGCGCAGATTGGAAGGTGCTTCGCACCCCGCGCGGCGCGTCAGGAACGCCAGGGCGTTCCTGAATGAGTATGTTTTCGTTCATTTGACACAATGCCCTTTTTCGTGATAGCATAGGAAAGGATATAATGCCTGCGGCAGGTCTCTCTTTTTTTTGTTCGACCCTTTTTTCTGCCGCGGATGTGCATTGTATATGAGCATCTGCATTTTTATCTCTGATGCAAATTTCGGGATCTCGATCGCGGAATAAATGCGCGGAATAAGACTTCTCTCTCTGCCCATGCAAAGGAAAAAGTTCTGACTGTGCATTCCTGCCGCGCCGCCAAAATCCCGGGGAAGAGACAGAACATCTGCAGTGCTCCCCTGCGGAGGAATTTTCAAAAATGAGCGAAGAACGAAACATTTATCAAATACTGCGGAATCTTGCGCAGAATGATCCGGATCATCTCATCCTCACGGACGCATATGACGATTTCACCTATGCGGATCTGGTCCAGATGACAGACTCCTTCACCGGCGTGCTCCTGAAGAAGGGGGTCCGTCCCGGTGACCACGTTGCCCTCTGGGGAACAAATACAGGAAACTGGCTGGCAGCCTTCCTCGGGATCCAGCAGGTCGGCGCTGTCGCGGTCCTTGTCAATTACGCGCTCGGTGTTGACGACGTCTCAGCCCTTATGAAAATGACAAAGTGCAGCGCCCTGGTATACGGCGGAAGCAAAGCGCTTCTGCGGGATTACCACGCCCCGGAAAAGATCGCCAAAGAGTGCTCCATTCCGGCGGATAAAGTCATCTGTGCGCTCACGCCCATGATCAATTTCAAAAATCTTCCGAAGGTTACCCTGCCTCCGCCTCCGTCTGTCGATCCGCATAAGTCGACCTTCATCATTTTCACGACCGGTACGACCTCTCTTCCGAAGGCGGTCCTGCTCAGGCAGTATTCCATGCTCAATGACGTGGACTTCATTGCCAAAGAGATCCTGCAGTTCATTGATGTCATCAGACTCATGGTATCTGTGCCCGCATTCCACTGCTTCGGTCTGATCGCCACCCTCTACGGTATCCTGAAGAGCGAATATATGTATCTTCCGGAGACCTACGACCCGGCCTCCCTTCTGCCTGAGATCAAGAAGAGACAGCTCTCCTTCCTCATCAGCGTCGGCACGATCTTCGCCAACATTGCGAATATCCCCGGAGTGGAAGCCATGCTCCCGGACTGCATCAAGATCGCGGTCCTCGGCGGCGGCAGCATGACCCCGACGCAGTTCATGCGTCTTGAGTCCCTCTTCAAGGGAACGAAATTCCTGAATGCCTATGGGCAGACGGAATCTGCGGTCGTCATCAGTATTCCGCGTCCGACCGATTCGTTGGAGGTCCGCTCCAGATCCGTCGGTCACATCACGAGCGTCAAGGATGTCCGCATCATGGATGCGGGCGGCAATATCCTCGAGCGCGGGAAGAAGATCATCGGTGAGATCGTTGTTCACGACGACGGCAATCTTATGGAAAGATACTATGGTCTTCCGGATGAGCAGCAGCCGATCGACGAGAACGGCTGGCTCCACACCGGAGATCTCGGCTATCTCGATGACGACGGCTTCCTCTACATCGTCGGCCGAAGCAAGGATATCATCATCAAGGGCGGCGAGAACATTTCTCCATCGGAGATCGAGACTGCGCTCTATTCAGAGGACTGTGTCCGCGAAGCGAAAGTCTTCGGCGTAAGCCATCCGGTATACGGAGAAGATATCGAGTGCTGCCTCGTTCCGGCGGATGAAGCGACCTTTGATCCGGCCGCGCTGAAGGCGAGCCTGCGCACCAAGATCTCTCCGTTCAAGATCCCGACGCATTTCGTACTGTTCAAGGACTTCCCGCTGAATGCGAACAACAAGCTCGATGTCCGCACGCTGAAGTCCGAGATGGCCGTACGGCTCCGCAGGATCCTTATCGACGAGGACCTGAGCCGCGGTATCCTTGTCAGCACGATGACCATAAAGAATACGACCTACAGCATCACTCCGGTCGTTGCATTTGCACGCTGCCTGGCGGAGAGCATCGGCTATTCCGACAGACGCGTGAACCAGATCTGCCTGGCGACCGAGGAAATGCTCACCGAACGTATCATGAACGCCTACTCCGATATCGGAGACATCAGGATCTCCTTCCTGCTCATGGAAGGCTGGCTGGAGATCCGCTTCACCGATAACGGCGAGAAGTTCGTCCTTGACAAGAACGAGGAGAGCAGTCTTTCCGTCAAGATCATCGTCAAGGTCGCCGATCTCCTCGACGCAAGCCGCGAGGAGAACGGAAAGCCGGTCTACAGTCTCGGCTTCCTCTATGACAAGGAAATCGACATTCATCAGTATCTGTACAACCACGAGCGCTGAGAGCGCGGATCGTCCGGTCCCGGTCCCGGTGCATGCTGCAGGAGAATTTCCCTTCAGGAAATCCTCAGCGCGCTTGCCGGGCCGGGCAGGATGAGAAGCACTTTCCCGTCTGCACGATAAAAGAGTGAAAACCCCCGAATCAGATTAATTGCCTGATTCGGGGGTTTTTGTATTTCACCGATATTCGATATTCGAAGCGTTCGTCTTCGAAGACCAAGGCCTTCGGAAAAGTGTAGCTGATCATTCAAGAACGCCTTGGCGTTCTTGCCGCGCCGTGCAGGGTGCGAAGCACTTTCCTGTTTGCGCGATGAAGAATAAAAAAAACCCGAATCAGAATCTGCCTGATTCGAGGTTTTCTTATTTTGCTGATATTCGCAGGGTTCCGGCTTCGAAGACAACCGCCGTCGGAAGATTTCAGCCACACCGGAAAGTCTGCACTCCGCGGTGCTTCAGGTACATCGGCATTTTCCGGATGTATTCCGTATCAGCCGGCCGCTCTCGCTTTTTTCTTCGTGCTCTGGCCTGACTTCTTTCCCGACTTCGTTCTCCGTCTCTCGACAGGCTTCTCTTCCTGCTTTCCGCAAACCTTCATGATGATCATGGGGTAGACCGCGATCGCGAAGAAGACCAGAATAAAGGAGGAGATCAGTCCGCCCCAGTTCTTTCCGAAGAGAAGGACGATGGTCGCGCCGGAGATGTATTCTTTCCATGCTCCTACAATGATCAGTCCGGCTCCGACAACAGCCGTAAGATCACGTGATCTGTAAGGAATTCTGTAATGGATATAGTGCCGTTCCACGTAGCTTCCGATCGCCAGTCCGAAGAGTCCGCCGACTCCGGAGAAGCAGTCCTTCATCATCGCGACAGGATCGACGAGGAGCTTGCCGTCGACATAGTCCATCGGATACGGCTTGACCGTAATATAGATCAGTGTGATGATGCCGCCGACGATCGCAACGATGGTCATGATGTCTGCTCTCTTCTCATCCTCCCGCATCCAGTCCATCACCTTGCCGACCAGGATGACGATCAGCGATGTCTCGATAAAACCGACAAGCACATCCTGCGGTGTATGGACACCCAGGAAATTTCTGGAGAATCCTGTGAGAAGGATCATCACACAGCAGACGATCGCAAGCCAGCGGCGCTTCCTGTATTGCCAGACTGCTGTCGTCCCGTAGAATACCGTTGCGCACATCGTATGTCCGCTTGGGAAGGAATATCCTGTCGCCGCGACCTTCGAATCTCCGGCCGGCTCCACTTCGGGCGACCGGATCCAGGGTCTGTAGGCACAGACAGTCAGCTTCACAAGACCGTTCACGACCTCGCCGATCCACCTGCCTGCAAAGAATCGATATCCCCAGTAGGTGCTGATGCCCCAGAATACCAGGAACGGCAGCAGCTCCATCGTTGAGACCGCGACTTTCGAGATGACGTTGAAGAACTCATCGAAGATTCCGCCCGTCGCGTTGCGCAGGTTCTGCAGGAATAATAGATACCCGATATCAATCCCCATTCATATCCCTCCTCTCCTTTGCGCCCTGAGCAAAAAATTCTCTCCGCATATGCCCAGGACATATACCTGTTGAATGTTATCAATATCATTGTCCAATTATACCACATTTACCAGAGATTCTCGATATTTCCTGTGAATTCTGACGATAAAAATACAGCCGAACGTTTTGAAGAGCCAATTTCAAAACGTTCGGCATTTTTTCCGTCAAAGGCATTCGTTCTCCGCGCCTGCTTTATACCTCATCTCAGAGAAGCTTCCCCTTGCCCGTGCATTTCACGTAAAGTCTGAACCTGCGGAGATTCTGCTGCCTTTCGTAAGCGCTCTGCTTAAGATCCGGGTTCAACGCGGTCGGCCTGTCTCCCGGTTCGCTCCTGCTCATTTAGTGTTAGGCGCGTATGATTCGATTCAACGCGGTCGGCTTACGCTCCTTCCACCTTGTAGGCTGACATATCGAGCGCAGATGCGTCGACCTCGGTGTCCATGGCATGGACCGTATAGAACGATGCCGGAATCTCTGTGCCCGCTTCCGTGGTATAGGCCTTCACATCAATAAAGGCAAGCTTGCCTTCCGTGTCATAGTAGAATGCAGTCTCGGCATTGTATTTCCCTTCGGGATACACTTCCACGTCATAGGAGACTCCTTCGTGTTCCCTCGTCTCTTCCGTGTAACCGGTGCTCCGGCAGAAGGAGGACAGCGTCCGGTACAGATTGTCCATTCCAAGAAGATTATTCTCAAGAAGCGTAGTTTCCGTGACCATCTGACCTGTCATATCAGCGGGGAAGAGATTATAGACCTTTCCATCCTTGTAATAGGTGACGGTGGTTGATTCGATGCCGGAAACCTGCGTCGTGCGCGACGATGAGTACACACCGTCTTTTGCGTTCACTTCATAGATCAGTTTTGCATCCTGATAGTCTGTATGGAGCTCGTATGACAGATGCACTCCGGCTGTCACATCCATCGAAGAATATACGTCAAATGTTTTTGTACCGGGCCCCTTCTCAATCAGCTCGCTGATCTCATCCATCGTCATGATCTCTATCCAGGAGGTATCGGTTCCTTCCTTTGCATAATATGCCCCGGCGGATCCGTCTCCGGAGAAATCAATGGCGATGACTCCATGCGTCACGGTTCCGGTGGCTGAGCCGCCGCCTTCATCCGTCATATTCAGGAGATTCCCCTCGACTGTCCACCCCGGGATGCCGCTTTCTTCTCCGTCAAATTCGATCTTTCCCGTCCCGTCTGCCAGAAGCGTCAGACTGCTGGTGCTTCCTGCCTCCTCGAGAGAGTAAGTGTATCCCATATACGATGCCGCAAAGCCTTTGTATTCCCCGACCAGGTCTTCCGCGGTATATTGCTCGGTCTCGGAAATAGCCTCCTGTACCGCCTCCTCCAGTTCCCCTTCATCCGGAGGGGTTGTCTCCGCTGAGGCTGCTTTGCTGTCCGCGGCCGGTGCCGTCTCGGCATGCACGGCTTCCTTCTCCGCCGATGTTTTTTCGGTCTCTGCTGACGTCTTTACTGTCTCCGGCGAAGTTCCGGTCTCCGCCGCACCCTGGCCGCTGCCGCAGGCGGTCATCGACGCGGCGAGGAGGACTGCCAATATCCATGATGTGATCTTCTTCATCTCTTTCACTTTCATATTCTTTCCCTCCTAACCATACTCGTACTTTATCAACTTGCTGCTAATTCTATTTTATATCAGCGAAATCAGGCATCAACTGTGTTATAATATTTGTCAATGACAAATATTAAGTCACATCCGTCTGCATCTGATCTTCATTTTTTTCGAAGGAAACAAACAGGAGAGAGGAAGTGGGAAATGAGTTTTACAGAAACGCTGAACAAACTGATCGAAGATCTCGGAGCAAACGCCAAGACCATAGCAGGCTTCGCGGGCTTTGACCGGAGCCAGATGAGCCGCCTGCGGACCGGCAGGCTGGTCCCCCGGGAGGGGAGCAGCACAATAGAAAAGCTGATTTCGGGGATCTACCTGTATTCGGACAACAGAAACGGTCTCGAAGAGCTCTGCGGGATCATCGGAATTGCAAAGGACGCGCCGGCTGAGGAAATCAAGAAAAAAATCCGGTCATGGCTGTTCGAAGGAACGGCGGAGGCTTCCTCCATGCCGCGCCCCGGTGGAAGATCTGCCGGAAGACCCCGGAAGAACCGGACGCAGATGAAGTATTTTTCCGAACGACTGGATGCGTCCATGAATCTGGCATCACTCTCCAGCGTCCGCCTGAGCCAGCTGCTCCATGTGGACGCCTCCCTCATAAGTCGTTATCGCAGCGGTGTTCGCACACCGGAGGACAATCCCGAAATCGTTGAACGGCTTTCAGAGATCCTGCTCGACCGGATCGACCGCACCGGGCATATGCGTGAGCTGTCAGAGCTCATGAGACAGCCCGAGGAGGAAATTGATACCGCAGGCTTTTCGCTCTGGCTCCTCAATCAGGTCGATCTTCCTGAGCAGACGATTCCGTTAGCCGAAGATCTGCTTGCATTCTTTGATTCCGTTTCCCCTTCCTCCGGCACGAACCTGCCTTTTCCTCAAAGTGTAATTCCTTCGGAAATCACTGATTCCGGCAAGTCTCATTATTACGGGATGGAAGGGCTCCGGGAGTCAGTGCTCCGCTTCCTGTCTGCTGCCGCTGCCGGACATGCGGAAAGACTCATGCTGTACTCCGACGAGGATCAGGACTGGCTGACCTCTGATCCGTCCTTCCTGGCACGCTGGGCAGCGCTCATGACCGCATGTGTAAAAAATGGCACCCGGATCCGCATAGTCCATAACATTGACCGGAATCTGGAGGAAATGAGCCATGCGATCAAGAACTGGCTTCCGCTTTATACATCCGGGATGATCGAGTCCTATTACAGCAACAAGCAGCGGGACCGCCGATTCTCCCACACACTTTTTCTCTGGCCGGACCACGCATGCATAGAATCTTTCCACGTCAAAGGTTCGAAGGAGAGCATTTACCATTATTATACCGAAGATCCGGAACTCGGAATCTGCGCGTCCGATTTTTCAGAACTCATGAAATTCTCAAAACCGTTGGTCGTCATCGCTCCGCCGAAGCATTATACAGGAAGGTCGGAAACATACGTCATCCAGAGAGAGCTTACCCTTGGCTCCATGCCGGAGGAGCTTGTTAAAGAGTTTGACCATCCACTCCTTACGGCGGCATGGAAAGACGCGCGCGCTCTGCTTTTGCGGCAGCTTGAGAACCACGTTCTGAATGAGTGTATTACTCTCCCATCCGATGCGGAGCTGGCCGACGGCAGCGTACTGACAGAAAGAATTCCCGGCATGGAACCGCTTCGCTATACGACGCGTCAGTATGCCGCGCATATCGGGAATATCATTTTGCTGTCCGAAAAATATCCGACCTACCGCTTCTTTGCGCTGCCGGAGCTGCCATTCCCGAATATGAAACTTCTGATCACTGCGGGCGGAACACAGATCAGCCCGACGGCTCTGCCGAATCTCTCATTCGGCTTCACGCATCCGCTCATGTGCAAAGCCTTTCTGGACTACGCCGAATCGCTGCTCACGCAATACCGGATGGATCGCAACTCTTTGAGACACATGCTGGAAGGGCGGTTCCTGTAGAGGAACCGCCCTTAAAACAAATATACAGATTGATGTCCTGAAAGCAAAACAGCGAACTCACACAGCGTACCGGGGCTGCTCTTTTACTCTGACATCCCGATTGATATCCCGGAAACCGGCCTTTGGGTCCTGCCGGATCAGGAGGCCATCTCTTTACGGTTCGATGATCAGATCCACGTATTCTCCGCGCTCCTGATTATAGACGTGCTTCCCGATGATGGTAAGTAAATTCTGAATATCCTCTATATCCTCGCTTGCGAACTCAATATAGTTTCCTGCCGGATCCTTTGCATTTTCTTCTTCATAATCATCGCTTGTATAGCAGAAGAATTTATCCAGAATATCCTCCAGAGGATATTGCGATATCTCTTCCGAAGGATCATTCTCACCGAGCAGAGGCTCCGGCTCGAACACGATGGAAGTGACATAGATCTCGCTGCCGCCCGAGGCATTTTCATCATAGTAGATAATATCGGAATCATCCTCCGGATCGATGTAATACTTCTGCCCCTCATACTCTCCGATCAGGAGCTCGTCATCGAGATCCTCGCGCGTTCCTTTTTCCCATTTTTCGATTTTTTTCAATTTCTCAAGCAGCGCCTTGTCCGTTACCTGGGCGAGCCACAGAGAATTCTCGGAAGAAGTGTTGGCAGCATACGTCTTGTAAATCATGGGAGCTGCTTCCTTATACTCCTCCGTCGAATACTTCGGTGCATTGTAAAATCTGATATTCTTCATGTTCATCCTCCTACGGCCATTCGGCTCGTTTTTTCATATATCAGTTTGGCCTGCTTCGCATGCCTTTTTATCGCAAGTTGCTTCGCAAATTCCGATGGATTGTACTATACTGTAAGTGAGTTCATCATAATTGTGCCGGAAGGGTATTCTTAAGCCCCCTCTTTCTCCGGCACTTCTCATTCCTCCCTTACCATTTACTGAAATAAACTGCTGCTCCGGGTAATGGGCTCAGGGATACGAAAGGAGGTAAATATGCTAATTGTCACCACCGAGTATATCAGCGGAAAGAACATCCAGACTCTCGGCCTCGTAAGCGGAGGCACCATTCAGACTGTCAACGCCATTCGGGACATAGGCTCCGGCCTGAAGAACCTCGTCGGAGGTGAGCTCAAGAAATACAACCAGATGATGACGGACGCCAGGAAGCTTGCAGTCGAAAGAATGACAGAGGAAGCAGAGGCAATGGATGCTGATGCGATCGTCGGCGTCCGTTTTTCCTCTTCGTCAGTCATGCAGAGCGCAGCTGAAGTGATGGTCTACGGAACAGCCGTAAAATTCATCTGATCGTTCCCTTCTAATATTGATTGACAGGACCCGCACTCGCCATTTGACACATTGACTTACTCGCTGTTTTCACCGAGCCTCCTGTATCAAATGGCGATATGCATTCACTCTGTTCGCGCTGTGTTTTCATGATTCCCGTCCTTGACAGATCAAATGGCGACATGCATTCACTCTGTTCGCACTGTGTACGGGTGATAATTTCTGTTTTCCGATTTCCGCTATCACGGTGATAGTAAAACCTTTCGCAATCCTTCCCTGTACAAGAAGCGTTTACTTTCACGGTGAAAGTATCTTTCCACTGCGCTCTCACCATTACATATTCCTGAGTCTTTCATCAATGATCGCACGCATTTTCAGGAGTCCTTCTCTCACGTTTTCTCTGTCCTCATCTTTGATGATTGCATCCGGCGCAAGACCTTTCTCCATCATTTCCAGACAACGCCTCACGGTCACCGCAGAATTGCTTCTTCGCTTCCTCTTCCCTGTGTCTGCCGCACTCAGTTTTTCCTGCAATTCCTCACTCAGAAATGACATATCCCAGGGATCATATTCATACTCCCTGTCATCACTGTCGAAGATATAATACCTGCATTCGTTAATCTCATTTTCAAGCCAAATGCGTGTGACTCCTTCGGTCCCTGCAAGCTTGATCCTGCCCGTGATCTTAGAAGCGAGCGCATCCTGCTGCGCTGCAGTCAGCTGGGATGCCTTGGCAAGTGCGGACCAAGACACTGCTCCGCTTTCCGCCATTTTCTGGAGCTTCCTGTTTAACTGAAGTAGCTGCCTGTATTTCGTGACCTGTGACGTGGAAATCTCAAGGTCCCGTGCCACCAGCTCCAGGAGCTTCCCTTCCTGTTCCTGACCCTCGGACCGCTTCACTTTCTGCTCCATCTTGTAGGTATCGAAAAGGTATTGTGCCTGCCTCGCCATTCGGAGCGGAGTATACCGTCTGCCGTGCAGATTGGACAATACAAGCCTTTTTCGCCTCTCGATCTCATCCTTCGGAGCATCCACGATGAGGACAGGAACATTTGTTCTTCCTGTCTTTTTGGCAGCCTCGAGCGTTCGATGCCCTGACTGAACAGTATATCTTCCATTCTCCGGATACACTATGATCGGAGATCCCTGATACCCATTCTCTTCGATCGATTCCGCCAGACCATCGGTCTCATAATCTCCGTAGATCGATCTGTTGTCCCGGTCTTCGTCGATTATGTCGATCGGCATGTTCTGCTTCTTTGCGTTTGAGATATCACCTGTCATACAGCTTCTCCATATCTTATGAGAACCGCTTCGCGAACCTCATAATCATAATTTGGCCCGCTTCGCTGGGCCTTTTTATCGAAAGCTGCTTCGCAGCTTCCGATAAGATATATTATGAGAACCGCTTCGCGAACCTCATAATCATAATTCGGCCCGCTTCGCTGGGCCTTTTTATCGAAAGCTGCTTCGCAGCTTCCGATAAGATATATTATGAGAACCGCTTCGCGAACCTCATAATCATAATTCG
>CAMOXU010000080.1 GCA_946629525.1 uncultured Clostridia bacterium
CCGCCGTACCGCTTTCCTTCCATTACCTTGAACTTTCTGCCGGTCAGATTATTGATCCGCTCGCTCGTACTGCCGAAGCCGCTGCCTCCCGATGTGCAGAAGGGAACGATCACCTTGCCTTCCCCTGTCAGCTGATCAAGGAACGTATCGACGATGCTGGGCTCTCTGCCCCACCAGATGGGGAAGCCTACAAAGATCACGTCATAGTCCCCCTCCGGCTTTCCGACCATAGCCGGGCGGCAGTTCGGATCATTCATCTCGACAGTGGATCTTGAATTCTTATCTCTCCAGTCCAGATCCGCATTCGTGTAGGGAATCTCCGGCCTGATCTCGAAAAGATCAGCCTGTTCGATCTCCGCGATCTCCTCCGCTACTTTTTTTGTTACGCCTGACGCTGAAAAATAAGCAACCAGTTTTTTCTCCATAAGTCCACCTTCTTTCTTTATTTCCTTATGAACTGACTTTCTGTCTCCGGGATCTCCGCGCTGACGAAACGCTCCACGCGCATGTGAAGATCATACTTTTCACGGAGCTCTGCGAGGGCTCCCATCATCGGGGATGCATGGTGCGCGTCGATCGCCGCCTGATCCTCCCAGCTGTCGATGAGCAGCACGGTCTCCGGATCATTCATCGGGAAAAAGTATTCATACTTCAGATTCCCGGCCTCTGCACGGATCGCATCCGCGGTCCCGGAAGCTTCCATCTCCTCCGCAAATTTACGGGCGTCGCCGTTCTTCCCTGTATAGTATAAATTCACTGTTATCGCCATACTTTTTACCTCTCTGACTTTCTGCAGGGCTCATTCGATTCAAGTGTAACACGTCCTGGTACTTATTGCAAATTCCGCAATGATCCGTTTTATTTCAGTTTGCCGTACTCCTCGTCGGACACAGCCTCCAGCCATTCCGCAGCAGTCTCTTCCCCGGCCACTTCGACCGCCAGATGAGAGAACCAGGAATCCGGCGCGGCACCATGCCAGTGCTTAACATTTGCCGGAATGTTGATCACCGTACCGGGCGTCAGTTCCACGGGCTCCTTCCCCCATTCCTGATAGTATCCTCTGCCGCCTACGCAGATCAGCATCTGCCCGCCGCCGCTCGCTGCGCGGTGGATATGCCAGTTGTTGCGGCATCCCGGCTCGAAGGTCACGTTGAATACCGGCACCTGCTCGGTGGATACCGGAGCCAGATAGCTCTGGCCGACAAAATACTGCGCATATGCGTCATTCGGAGCTCCGATCGGGAAGAAAATGGTATTCTGATATCTTTCCTTGTCTGTCATGGCCGGCTCCTCCTCGTTCCAGACCTCTTTCGCGAGGCGGAATACAGCCCAGCCCTTCGGCCAGCCCACATACATGGTGGCATGTGTGATAATTGCGGCGATCTCCTCTTTCGTCACGCCGTGCGCTTTGGCATTCTGCAGATGATATGTCAGGGAGGAATCCGTGATTCCGGAAGCCATCAGGGAAACAACTGTAATGATGCACTTTGTCTTTACGTCGATTGCTTCCTCATTCCACACTTCCCCGAAGAGTACGTCGTCATTGAGATGCGCGAACATCGGCGCGAATTCTCCAAGTTGATTTCTTCCTGCGGTCTGTACGATTATTTCAGCCATTTGTTTTTCCTCCTTGTATTATTGTGATCTTCTCAGGCGTTTGCGAAACTCCATATTATATGGTTTCGCAGGCACCTGTCCTGTCTCCCGGCCACCTGCAGACCAGACATGCTTCTTCGCTGCGGAATGCCTGTATGGAGCCATGACACCTGCGAGCGGGCGCGGCACATGCGAAATGCCTGTTTAAAGCCATGACGCCTGCGCGCGGATGCGGCACACAGGGTCCTTCTGGATTCTTCGTTTTTCCAGGTACTGACGTTCTGTCAGTACCTTTATTATATGCACGTTCTGACACTGTGTCAATATGGTGTGTCATGCTTATATCCCATGCGGCGCTATGCCTGAGGCGAATACCTAAAAAGGGGCTGTCGCATTAGACGGAGTCGCCACTATATATGGCAGATATTTGCAAATGACATCTGTCATATATAGTGGTGATTTGTCTTACTGCGACAGCCCTGTAACTGTGATCACTTCAGATATCTTCCACTTCCCGGATGAAAAAGCAGCAGCGTGCAGCTGGTCGCCTCTTTCGAGAAAATGCTGAAATTGACGCCGCCGTCTTCCACTAATGATGCTCCGAAAGGGAGCACACGACCGATCCGGTATTCAATATCCTTGATTCTGTCTGTCGGGAAACTGTCAACTAATCGCATACTGATCCCCCCTTCGGACCTCACTCTGATATTCCATCATTTTATTTATACTGCATTTCCAGACATCCTATCAACATGCTTTTACCATTTTCATCTCTTTTCGATCTTTACGCATTTTCCCCTGACGCGCATCCGTAGGAAGATTGCTCCCGTAACGAAAAACAGATAGCCGTTCAGGATCCTTTTTGATAAAATAAATGCGCTCATCTGCGGATGTGCTTCGCACCCTGCGGCGCGAGGCAGGAACACAGAGACGTTCCTGAAACCTGACGATAAAGACCCTGCCGTTTCGGGCAGGCTCCGGCACTGTGCCGTAAAATAGAAAGCGAGAGGATGCATTCATGAAAAGACAGAATTATCAATGGCCGGAATACACTGTAGGTGTGTGCTATTATCCCGAGCACTGGGAGGAAAGTCTCTGGGAGAGCGATCTCACCCGGATGCTGGCCGCCGGGATCCGGGTCGTCCGCATAGCGGAGTTTTCCTGGAACCTGACTGAGCCGGAGGAGGGTGTTTTTCGCTTCGACTTCTTCGACCGATTCCTGGACCTCTGTGCCGAAAAAGGCATGAAAGTCATCTTCGGCACGCCGACCGCGACGCCGCCCGCCTGGCTTACGCAGAAATATCCGGAGGTCCTGAACGCCGATATGGACGGGATTCCCTATGAACACGGCGCCAGACGGCATTATAACTACAATTCACCGGTCTATCGGGAGAAGGTCAGGGCCATCGTCACGGCTCTGGCTTCGCATTACGGAAAGCACCCGGCGATCTGCGGCTGGCAGATCGACAACGAGATGAACTGCGAGACCTGCGAGTTCCACTCGGAGGCGGATCAGGCAGCCTTTCGTCTTTTCCTGAAAGAGAAATACGAAAGCCTCGATGCGCTGAACCTGGCATGGGGAACCCGGTTCTGGAACCAGACCTATACAGATTGGGAGGAGATCCGTCTTCCCGGACACGTGCTGAACGAGGGATGGAATCCCCATCAGAGGCTGGACTATCTCCGCTTTGTCTCCGAGAGCACCCGCAGTTTCTGCAAGCTGCAGGCGGACATCCTGCACAGATACAAAAAGCCCGGCGATTTTGTCACCACCAACGCCCTCTTCGGTCATATCGACAACCCGAAGATGAATGAGGAGAGCCTGGATATTTTCGGCTATGACAGTTACCCGAACTTTGCCTTCGGCCTCGACCGTTCGAAGCTCCTCAGTGAGACCGGCTTCGGTACGGACGGCGATCTGAACGACCGCCGATACGGCAGGCAGCTCAGCGAAGTGCGGGGAATCTGCCCGCATTTCAGTATTCTTGAACAGCAAGCCGGTGCCGGCAGCTGGGTCACCCGCATGGAAGGTCCGCAGCCTCGCCCCGGTCAGATCAGACTCTGGGCCATGCAGAGCATTGCGCACGGTGCGGATTATGTATCCTTCTTCCGCTGGCGCACCTGCACCTTCGGTACGGAGATGTACTGGCACGGGATCCTCGACTATGACAACCGGGACAACCGCCGCCTGCAGGAGGTGAAGGAATTTGCCTCCATGCTGCCGAAGATCGCTCCTCTCTGCGGATCGGACTATATTGCGCCGCTTGCCATCGTCAGGGACTTCGACAACGCCTGCGACGCGGAAATCGACGTCTGGCACGGGCGGCTGACCTGGCCGGACGAAGCCGCGATCTACCGCCAGGCACAGCTTGATCATATTCCCTGTGACTACTGCCATTTATCAGATGACTCCGAGCTTCGGGATCTTTGCAGATATTCTGTGCTCATCTATCCTCATCCCGCCATCATGACCGAGGCAAGAGTCTCTCTGCTGAAAGCCTATGTGGAGCAGGGCGGAACGCTGATCCTCGGATGCCGTACGGGCTATAAGCAGGAGAACGGCCAGTGTGTCATGCTGCCTCCTCCCGGACTTCTCGGAAGCCTCACCGGCAGCACTGTGCGGGAGTCCGGCTTCCAGCATCCGGCGGAGCCCGCCGTCACAGTCCGTTGGGATGATGAGCGCATCGAAGCCCCCGTGTTCCAGGATCAGCTGGAGGCAGGGGAGGACACCACTGTGATCGCCCGCTTCGACAGCTCCTGGTTCGCCGGAACGGCAGCACTCACGGAACATCCGCTCGGGGTCGGCCGCTGTATCCACTGGGGCAGCACTTTCTCACAGTCCATTCTTAAGAGGTTGTTTGCATACACGGGGCTGACCGGACGTTTTGACGATCTTTTTGACGTGCCTCAGGCAGTGGAGATCGCGGAACGGCAGAAGGACGGCCGGCGCTTCTTCGTGCTGCTCAACTATCTGCCGGAAGCGCAGACAGTGCAGTTATACAGGGAAATGCGTGATATGGTGAAGAATGAATCTCTCTTCGGAGAAATAAGCATTCCGGCCTTCGGCGTTCTCGTACTGGAACTTTGACAATATCTTTTCCAGGAATTCAATTCTCGCTCGCAAGAATTGGCGCGGGATTCGGGTCAGCGCAAGCTGACATCTTCCAAACCGAATCCCTGCGCATCCTCGCGGAGCGTTTATCTCAGTGGGGGATTGAAACCCGCCACTGAGACGAGCAGGATATTGACCTATCCCCCGCTTATAGAAGCGGGGGTCTTCCCCACTGAGATAAATATTTCTCCTTTCGATATTCCCGTACCGGAACTTTGACAGGAGGATTTTACCGGAAATAAATATTTCTCCTTTCAATATTCCCGCACCGGAACTTTGACACAAAAGAATTCCCCCGTTTCTGCCCTGATGGAGCAAAGACGGGGGAATTCTTTATACCACATCACCGCAGTACCTTGCCAGATACATATTGTACTGCTGCCCGTAGTCTTCCGCCGAGGCCCTGATGATGTGATGGTTTTCATGTATGTTCATATTTCTGTCTGCCGTATCAAGAACACATCCTGAAATATTTGAACAGTGATCCGACACGCGCTCGAGGTTCGTCAGCAGATCCGACCAGATAAATCCCGCTGCCATAGAACATTGTCTGTTCTGAAGGCGGATAAAATGTCGGGTCCGCAGTTCCTCTTTCAGCTTATCGATCACCTGCTCGAGAGGTTCCGTCTTCCGTGCCGCATGCAAATCATCTTTTGAAAATGCCTGATAAGAAAGATCAAGTATTTCCGTTACCGCATCACAGATGATTTCATATTCCGCCGCCGCTTTCTCTGAAAGCTTTACGCCCTTGCTTTTCATTTCTTCCGCAGATTCCAGAACGTTCACCGCGTGATCGGCAATGCGTTCATAGTCCCCGATGAGTTTCATGTATTCTGTTGCCCGGGCACTCTCCTCCTCACTCAGATGGAGAGACGTCAGTTTTAAAAGATATGTCCCGATGATATCCTCGTAATGATCCGTTTCATCCTCCGCTCTGCGTATTTCTTCCGCTGTCAGTTCGTCATATTTCCTGATGCAATCGAGGCTTTTACGGAAAGAGTCCATGGTAAGGACCGCCATAGAGGTGAGGACCTGTCTGCACTGATTCAGTGCGAGCGCCGGACTCCCGAACAGACGCTCGTCCAGCTTCTGAGTCTCTTCTGCTCCTTTTGTGTCAGGGATCAGTCTGCAGACCAGCTTTTCCAAAAATGACCCGAACGGGAACATCAAAACCACACTCGCCAGACTGATAATAGAATGGAACATTGCTATTCCGATCAGGCTTGCAGACTCTGAGAGAAGCGCCGGAGCGAACAATCCCTTGATGATACAGAACACCGTCAGCCACACAGCGGAACCGATCACATTAAAGGACAGATGTACGAGTGCGGCCCTTTTTGCATTTTTATTCGCCCCGATGGATGACAGCATCGCCGTAATGCAGGTTCCGATATGCTGTCCCATGAGGATCGGAATGGCTGCGCCGTAGGTGACGCTTCCCGTTGACGCAAGTGCCTGAAGGATACCTACAGAAGCGGAACTTGACTGAATGATCGCCGTGAGAACTGCACCGGCAAGAACTCCCAGGACCGGATTCGTGAATGTCAGGAAAAGCTGCCGGAAACCCGGTACATCCCTGAGCCCGGAAACAGCACCGGACATGGCGTCCATGCCGAACATCAGCGTGGCAAATCCGAGCAGGATCATCCCGGTATCTTTCCGCTTATTGTTTTTTGACATCATATAAAGAGAGATGCCTGCCAGCGCAAGGACCGGTGTGAACGATGTCGGTTTTAACAGTCGGATGAAAAAGTTGCTGCTCTCGATCCCGGCAAGGCTTAATATCCATGCGGTCACCGTCGTACCGATATTGGCTCCCATAATGACATTGACGGACTGCTTCAGGGTCATCAGCCCCGAGTTGACAAAGCCGACCACCATGACCGTTGTCGCCGACGAGCTCTGTATGATGGCCGTAACGCCAAGTCCTGTCAGAAGGCCGGCAAATCTGTTGTTCGTCATCCTCCCCAGGAGTGTCTTTAATCCGTTTCCCGCACGGCGCTCCAGAGCCTGCCCCATCAGCGTCATGCCAAACAGGAACAGGCTTAAGCCGCCGATCAGATCCAGTACATCAAATAGGTCCATAAGATAATCTCCATTCTGCAATAGTTTACGGTTCCGATCCCCGTCAGCCGGACAGGTCCCGGACCGCCTTCATGTCACAGTTACAGAATAGAGAGTTAATATCAAATCCGTTATCACGCTTCTGTAAAATGCATGTAATGTGCAAATAATTTGCACACATTTCCTTATATTACATTCCGTTCCGAGGCCGGTTCGGTATCGTCACGATGAACTCCGATCCTTCGCCGGGAACACTGTTCAGTTCGATCGTCCCGTTGTGGATCAGGACCGCATGCTTGACAATGGAGAGTCCAAGGCCTGTACCGCCCGCCTCCTTGCTCCTGCTTTTGTCCACGCGATAAAAGCGTTCAAATATACGTTCCTGCTCCTCTTCCGGAATACCGATCCCCGTATCTTTCACAGTGAGCACAGTATGCCGTTCGTCCTGCGATACGGATACACTGATACTGCCTCCGCGGCGATTGTACTTAACGGCATTGTCGCACAGGTTATATGCGATGCTGTACAGCAGCTGCGGGACTGCCGTTAAAGGAGCACTTTCCCCGCTGACGGAAACACTGATCTCCCTGGCTGAGATTGCGGCTTCCAGCGTATCGACTGCATTTTCGGCGATCCGATAAAAATCGCAGTTCTCCCATTTCATCTCTGTTCCGCCGTTGTCCAGCTTCGTCAGGTCAATAATATCCTCGATCAGTCTTGTCATGCGCCGGGATTCCGCGTAGATCTTTTCCGCAAAGGGCTTAATATCTTCTTCCCTGACCAGCCCGTTTCCGAGAAGCTCCGCATATCCGGAGATCGAATGAAGCGGCGTTTTCAGTTCATGAGAGACATTCGCGCTGAATTCCTGTCGGATCAGCGCAGCTTTTTCAATTTTTTCATGATCGCTCTTCAGCTGGGCCTGCTGCGTTGCGATATGGCAGAGCAGAGGCTCTATCTCCTCATAGTTTTTCTTTCCATAGTACCGGGTCGGATGCGCGAGGTCGAGCTCATTGATCGGCTTGATGATCTTCGCGGCGATCCGTGAGGCCAGCACATAGGAAAGGATCAGAGCGACAAGGATCACAAAACAGATCGGCTGGGCAAAACCGAAGAGAAGGCTCCATACGGACAGCTGAGCGACAGACATGCGGAGCACGGATCCGTCCGGGAGCCGTTTGGCCGCATAGTACTGCTGATCTGCAAGCGTGTAGGATTGTCTGGCGGACTCTCCATATCCCTCTTTCAGCGCCTGCCTGATCTCCGGACGCTCCATATGATTCTGCATGGTCGTGGTATCCGCCTCATCGTCATATAAGACTTCCCCCTCCGGGCTGACCCAGGTGATCCGGTAATCCCCGTCATCCAGTCCGTCAAAATAATCTGCTCCGGAAAGCGTGACGCCCTGCGCGGCCAGCTCCGTCTCTATACGGAGCTGTTTCTTCTGTAAAGAAGAAAAATATCCGTACAAAGATCCCATGATCAAAAGTAAAGAGGCCAGAAAAACCGTAAGGGCAACGATCCAGATCGCCCTGAAAATTTTACTGCTCATGTGCCATCTCCATCTTATATCCGACGCCCCGAATGGTCCGGATATAATCTCCCGCCTTCTCAAGCTTGGTCCTGAGCGTACCGATGTGGACATCTACCGTTCTTGTCTCACCCGAAAAATTGATGCCCCACACGCTCTGCAGGATATTATCTCTTGTGAAGACCCTCCCGTTGCTCTCCATGAAAAGCTTCAGCAGCTCATATTCTTTCAAAGTCAGCAGGACAGGCTCCCCATCGACTTTCACTGTATGCTTGTTCTTATCCATCAGGATCATCCCGCAGGATAAAGTCAGATCCTGATGATTGCCGGAGCGTCGAAGAACCGCCTTTATGCGTGAGACCATTTCCATCATGCCGAACGGCTTCACGAGATAATCGTCCGCACCGGAATCGAGACCCATGACTTTGTCATACTCGCTGTCTTTTGCAGTTGCCATAATGACAGGGATCCCTGATGTAACAGGAGAATTTCGAAGCTTTCGAAGGATCGTCATGCCGTCTTCGCCGGGCAACATAACATCCAGTAAGATCATTTCAGGCCTCTGCTCTCTCATTGCCTCCCAAAAACCGGTATCATTTTCAAAACCCAGTGCTTCAAATCCGCATGCCTTCAGTGTGTAGACCATAAGGTCCCGGATAGCACTGTCATCTTCCACACAATAAATCATACAGGAACCTCCTTATTGAGTCTCAATATAAACGCACAATGTAAGACCTGTAACCGGATTACTGTAAAAACGTGGTAAAGTGGACAAACCGGACCGCCTTATGACAGGCAGTCCGGTTCGTCAGCTGTTCCGGAATCATATGGAACTCATAAATGTCAAGGATTTATTTTGTATGAGAAGACCTCAGATATCTCTCTGTCGTATCCCTCGTAGAAGCCCTTCGGCATGCCAAGCACGATCCTCGCCCCTCTGTTATAGAGAAGAAGCAGGCGGCCTTCCTTTTTATCGAAGGTCAGGCCTTCGATCTCTCCCTGTCTTGTCACATCATCAAATGTCCTCTCGAGTGTCACCGTGCAATTGGAGCGGTCTTCAGACACCTGCGTCCGATAAAGGTGATCCGGCTCATTGTCATCCGCGTTGCCGTCATCCGCCGTCAGATAGAAGCATCCGTCATAATAAGCCATTCCCTGTATCCACTGCGGCGGCATCTGCATATGAATCTTTCCCAGATATTCTCCTGTATTCAGGTCGTACCTGTACAGATACCTTCCGCTCTCTTCCCCGACCCAGGAACACATCCACACTGTCTTTGTATCCGGATCCACCGCAATTCCGGAGCACTCCAGCTGCCCGCTCTCTTCTTCGAAGGGAAATGTGCGTTTCAGTTCAAGCGTATCGCCGTCGTAGACTGCTATCTGGATGTTTTTTCCAACACCATCCATAAAATACTCAGCACTTATATATAATTCATTTTCGTATACATCGATATCTCCGATATGGTTGACTTCTATCTCATATCCTTCGAACGGAGCTTCATTTTTCGAAATCAGATTCCAGTTCCTATCATATTTTGCCAGTGTGGCGGAGCCGCTCACCCAGAAGTAATCCCCTTCACAGCATACGCCCTGTCTGCCCTCGACCTCCACTGACCCGCCGGGCTCGTATTTGTGAGCCGGCAGCATAACGGCGCGGTCTTCTTCCGGTCTCCGGATGGACCCGGTCTCCGCCCCGGTCAGCTGACAGGCTGTAAGCAGGCTGATCACTGCAGGCAGGATACTCGCTGTTAACAGTAAACAGGGAAGCGTCTTCTTCGTCATAATTCCATCTCTCCAAAATCTTCTTCAGTTCTTCTGTCAGTTCCTCGTTAATCTATACCGTCCTCTGCTTTCCCTCCAAGATAATTGTTGATTCTTGCCGCGGTCTCCTTCAAAGCAGAAATATACTCTTCCTTCTGTTCCCGAATCATCTGAGAAACAAATTATAACAAGTTTTTATATGTGAAACAACCGGCAGACCACGGGGACCTCCTCGCCTTCCTGCCGCATCACGCGGATGCGAAGCGATCGTCTCTTTGCGGCTGCCGGACATGTCCTTCAGGGCCTGGCCGGTTATCTTTCTGATTTAAGACAAATATAACGTCTCCCGAAACAGACCGACAGACATCGGTCATCTGCTCACCAGACAAAAGGTATTAACCTGTATTTTACTTTCTCCATGTATTTCCTGTAACCGGGGAGACCTTCTGCCAAAACCAGTTCTTCATTACGGATCCGTTTTATAATGATCGGAATGTACAGCAGCATAATAGCGAAGGAAATCACGGATCCCAGCACCAGCGGCATGGCAAGAAATAAAAACACCGTCGCCATATACATGGGATGCCTGACAACACCATAGAGGCCGGTATCGATCACCTTTTGATTTTCCTGAACTTCCACCGTCCTTGAGAGATAAGTGTTCTCCCGTAGGACTTCTGCATAAAGTGCATATGCAGTCAGAAATACGATCACCGCCAGCAAACTGACCGGAGCAGGAAGCATCAGCCATTGATATCGGAAACTGATCCCCGCAGAAATAAAAGCCGCCAGAAACATGATTCCGCTGAATAAAATGACCTGTCGCTGCTCCGTCTTCTCTTCTCTGACATTCAATCGTTTCTTCAGCAGTTCCGGATTCTTTTTCATCATGACAAGCCCTGCAATGAACATCGGGACAAACAGGATTCCCAGAAGGAGCCAGCTCTGGGGATAGTCCCATGTCCCCGCAGGTATGAAAAGTAAGCCCGAAACCAGCAGCAGTCCTGCCAGAAATCTGGAGATTGCCCGGATAAAAAGCGCTTTATTCATGGATGTTCCTCCTTAATGGACCGGACAAAGACCCGAATGATCCTGTTTACTTCCTCCGGTTTATCTGTATTGGAATTGTGTCCGGCATTTTTGATCCAACAGACCGGAATTTTTTCTCTTTTCGCCCATCTGCGATTATAGCTTTTTGCGGATCCCGCCCGGTCCTTCTCTCCGCAGATCAGGATCACGGGACAATTGATCACATACGGGAGGTCCGCTTCCATGGCCTCCGCCAGGAGTTTCATCCCGTGACCGGCCAGTTTGCAGTACTCATCCTTTGTGTAGGAATCCAGAAAACTGCGCATCAGTCTTCGCCCATATACGCTGACTGAGCATCCGTCAGCGCCGATCTTCATAAGGATCCTCCATGGGAAAGCGCGGTACATGGGTTCCGTTCTCTTCAGAAGCCAGATCTCCGTTCCTGTCACATAGCAGCGTTTCAGAGGTGCCGAATCAATGGAGATGAAGCCGGCTGCCTCGCCGGGATATTTCTGCATAAAGCATTGGGAAACATAGCCGCCCATCGACTGCCCG
>CAMOXU010000081.1 GCA_946629525.1 uncultured Clostridia bacterium
AGATTTATGACATGGAGGCAGATCAGCTGAGTGTCATATCAAGAGATCATTAACAATCTGCCTGTAAAGATGCATCGGATACCTATGTGAAATCCTCTTTGCGCAGCTCCCATCCGCAAAAAGGTATTTCTCTGCGGAAAAGAAAAAACGAGACTGAAGCTATTCACTCCAGTCCCGTTTCTTCTTTTTCAAGAAAATTAAGCAAGGATTCTCCGAGATTCAATCTCCGAGAAGTTGACCAGGATCATGAATTATGTCTTCTGCGATAAACGATCAGCCCGACCACGCCGGCCAGGGACAGGAGCAAAAGCACGATCCACAGCACAGGGTGATTTGCGTCGCCTGTACCCGGACTTGTTTTCCCGGAGGACTGTGATTTCCCTGATGACACCGACTTCACAGCTGACGATCCTGCGCTGCCTGCCTTCACCGCAGGCTTTGGCTTGATCGTAAGTTTCGTTCCGACGCTTCCATCCTTGAACAGGAAAGTCACGGTATGCACGCCTTCGGAAAGTGTCTCCAGATAAGCTGCTTTGAAGGATGCATTCAGACTGCCTGATGCAGCAGTATACTGTGACGCATCCACCGTTTTACCGTCCACCTCAATGCTTTCAAATAATCCGTATGTCTTACTGTCATTGATGTTCCGGTTGACCGTGTAGTCCACTCCGGTCGAAGTCCCTTTCGTCCAGGAGGCATCAGCGCCTTTTGAGATGGTGTATATAATTTCATTTTCAGTATATTTGAACAGAAGTGTGACGGCATCTCCGTTTTCGCTGCTGACGAGCCCGTCAAATTCAATCACCGCATCCTCCGCGGACGCATCGATATTATTGGCGATCTCCGGCAGGAACATGATCCGCTGAATGCCTTTTTCGTAAGAACTGACATCCTTCATATACACTGTGAAGAAATATGTCGTTCCTTTCTCCGGCAGCTCTGTGATCACATTACTGCAGCTGCTGTCCGTGCAGAGATGACCGAGTTCAACTGCAGCTTCTTCCGTGTCTTTCTCAAAGACCGGTTCCAGCACGTCTGTATTCAAAATGTAATAGGTTCCGTCCTTTTTCGTTCCGTCAGCATGAAGCTTCAGGCCGTTTACATTGACCAGCCATCGGGCATACAGCGTGATATCTGCCGTGACAGGATCGCTGAAATCATATTCGGCTGTACACGCCGCATCTGTATACCAGCCCCGGAAGGTGTATCCCTCTGCGGATGGCTCTGCCGGTTCTGTCGCGGTATCTCCGTTCTTTATCTTCTGTGTTTCCGGAGCAGTGCCGTGTCCCTGAACGTCAAACGTTACAGCTACGTCCGCCAGCCACCGGGCATACAGTGTAATATCCTCTGTCAGCGGGGCGCTGAAATCGTATTCGCTTGTGCATTCCGAATCTGTAAACCATCCGGCGAAGCTGTACCCCTCTGCGGACGGTTCTGCCGGTTCTGTCGCAGTATCTCCGTATTTGATCTGCTGTGCTTCGGGCGCAGTGCCGTGTCCCTGGACGTCAAACGTAACGATCGGGTCCGCCAGCCACAGGGCATACACTGTGATATCCGCTGTGACAGGGATGCTGAAATCGTATTCGCCCGTGCATTCCGGATCTGTATACCACCCGGCAAAGGTATACCCTTCGGCATACGGGTCTTTCGGCTGTGTCGCAGTGCCTCCATATGGGAATGTCTGTTGACTCGGAGCATATCCATGCCCCCGGACATCAAAAGTCACATTCACATCGGCGTACCACTTGGCATACAAAAACACGTCCGAATACACAGGCTGCGTGAAATCATACTCATTGATACATCCGGCTTCCGTATACCACCCGCCGAACGTATATCCCTTTTCCTTCGGATCGATCGGTACCGGAGCTGTTTCTCCGTCTTTTACATACCGGGTCACCGGATCTTTCCCGTGGCCGTTCGCGTCATATTCTATTTTATGGCTTCCATAAGGAAGGATTCTGACATAATTCGCAGGTTCCGTACCTGCGCCTGAGCTGAGCGTGACATACTCTGTGTACCAGGGCGGCGGCCCCGGAACGAACGTACCGGTAAACGGGTAATCGACCACATTCGTGGAGGCGATCTCAATTTTGTCTCCGGCAAGAAGGGCATTTTCTCCTTCCGCTATAACACTGCTGATGCCTTCGCCTATCTGAATAGTCCCCTCAGCCTTGAGGCCATACGCATATCCATTTGGCCACAATGTTCTTTCACCGTTGGCCCATACGGTCCCTCCGTTAATGATGATATCCCCTGCTTTTGCGTCAATCATACCGAGCAATGTCCCGCCATTGATAATGGCATCCCCATCCGTTATACAAGTAGCTGACGAATCTACGTATCCGTCGACCATCTCAAGCCCGGAATATACATACAAGCCATAATCGAATCCGCCGGCTATCACTGTTGAGTTCTTGAATACAATATTATCAGCAGTAATTCCATAATAGTAATCTCCCAATGCCTCAATATGACTGTTCTGGATTGTTACATCATTTCCGTAACCTGACTCGATCGGTATATCCGGATAATCAAAAACAATATCCGCATTGTCTAAGATCAGATCCGCTCCATTATTCAACATGATGCCATCTTCAAATATTGCCCATTTGTTAAATACTGCTTTACCGGTAATCGTCAGAGTGATGCCATCGACAACAATCAAAGCCTCTATATGATCAGGCGGCGTATAATTTTCCGGATTATCAAGGGTCATTGTCTTCGTAACAGGGTCATATTTCACGGAACCTCCGTCATGAAGTACATCATCGCAGGTCTCACTGGTAATCTGTTCGCCGTTGAACCATACAGGATATGTTTCTGCCGGATCCGTCACTTCGATCACATACACAATGCCGTTGATCGTTACGGTCAGGGTCTCCTTCGATGTAAAGGATTTATGAGAAATGATCCTCCATGTTCCGTCTGTATTATCAACAGAGAACAGTTCCGGCGCGCTGCTTTCGGCATTTGTCACTTCTCCCGCAAGTCCCAGAATATCCAGTACCGTTTTGAGCGCAACGGTTCCGTTCCCGGGCAGTGAATACTTCAGGGTCCCGTAGGTAAATTCCACGGTATAGTAGGAGAATCCGTCTGTTTCTGCTTTTACCGTATTCCCTTCACAGACAGTGTCCAGTGCTTCGGCTTCTCCGTCCGCAACATGGTAGACAGACGCTTCCAGATTCCGATCCGCTGCCTCTGCTGCCGCAAAGGAAACCGTTACAGAGCGGCCGTCAGCAGGCTGGATCTCATTTCCTTCCTGATCCAGGACCTTGATGTCGAACGTATAGGAAGCAGCGACGGTCACATCCGCGGCACGTGAATTTTCCACAGCAGATCCGACGGCCTGCTGTTCGCCGTCAGAAATGCGTTCCACAGACAGAGCAGCCCCTTCCGGGAAAATACCTTCTCCGGCAGATACACAAACGGTAATCCCATCCACCGTTTTTTCAGCCCTGAAAGCAGGATACAGAATTCCTCCTGTCCCTGTTTTCTGCGGCCGGTCTGCTGCCGGCGTTTCTTCCGGCTGTGTTTCTGCTGTCTCCGGCGCAGCAGAAGCTTCTGGTTCGTCTTCCTGGCTGCTGTCCGATACAGCTTCCTCCGACTGTGCCGATGCCGCCTCCGGAGCAGATGCATGAGCCGATCCATCTTCCAGACCGGCATCTGATACAGTTTCTCTCGGCTGTGCCTCTGCTGCCTCCGGAGCAGCAGCTTCCGGTTCAGCTTCCCGGACCGTCTCTGCCGGTACTGCAGCAGAGTTTTCTTCCTCTGCGCGAACAGGCAGACACGCGGCAGACAGTGTCCCGAGCACCATCACGCACGCAATCAAAATGCTCATTATCTTTCCGGTCGTCTTTTTCATCTTTTCAGTTCTCCCGCAATTCCCAGAAGGATCTGTGTATCCTGCCGGCCATTGTTGTTCTGTCCGACAGGATGCACTTATTGAAAGGTACATAAGCAGCGAAATCAAAGGATGTAAGTACGTATAGCCGGTCAAAATTATCGCCAGTTTTATTATAACATATCTACACCTGCCAGCCATAAAAAGTTCTAAATACCCGCCCGGATCGTTTGTTCCGCTTTTACATTTTCCGGGTCTGTGAAAAAGAAACGAGGGCCTTCCCCACTGAGATAAACAATCAGCCCGACCACACCGGTCAGGGACAGGAGCAGAATACAGATCAGTTCGAAAGCTTATCGAAATATTCGAGCAGCCGTCCCAGCTGTACATCATCAAAATTCTGACATTTTCTGACAACTGAATATAGCAAGGGCGATTCGGCACTGCTTACAATAACATAATCCGGATCTGTCTGAAGACTTTTATAATGATGCAGACAATCTCGGCGCCGTAAAAGCAATGCTTTACCCCGATGGAGCTCTTTCGGTCTATGTTTACGAGGAGAACGGTCATGCCGAGCCCGTCTTGTTTGAAAAATGCACGGAGGCATCTTCGGAGGAATTGCTGGAGCTTGCAGCAGTGCTTACTGAAAACGCGGACGACCGAAGAATATGGGACGCGGATATCACCACACTGAGCAGTGATGTCAGACCGGACAGTGAGACAGTGGAACAGTTCGTATCCCTTCAGGAAGCCTTCAGACCGATGGTTGAGCGGAGGAAACTCCTGTCAAAGACAGTTATTGTTTCCAGGAAAGTGCGTGAAGGCGGATGGAAGATCGGCTACGGGATGCGGGACGAACCGGAGCGTGAGAGAGACAGCGGCTGGTATTTTGCCGTTGGAGATGAAACAGAGGATTATGTCAATGATCCATCCAATCTGGAACTCTGGACTGTCAATTCTGCTTTGATGTATGATCCTCCCTTAAGTGAATTCATCGATGCTCCGTATGGGACGGCAATCGTCCGCACCGCATCAGACCGGTTTGAAACGGATGCGCCAGGTAAGCAGGTCTTTATGGAGAAAAAACAGAGATAGTCAGAGTGAGTTCGGTCTTTACTTGCGGGCTTTCAGCAATAATGTCGAGACTGCAAAGACCTGATAGGAGAAATCAGAGCATGTGTAATTTTTCATGTACACAGATATAGAGAGGTATAAGCGAAGGTTTTTTCGCGGAAGCGAGTGAAGAGAAAATTATCACTTCATGCAACTGATTTTAGTTGCAGACTGCTTCTTTTAGTGCTATTCTGTACTCAGGAGATATATTATGGGACAGAAAGATAAGCTGATAAAAAAATTAAAATCTTTACCTCATGACTTTACCTTTGATGAAGCAGAGACCCTCCTCAAGTATCTGTCTTTCAGCAGATCAGATAAAGGAAGGACGAGCGGATCACGAGTGAAGTTCACAAGTGAAGAGCATGGAATAATTTTGCTTCACAAACCACATCCTCGTAAGGAACTTCTGGAGTACCAGGTAAAGCAGCTTCGAGAGAAACTGGAACAGGAGGGGCTGATATGAACAATACAATGGAATATAAGGGTTTTATCGGCAGCGTAGAATTCTCCGAGACCGACAAAATCCTCTTTGGAAAAGTTCAGGGAATTCGTTCATTAATATCTTATGAGGGAACTACGGTATCTGAACTTATAGATGACTTTCACGGTGCTGTCGATGATTATCTTGAACTCTGCGCTGCAGAAGGAAAACTACCTGAAAAGGCGTTCAAGGGAAGCTTTAATGTTCGATTCAAGGATCCTGACCTTCACAAAAGGGCTGCCGTTTATGCATATAATCATAAAGTAAGCCTTAACAGTGTTGTGGAAGAATCTGTCGCTGAATATCTTGTCTCAAGACGGGACTGAGGCTTTGCCGCCGGGTACTGGCACTTCTACTTTTACTAAAGTTTGCTGCTCGCAGCGAAAACGACCCTATGATGTAACAACATCATAGGGCCAACTTTTTATCCGATCTTCCATGCTGCACAGAGAATTGGCATACCGCCTGACAACATCACCGGTCACACTCCGAAACCTGCAACAGGAACGATCAGATCAGCAGATTTACACAGCAGCCCCAATCCTGCTTGAAGGACCTGCCGAAAGTGGAGTATACTTTCATCATATAAAGCAGAAACAGAGTGCTGCACATTTGTCAGAAAATGAAAACCTGTGAGGGCATTATGAACATCAGGATCAGTGTCAGAAGCGCATCCCGAAAGGCGGCAGCGGTCACCTGGCGGACCGCAGAGTATCCGGACAGGGTGATGACGGTGGAGGACTTTCTCACGGAGACGGTCCGGCAGAATGTAAGGCAATACAACGAACGAAAAGACGCGGAAGAGTTACTGCGTCTTTTTTTACGTGAAAATGAAGAGCCGATCGAAGAAAAGCTCGAAAATATGGCAGCGCATGGCAAGGTAGCCTACGGCGATATGCCGAATGACAAAAAGGCAGATGAGGAGGAGGCCGTGCAGAACGCACTTCTCTGCTTTGACGACGGACTGGTCGCGCTCTTCGCAGACGGCGTGCGGTATACAAAGAGGGAGGATGTGATCCCGCTCAGGGAGCAGAGCGAGGTGACTTTCGTCAGGCTGGTCTTTCTGGCCGGACGCATGTGGTGACAGGAATTCCCGGAGGAGACGGTTATGGCATACGATTATAATTCCAGAACGAAATGGGAGAAGGCAAAAGTCACGGCGTGGGAGGAAGCCCATAGAAAGGAGACGGCCCGCCTTTCCAAAGAGGGTCGGGAGCTCCTCGACGCGGTGAGCGAGTTCAGCCGATACCCCTACAGCAATTTCCCGGTCCTTAAAAAATGGGGACGGGAGAGGGTCAGAGCCGCAGCGGGCGGAAAGACCTTGAAGGAGAGCCTCTTTGAGGGCTGTCCGGAGCTCATTAACCTCCTGGTGCCGGCGGAGTATCGGGACGATTTTGCCTATATGCTGGACGAGTTCGTTCATTTTCAGTATGCACGGTCGACCTTTCGGCCTACCGTGAGAACTGCGGACCCGGCAGCCCACATACTGGACGCCTTCGGGCTCATGCAGGCATACAAGGTCCTCGGCATCTATGGCGTGACGCCGCTTGCCTACCTGACGGAGAAGCAGCCGGACGGGTCTCCGATCGACCCGGAGCTGCTCGATTTCAAGCGCAATGATCATTCCGGAAGGGATCTTCATATGGTGCAGTTCGAGGACATTCTGGCGGCAAGGATCGACCGCGGGGATCATGCGGTAAGGAGCGCCGTGCAGGACGCGCTGTTAAGTGACAACAACACGACGATCGTCACGGTGCCGCTCATCCGGGCTGTCGTAAAGTCCCGGGATGCGGAGCTCCATGAGCTGCTCGCGAAGTTCCTTCTGGCCGCAAAGCTTCAGGAGGGCGCACGCCAGGCAGTCTGTGAAAATGCAGACTGCGGACGTCCGGAAGCCTTCCTGACGATCCTTGAAGCGATCCGCGACAACGATCTCCTGCGGTTTTCGGCGGTGAAACGCGCGGTCGCCACCTGGACTGGCATCTGCAATGTGGATGCGATGGACAGGATCTCTGCCAAAGTCTTTCGGGATCTTGACGAGGCGGTCCGGAGCCGGGAGAAAGCTCTTCAGATGACCCGGACCGACGACAGCGTCTTGATCGTCACAGGACTCTGGGCTCTGGGCTTTTATGAAGCCGGGGATGCCATCGACCGCATGCTGGAGATCGTGGAGACGGGGACGAAGAACCAGCGGCTGACCATTTCCTACTATAATCACTATATGCAGTCCTCCGAATACAGCGCCCGGGCCGCCAACAGGATGATCGAGACCTATCCGGACGACCCGCAGATGGCGGCGGCCTTCATGCCGACTTACCTCGCGAAGGTGGATTCGATCATCCGAAGCTGCATCCGCGATAAGGAGAACAAGACCGTTTACAGCAATTTCGAGCAGGAGCTGCAGTTTATTCCGCTGGATGTCACGGAGTTCTTTGACAGTGAGGAGCAGGCGAGACGCCACTACAATATCCTTAAGGATCTTGCGGACGGCATGAAGAAGCGGAAGGCGGAATATTCACCCCTGATCTTTCCCTGGTACGGCGTTGCTCTCACAAAGAGCGACCTCACGCAGAGGATGGTCATGATCGCCTATGCCCTGCAGGATCAGGACCTCATCGATGAGGTCTGTCTGCGCCTTACGGACATCACGGATTCCTACTACAATACCCGCAGGAACTATGTCTGCGTCCTTCTGCACGACCCGCGAACGGAGATTCAGAAGGAAGCACTGCTTGACTATGTGGGCGACAAGGAGAGCTTCACGAGGACGGCCGCCTGGCAGCTTCTTAAGAAACAGTCTCTTTCGAAGGCGGATATGCAGCGTCTGGAGAAGCAGCTTCGTCTGAAAAATGAAGAGACCCGCCGATATGTCATCGACCTCCTGGAAAAACAGGATGAAGACGGGATCACGGAGAGCATCCGAAGGCTCCTCGCCTCCGATAAGGAGCAGATCCGCCTGGCGGGCCTCGATATGCTGAAGAGACGGAGCGAGGCGGGGGAGGAGGCGAAAGCCGCTGCTGCGGAGCTCCTTCGTGAGATCATTCCGGACAGCGGAGAACTCACCGACAAGGAGAAGGTCCTCTATACGGAGATCGCCGGAAGCACGGGGACGGGGGACATTCTGAACACGAAGGGGTACGGCCTCTACGACCCGGCGGCGGAGTATGATCCCGGGAATCTGTCCGCGGGACTGACGGCCGGGAAGAAGAACGGGATCGGCCGCGCAGTGGAGCTTTTGAAGAAGCTCGCCGGGGAAAATGAAGAGCAGAAGCTGCTCAAAGAGTATTTCTCCCTGACTGAAAAGGAGCTGGATGCGTACTTTAATAAAATCCGGGATTTTGTCGACGAGCATGGGAAGATGGAGTACACCAGCGCGAACGGTGACCGGCAGCTGCTTGAGAACGGGCTGTATCTCCTGAATTATCAGTACAGCGAAGAGCTCTGGACCCGCTATCCCTTCCCGGAGCTCTGGGACGAGCTGTATGACTCGGTCATCCGGGAGCCGAAGGTCCTCTTCAATCTGTCCTTTGCGATACTGTCCGGATTTGACGAGTCCGAGGTGAAGGATGTGGATGCTTTCCGGAAAGCGGAGAGGAAGATCTTCGGGGATGCCTGGTCCGGATATCACTATGCGGATTCGAAATTTAAGAGCAGCTACGCAGGACGAAGCATTTATCAGACGATCTTTGATATTATTGCGAGCAGAAAGCACTTCACGATACCGGTCGGGGTCGCGGAGGCGGCCGTCCTTACAGCCCTCCGGCAGCCGGAGGAGATCCGATGGATGGAGAAAGCGCCCACGCGATACGGGGCCGTCGGAAGAAAGGCCTGCTTCCTTCGGACCAGGAAGTTCGCGCCCATTCTCGCCCGCATCTGCCGCTTTGAAAATGACGAAGAATTCCGGGAACTCTTCCCGCTCCTCTATGAGACGGACCGGGTGTACCGGTTCAACGAGTACGAGCCCTCCGCGAGCTACACGCACGCATCGCGCAATCTTATGTCGATATTCTCTTATGTGAAAGCATACGAGCTGGGCATGATCTCGAAGGATTTCCTCTACAAGGCGGCTTTCGAGACGGAAGGGCTCCGGTTCGCGGTGGGAGAGCTCGGAGATCTCTTCCGGACGAATCTGTCGGTCGCCATGGCTATGGAGCTTAAAAGCTTCGCGCCGGTGGATATGGAGAAGCGCACGGTGGATATGGAGAGCCGATTCTGCAGGCTCTGTGCGGAAGTGTACGAAAAGATTGTCAATCTGATCCTGGACGTGGAGCTGAAGAGGGGCGATACGCCGACGGTATTTACGCCGGCGGTTTCGCGCATTTCCCGGATCCGGGGCATTTCCCGGCTCATGGAGATCCTGCTCGCGCTGGGGAAGGATCCTCTTGACAGGAACGCCTACTATACATACGGCAGCGGGACCGGCAAAAAAGAGTGCCTGAGCCATCTCCTGAAGGTCTGCCATCCGCTTCCCGACGAGACGGCGGCAGATCTGAAAAATGCAGTCCGGCAGAACAAAGTGACCAGAGAACGCCTCATCGAGGTGGCGATGTACGCGCCGCAGTGGCTCGATCTTGCGGAGGAGGTCCTTAAGATGGAGGGCCTGAAGAGCGGCTGCTACTATTTCATGGCCCACATGAACGAGCGGTTCGACGAACGCAAGAAGGCCGTGATCGCGAGGTACACTCCGCTCACGACGGAGGAGCTTAACGACGGATGCTTCGATACCAACTGGTTCTTCGAAGTCTATGAGAAGCTCGGGGAGAAGAACTTCGCGATGCTCTATCGGGCTGCGAAATATATTGCGGACGGCAGCAAGCACACGAGGGCGAGGAAATATGCCGACGCGGCGACCGGAAGAGTCGACCGGGACGAGCTCGAGAAAGTGATCTGTGACAAGCGAAATAAGGACCTTTTGATGAGCTACGGTCTGATCCCGTTGAAGGACAGGGCGGATGCGCTCCACCGCTACGAGTTCCTGCAGAATTTCCTGAAGGAGAGCAGACAGTTCGGTGCGCAGCGCCGGCAGAGCGAGGCCCGCGCGGTGCAGATCGCACTCAAGAATATGGCCACGACGGCGGGGTACGCCGATGACTTGAGGCTGATTCTCGCTATGGAGACGGAGCTCGTCGACCAGAACCGGAGGTATTTTGATGGCGTGGAGACGGGCGGTTATACGGCCCGGGTGCTCGTCGATGCGGACGGAAAAGCAGAATTTCTGGTGTCGAAGGGAGAGGGCGGCAAGGTCCTGAAATCCGTGCCGGCGGCGCTCAAAAAGGATGAGACGATCGCCGGGATCAGGGAGTTTGCGGCAAAGCTCAGGAATCAGTACACAAGGTGCACAGCCATGTTCGAGCGGGCGATGGAGGAAGAGGATACCTACAGTCTGGGAGAACTCACAGAGCTTTGCAGGAACCCGGTGACCGCGGGGATCCTCCGGCGGCTGGTCTTCGTCAGTGAGGACGGCAGTATCATCGGAACGCTGGAGGAGCTTTCGGATCATGAGCCGGCCGTCGATCCGGAAGTGCTCCTTTATGTGGCGCATCCGGTCACGCTCATGAAAATTGGCGAGCTTGCACGATTCCAGAGACATTTCTTCGAGCTTCAGACGAAGAACGGCACGAAGCAGCCCTTCAAGCAGGTCTTCAGGGAGTTCTACCCGAAGCTTCAGGAGGAGATGGACGCCTCGGATTCCAGGCTTTTTGCGGGGTATCAGATCCAGCCGAAGAAGACCATCGCGGCTCTTCGCGGGCGCGGGTGGGTGGCCGACTACGACGAGGGTCTCCAGAAGATCTTTTTCCGGCAGGGAATTGCCGCAACGATCTATGCGCTTGCGGACTGGTTCTCGCCGGCGGACACGGAGAGCCCGACGCTGGAGTTCGTCTCCTTCTATGACAGAAAGACCGGTGTGCAGAAGAAGATCTCGGAGATACCGGACATCCTCTATTCGGAGGTCATGCGCGACGTCGACCTTGTGGTCAGCGTGGCCCATGTCGGCGGCGTGGATC
>CAMOXU010000082.1 GCA_946629525.1 uncultured Clostridia bacterium
CCGGATCTGGTTCTTCAGGTCGACATACAGATCAATCTCCGCATCGATCTTCGCCTCCATCTCCCAGATCCGCATAAGAGCCCGCTCAAAGGGAGCATCCCCATTATGGGAAGTCTGTACCTTATCTGCAGAAAGCTGTGGGGAGGAGATGCTGCCTGCCATCGCCCGCAGCTCACCGACTTCCTTGATGTTGCTGTTGATCCGCTGATCCAGCCTGTATGCCTGCTTCAGATATTCCTTCGCTTTCATATCGGTCACTCCTCCTTCAGCTTCCGAAGTAATGCTTTCCCGTCGAGCTTGGTAAGGACGCCAAACCAGCCCGAGAGAAAGAACTTCTCTGTTTCATTCCGTATCCGCTCTGCGTCATGGTTGTTGGGCCGTTTCCGAAGCCGTACCATCGCGCCTCGCCAGTCCTTCACTGCCTGCAGAATGATCGCATTTGCCAGTCTCTCATAAGGATCCATCGCCTCCACCTCCGATCCGGCCCGTCATCTCCTGACAGTCCTTGGTGAAGCGGCGGATCTTATACCCGCGCCTTCTGGCCCGGTCATACTCTGCCTGCATTCCGGCAGAGAAGTTTTCCCCGAACAGCCAGACCTCATCGCATTTATCCATGAGGATGTTCCCAAAGAAGAGCCCCATCTTCCGCTCCGCCGGATCTTCATCCTTCAGAAACTGTGGGAACAGCAAGTGTGCCGCCACCGGGATATAGCCTTCCTTCACGGCAAACCGGCAGTAATCCTGCGCCGCGAGACTGTTCCGCACCACATCGCCAGCATAGGCGCTGCAAAGATACACCAGCGGACGGTACTGCTTTTTCTGTGCCTTTCTCTCCTGCCTTGTCACTCTGGAAACGGCGATCCCGGCAGTCGGGTCATAATAGCCTTCCGCATTCCGATTATTTCTCATGGGCCACCTCCAGTTCCTCGATTTCGATATAGATGCCCGCTGGCTCATCCGACCAGCGCTTTTCGACTGTCTCCCGCACCACCTGTGCATCGTCCTTCCAGAATCCGCACTTTGTCATGCAGTCCTTCAGGAGCTTCTGCAGGTTATCGGTATCCGGTTTTGTGCTGCGCCATTCCCCGTTCTTATGGGACTTTCCCTTCGGAAAGAGCCAGAGTGTCGTGAGTGCCACAGGCCCCGTAACCGGGGCCTCCGGTCGATGAAAGATCAACTTCCCAGTCAGCTTCTTCCTTGCTTCCTTCACCGGGGCCGGGTCATAATATCTTGGTTTCCCGCCGACAACCGTGACCTTCTTTTCCTGCGCCGTCGCGGTGGGCGGATTCATTTCGATAAAAAAATGCATTCTACACCTCTTCCTCTTTGGCGCTCCTCCAAGCCATTTAAGTCACCGTTGCGCTCCTCGAATAGGTAGGGCGGGCTTTTAAGCCCTACCTAATTCGGGAGTGTAACGATTCTAAGAATATATAGTCATATATATTCAGTGTAGAAGAATACTCGGAGTGAGCGCTGCAAAGCCATTCTTATTCAGTACCTGCTCGTTTGATCGTACCCTTCTCCAAAACGAACTCTCCGCCCATCTTTTTGAGCCGCGCATAGATTGTTTTATCGGTTAGATCCATATATTCCATCATGTCCTGCACAGTAACTCTCCCGTTCATGTTGAGGGCATCGTAGGCAGTGCGGAATTCCTCCGCTGCCTCTTCAGCGCTCTTCGATCTCGGGTTGTTGAGTCTCCCGGCCTGCGGTGTGCCCTGAGCAGGCATCTCCCCGAGGACACCATTTGTATCGACTTTATGAATGGGATACTCAAACCAGAAGTTCACCGGCTGGATGTTCGGGAATTCCCGGAGGGAAGATTCGAGCCGCCACGCCGTCGCCATCCCGTCCCGGACGTTATTTTTCACATCGTCGGATAACTCCAGCTCGATCATATCCAGCTGTGCGTCCGGGTCTCTGGCAAAGACGCCGCTCCCGGAAGCCCGATCCATCGCCTTCTTCATCCCCTGTGATCCTTTGGAATGATGGTGGCAGTAGATTGTGCTGCAACCGGTTTCATTGCAAATCTTGTCGAACTGGTTACAGAAGGCACCCATGTCGGAGGCCGAATTCTCGTCGCCGGTGATGACCTTGTAGATCGGGTCAATCACGATGGCGTCGAGTTTCATGTCCCGGACTCTCCGGATGAGCTTTGGCACCAGCTGGTCGAGCGGCACCGCATGGCCACGAAGGTTCCAGATGATAATGTTCTCCGACTGCCGGATCGGCAGGCCCTGCGCCTCATAGATTTTGAGAAACCGGTTGATGGCGCTGGCCGGGTCGATCTCCAGGTTGACATAGAGGACGCGCCCCTTCCGGCAGGGGAAGCCGAGCCATTTCTTTCCTTCCGCGATCGCGATACAGAGCTCCATAAGAAGAAAGCTCTTCCCTGCTTTTGACGAACCGGAAATCAGCATCTTGTGTCCCCTGCGGAGAATCCCTTCGATCAGCTCCTCCGGCAGCGTCGGCGGATTGTCCTTGTACGCTGACAGCGACACCATATCCGGCAGCTCGTCTGTCACACCCTCCACGAAATCCATCCAGTCCACCCAGCTCTTTCTGCCAATATTCGTCGCCACAAGATACTGGCGGTTTCCATTTCTTGTGACACCGGGCATCCGGGAAAGTCGGGAAGGATTGCGATTCTGTTTATCAATGGAGACTCCATTCTTTTCGAGGAAGTCATAGAGGAACTCGACCCGTTTCCGGTATTCCTCATAGTTTTCCGCATCAACCTTCACGATCGCATGCAGGCTCTTTCCGCCGGAGTGCACGAGGGCCGCAATCGGAAGCTCGAGCTTCCGAAACAGAATGTCCTGCTCCGGAATCGGGAGCGTATCCGATTCGACCAGGGCATAGGAGAAACGGGTGATGTTCTCGTTTTTTACGCCCTGCCCGTCCACCGGGTTAAACCGAATCCATGCCCCGACATCCTTTTTCCAGTCCCCGATGGTCGCGCCGAGGTCATCCGGATGCTTCTTAAGGGATGCGATCAGCTCTGCTGCCGTCCGGTCAAAGACGCCTTTGCTTGGCACCCAGCGCCCATCGGCATCCTGCCACACATCGTTCGTAACATAGCCAACCTTTTCATCCGGCAAAAACAGTGTCTCCAGATAGGCGATCAGATCCTGCGCCTGATCCCATGGCTCCTGCGAGAAGCCGGTGAAGGCGGGATCGCCGTCATATTCGATGGTATCGTCCCAGCCCATACAGCCGTTTTCTCCTCCAAAGGGTGTCCAGCCGCGCTCCTTTGCCATCTGCACGATGCTTCCGCCCTTCACAGGATTCCCGCTGCCATGAAAGCTGTTCCATTTTTTCTCACATTCCCCGGGGTGGTAGCGCCGGTCATTCCGAGACCAGTCATCCCAGATCGAGCAAGGATAACCTTCAGTCTTAAGGGCCATGCCGACCGCGATCCACTCCGCCCTTGTCATGGACGCCACATCCAAGAACTTGAGCGCCGACAAAATGTTTGTATTATTCTCCATATTCCCTCCTTACGGCATATAGGCCGCCGGGTTCATCCCCCTTGGGAGTGACCAGCTGTTCCCCGCGATCCTGCCGATCAGTTTCGTTGCCGATTCAAATGTCCAGGTACCTACGTGCCGGAAACCGTACCGTTCCAAAAGCCGGATCTGCTTGGGCGTGGCCAGCCCCTCATCCTGCCGCCGTACCAGACGGTCAATGAGAAGCGAAGCCATCCCTGCATTTGTCACGCCTTCTGCAAAGATTCCCCTTCCCTCAAGGAAGGCGAGCTGCTTCTTCGATGGCGGGGCCATTTCCCATACAAAGGTCGGCGTATAATTTGCCAGATCTTCTGCTGCAATGGACAGGGCATACTGCAGGGGATCTACGAGCTTTCGTTTGCGGCTGCGCATCTCGGCAAGTTCCCGGGCCAGTGCCTCTTCGCGCTGCGCAAGGACATCTGCCTCCGCCTGTTCTTCTGCTTCAATGAGGTCGATCTCTTCATCGCCCTTTGCAATCTTGTCATCGATCATCTCCGCGATCTTCGTGTCCTTACTGATAAGCGCCGACGGCCTGCAGAGGTCGTGCCGCTCTGTCATCCACAGGAAGTCGAGAAGCAAAAGATGATCCTTTCCCGGTGAGAGTCGCATCCCGCGCCCCACCATCTGCTGGTAGAGCGATCGCACCTTTGTGGGCCTGAGCACCACGATGCAGTCGACCGCTGGACAGTCCCAGCCCTCTGTCAGCAGCATGCTGTTGCAGAGAACGTCATATTTCCCGGCTTCAAAATCAGCAAGGATCTCTGATCGGTCTTCCGAGTTGCCGTTCACCTCCGCTGCCCGAAGGCCCCGGTCATTTAACATCCGGCAGAAGCGCTGGCTCGTTGCGATGAGCGGAAGGAATACCACCGTCCGCCTGCCTCCGCAGTAATGCACCATCTCATCGGCGATCTGGTGAAGATACGGCTCCAATGCCGACCCGATCTCGCCTGCCGCAAAATCGCCGCTGCTCATCTTCACGCTGGTAATATCAAGTTCGAGCGGGATCATCTGCGCCTTGATCGGGCAGAGATACCCGTCTTTTATGGCAGAGCTCATGCTGTATTCATAGGCCTGGGAATCAAAGAACTCACCGAGGTTTTTCATATCCCCGCGATCCGGTGTCGCCGTGACACCGAGGACGTTTGCCTCCGGGAAATGGTCGAGCACCCGGCGGTAACTGTCCGACAAGCAGTGATGGGCTTCATCGACGATAATGTCCTGATAGTAGTCTTCCGGGAACCGGGAGAGCCTTGATGGCTGGCAGAGGGACTGCACCGATCCCACCGTTACCGGGATGAAACTTCCGAGGCTGCTGCTCTCCGCTTTCTCCAGCACAGTATCAAGACCAGATGCATCCTTTAATTTCTGTGCTGCCTGCTCGAGGAGCTCTCCCCGGTGTGCCATGATCAACACCCGGTGCCCCTTCCCTACCTGTTCTTCTGTGACCGAAGAGAACACAACTGTCTTCCCGCACCCTGTCGGGAGGACGAGGAGCGTCTTTCTATGCCCCTCGTCCCATGCGGAAAGGATCGCCTGTTTTGCCTCGGCCTGATATGGTCTAAGCGAAAACATATCTCTCCTCCTTAATTGAACGGCAGCTCATCATCGATCCCCTCCGGGATTTCCATAAACCCGTTGTTCGGGAAGTTCTTCTCGTCATAGTCATAGAAGCGGTCGACGTCATTCGTCTGACGGTCATTCCCATCGCGGTCTTTATAGGAGCGGGGCTTAAAGTGTGCCCGGCCCTGGCTTCCGACTACACGGTTCCAGTTCATGACAAGCCGCTGCCCTCTCTGCTTCTGGCCAATGCTGCGGAAGAATGAGGAGAGTTTCCACTCCATCGTCTTGTAGAGCAGCAGGTCGATGAAGCACATGGCCACGCCATCATCTGTCTGCACCTGCAGGGTCAGGCTTGCCTTATTGCAGGCCGGGATCTTCTGGCCGCCGGGGAAGCGCCCGCGTTCAAAATCTGTGACGGTAAAGTTGTAGTCTCCCTCCGGCAGGACGATAAATTCCTGCCCGTCGTTTTCAATGGCATCGTCCCAGTCAAGGAACATGTTCTGGTTATTCTGATTCATATCGCTCATGGTATTTTTCTCCTCACTGTGCATCTGCACTTGTCTCTTTGATCAGTTTCGTCACCTGTGGCCAGTACTTGATCAGCCATCCGCTGATGAACTTATCGCTGTAGGTATCGATCCCGGCTTCCCTCGGGTAGTGCCCCTTATCTGCCACCACGGACTGGATCTGTTCCTCCGTGATACCGGCTTCCTCCATCATCTTTTTCAGACGATCGAGCGGCTTTTCCGCCTCTGCCGTCGGCGTCAGCGAAAAGAGATGGGCGATGGTCTTGAAATCCAGCGGCAGCTCCTCCGGCAGATCCTGACGGTTCTTGGCATCCCAGCAGGGATGGTGGCTCGTGTACATGACACGCTTCCCGCCCTGCGCCTTCTTCGCATTCGTCTCCGTCGTGACCACATAGGTGCGGTAGTTTAAGAAAAGGAGCATGTCGCACCATTCCTTCAAAAGCGGAGCCACGTGCTTGGAGAGCTTCATCTCCCACCGGTCATAGGCTCCCTGCTCATCCGGCTGCTCGAACTTGCGCATCTTGGCATGGGCTGTAATGATCACGTGGATTCCGGCAGCGATCACCTGATCGAGAGCCCGCAAGAGGAGGGCAAATTCCTCGGAGAGATACACATAGCCCCTGCCGTAACCAAAGCTCTCGATGCTCGGCTGCTTATACTTCTGGCAGATATGGGAAACGCAGAGCTGCTCCGCCCAGTCCGCCGTATCGAGCACCAGCGTCTTACAAATATCTGGTGTCACCGCGACTTCCTTTACGATGTCAACCAGCTCCTCCCATGTCTCCGGTTTCTCGATCCGGCGCACATCCATGTGGGCCGTACTGCCTTCCGTATCGATAAAGAGGGGATCTGGGGCATCGGCAGCAAACGTGCTTTTCCCGATTCCTTCCGACCCATAAACCACTACCTTCATGGCCCGGGCCGTCTTTCCTTTTGTAATGCTCAGCATGTTTTAACTCCTTACTTCAATTTGCAGGACACGTCATCGACGATACTGCATCCCGGAATTTTCTTTCCGGCGCTGATGAGTTTCCGTACCTCCGTCTTTGCGACCTCAGGCTCGGGTACGCGGAAGGCAGTGAGGAACTTGTTTCTTTTCAGCCACCGCACCGCCTTCGTCGGATTTTCCACTTCCACATGGGAGGTCTTCCGGTACGCAAGCGTCGCCACTCCGAGATCCGTCGTCTGCCCCGCACACTCCCGGTCAAGCACGCGGATCAGGCGGTCTTCCTTCTTCTCGAGCCGCTGCCTTCTGTCTTTGAGGCGTTTCTCTTCTGTCTTAAGAGCCTCTTCCTCCGACCGGAGATTCAGCACCAGCTTGGCGAGGTATTCGAGGATGCGCTGCTTTTCCATCTGCAGGGCTTCGATCTGCTGATAGAACTCATCGACATCACCAAGGATCTCCCCTGTCTCCTCGTCAAACGGAATGGCATCCGCAAGCCGCATGATCTCCAGATTGATTTCGTAGAGCTTCATCATTTTCCTTTCCGAAAAGCCGTATGCATCCGGCTTCAATTCTTTGTATTTCCCGGTGGGCTGCAGTCCCGCTTGGGATGGTTATATTCTAAAAAATCCTGCCTTCAGATCCCTCAGCCAGAGCGGCCAGGTTTCTCCCGGTTTGTCTGCCAATTGGTAGAATTTGCATCAGGAAGCCTGCGCCTTCATCCGTTTTGCCATAAGAAGCAGGATCTCCAGATCGCTGTCAGAAAGGCCCTCTGCCGTATCGATCAATTCGGCATACTTCCCTTCCGACTTTTTTGATAAGCGCTCCGGCATCAGGTCTGCCGGGGATGCCGATAGAGCGTCGGCATATTGGCAGAACTGGGAGATCTTCATCTCCCGGGTACCGTTCTCATGTCGGGAGATGGAGTTTCCATCTGAACCGACCATGTCTGCCAGCTCATCCTGTGAGAGGCCGAGCGCAGTACGCCGCTCACGGATCTTATTGCCGATCTCATATTTGTCGTTGTCATTTTTCAGTGACAGCTGCATCCTGCACTCACCCCCTCCCTGTTCCTGAACAAAAAAAGGCCGGTACCAACACTTACAGATTTCTCTGTAAATGCTCGTACCGGCCTGAACTCATCTTCGGTTCCGCTCGTCTGGAGCTAACTACTATTTGATTTTATGGCGCGTCTCTCAGTTTCGGAGTCGCTGCCTTATACCTTTTCCGCTTCCTGCATGATCATCTTGTTCAGTTGATCCAGCGGGATCACTTCCATTTCCTGACTTTTCGCCTTTTTAATCCTCAGGCTATAGTGACCATCCGGATTCTTTATGGCTTCCCCGATCGGAATATTAAACTGCGGTGTCTTCACAATCCGTGGACGGCTTTTTTTCTCCATTCGCAAATCCCCCCTCTTTAGAAAAATGGTGGCTCATCATCGTCCGTAAAGTCGTCTCGCATAAATGCTTCTATCGCATCCTTAGCACCCTTCTGTAATTTCGGGTGTTTCATGCTTTCAGCCACCGCTGCATAAAGATGCGTAACGAGATAAGCAAGCACCGCATCATCTTTCGTACCTGCCAAAAACTGTATAGAATAGTCAGCCCCTACAAGCCATGCTTCTTTTGCAAATGCATCTGGATCGTTAACCCTATATACTGACTTACATATATTCATCAGATATAGGAAGGCACCATTTTTAAGGCGAAGGTTGTAGCAATCTCCATATATCGTCGTATGGACATCAAAGCTATGCGATGGAAAAACAACTCGGGTAACCTCTTCTGGGTACTCCGATTCACCCTCTTCCATAAAGGTCTCGTATTCAAAAAGAGGGTGGCTCACATTGCCATTAATGTCAGTATCCAAACGATTTAAAGTCCCAGCCTTCTCAACTCCCCAGTCCAGCTTATCTGCTGTAGTATCTGCAATCAATTTGTCAAAAAAGGAAATCAGATATCTTTCTGTTGGTGTCTGTGCTGATAGATCTACTTTCAACAAAGTGTCCATTCCGATGTTAAGCACCTCCGCCACGTTCATAATAAAATCGATACCTGGCTTCGAATTCTCCTCCTTGGTTATTCTGGAAATATAGCCGGTGCTGACTTTTGCAGCAGCTTCCAGCTCACCGATTTTCATTTCCTTCTCTTTCAAAAGGTAGGAGATGTTCTCAAGCAATATCTTCTTGTCAAATGCCGCGCCCATCTATTTACCTCCTTTTCAATCTGATGTTGATATTATAGATGCATTTGAACTATCTGTCAATATGTCATTCATGATTTTACATAATTGGTTTAATACGAATTATTTTCGCGTACTATTCAATGGCAGGGATTTTGTTTGAATATATTTCCGCACCATTGTCCAAATTTCTGTACACCTCTTTTGCTATACTACAATCACCAGAGCTGAAAGTACGCCACCTGCATTCTCCTTAACTTTCGTCTCATGCGAACGTTTAGGAGAAAAACACGAAAGTTTTTTCATTCTTCCTATTGACAACTTGCGTATCTGGCTGTATGATCGTCCTATGAGTTGCGTAACATACGCAAGTTAGTATACAGACATCTCTCTTCTCTGTCAATACGAAAGTTGCGGCAATTACGAAACTCAGAGTTCACAAACGATTCGCTACCTTAGAAAGGACGTACCAACATGAACCTGAGCGAAAAAATCAAAAACGCGAGGGCAGCCAAACAGATGTCGCAGAATGATCTGGCAAAAGCGACCGGGATCTCTCTGCGGACGATTCAGAACTACGAATCCGGTGCTCGGATGCCTAAGAGCCGGGATACCTACACCAAGCTGTCAGAGGCCCTCGGAGTCGATGAGAAAGTCCTGATGGATGAGAACGCCGACTTCGTTCTCCGAGCCAACGAGCAATACGGCGGACGCGGCGCACGGCAGGCATGGGATCTGGTTGCAGATTTCAAAGTACTCGCTGCCGGGGGGGAAATTGAAGAGGAAGACATGGACGAGATCATGCGTGCCATGCAGGAGGCATACTGGGAGGCGAAGAAAAATAACCGCAAGTATGTCAATAAGCGTTACAGGAAAGAGGATTCCTCTGACCAGTAACATACGGGGGATCATGAATGGACGAGAGAATTTTTCGTATACCCGAGCGTCTGATTGAGCGGCACGATACCAGAGATCCGTTCCAGCTGGCAAGGCTTCTCGGGTACTATGTGAAGTTCATTAACACGAAAAAGCAGAAGGGATTCTGTAAGATTTACCTGAACAATTACTTCATCTTCATCAATTCAAATATGAGCCTGCAGATGCAGCGGATGACCTGCGCCCACGAACTTGGCCATCTCCTGCTCCACAAGGATGCTCTGACAAAGCGGGACTATCTCGTAGAAATGGAAATCTTTGATATCACCGATCAGCGGGAACTCGAAGCAAACCAGTTTGCTGCGAACATCCTGATCGACGATGAAGAATTGCTGGAATTAATTCAGGAAGGAAATGATGTTGTCCGGATCGCTTCGCTGCTGAACGTCAACGTCAACATGCTGATGGTGAAGCTGCTCTCCATGAATAAATCCGGTTACGATTTCAATGTTCCCTTTGTCCCAAAGTCTGCATTCATGGGAACAATAGAGGATCGGGCTGACTCCATCTGACACCTGTCAGCCTTCCCTCTTTTCTTTTTCCTTTATGGAAGAACAAATGTTTGGAGGGTTCATGGACAGGACGTATATCTGCATCGATTTAAAATCTTATTACGCCTCGGTGGAAGCGGTATCCCGTGGATACGATCCGTTGAAATGCAACTTGCTGGTGGCGGACAACAGCCGGACAGACAAGACCATCGTGCTTGCTGTCTCACCCGCACTCAAGGCGATCGGCGTTCCGGGCAGGCCCCGGCTCTTTGAAGCAAAACAGAAGATCCGCGAATACGAAATCGCGCACCACACACGGATTCTTTATGAGATCGCAGTCCCTCGGATGGCGGAATACATCCGTGTTTCGTCAAAGATCTATGAGATCTACCGGAAGTACGTTGCTGCAGAGGACATCCACGTCTATTCGATCGATGAGTGCTTTATAGATGTGACTGGCTACCTGCATTTCTATGAAGCGGATGCGAAGGCCGCCGGTGTTTCCCCGGCCCACCAGATGGCAATCACCATGATCCGGGATGTCCTGAAAGAGACAGGCATCACTGCGACTGTCGGCATCGGCACCAACCTGTACCTTGCGAAGGTCGGCATGGATATCGTGGCGAAGAAGGCCCCACCGGATAAGGACGGCGTCCGGATCGCCGAGCTCGATGAAGATAAGTATAAGATCCTGCTCTGGGATCATCAGCCCCTGACAGACTTCTGGATGATTGGCCCCGGTACCGCCCGGAAACTCCATAAACGTGCGATGTTTACCCTCGGGGATGTGGCAATGGCCGCGCTGTATGACGAGGGCCAGTTTTATAAGATGTTCGGGATCGACGCGGAGATCCTGCTTGACCATGTGTGGGGCATTGAGCCCTGCCTCATGAGCGATATCAAAAGCTATAAGAACAAGAGCCATTCTCTTTCCAAGGGCCAGGTGCTCTCCCGCCCTTATGCTTATGATGAGGCCAAGCTGGTATTCACGGAGATGGTCGACCTGCTGGCCACCGACTTGCTTTCCCAGAATCTCACTGCAGGTGGTCTCTCCTTCTGGGTGAGTTTTGACCCGAAGTCTCTGGAAGAGAATCCATATTACGAAGGGCC
>CAMOXU010000083.1 GCA_946629525.1 uncultured Clostridia bacterium
ATCCGGAAGTCTCGGGAATCCGGAAGAGCAAAGTATTTGTCACAGATAATCAGGAGAAAAAAATGGCACTGATCAGTATCATCAAGGACTTTCATCCCCACAACTATGCGAAATTGCTGGACAAGGCGGCAGAACTGGCACCGCCTCTTCACCACGGAATTGCGGAGCCGGTAGGCGGATTCAAGCTGAAGGAGCGCTACAGTCCCGAGAAGGAGGAGATCGTCCTCCATCAGGTGCCGCATCTGGCCCTCGGCAAGGGAGAGAACCTGTGTCTTGATTTCGGCACCCATATCGTGGGCTACCTGACGCTGGAGCTGTCCTACACCGGCAGCCATCCGGATGCTCCGGCTTACATCAAGCTGAAGTTTGCAGAGAACATAGCGGAGCTGAGCGAGAACACCGAAGAATATAACGGCTGGATCTCCCGGAGCTGGATCCAGGAGGAATATCTGCATGTGGACGTGCTGCCGGCACAGATCACACTGCCTCGCCGCTATGCGTTCCGCTATCTGAAGATCACCATGATGGACACGTCGCCCAAGTATAAGCTGGTCGTGCGCCACGCGGAATGCAGGACAGAGACGTCCTCCGATGCGAGGAGACTGCCGGAGGTTAAAATCGATGATCCGCTGGATAAGAGACTCTATGAGACCGGCGTGAGGACGCTGGCCAACTGCATGCAGGACGTATTTGAGGATGGTCCCAAGAGAGACAGGCGTCTGTGGATGGGGGATCTGCGTCTGCAGGCGGCAGCCAACTATGCCACCTTCCGGCAGAACGACCTTGTGAAGCGCTGCCTCTATCTCTTTGGGGGAAGCCGTTTTCCGGGAGGACGTGTGGCGGCCTGTGTATTCACGGAGCCCACTGTGCAGGCGGACGATACCTGGCTTTTCGATTATTCCTTGTTCTATGCCGTCGCTCTGGAGGAATATCTGCAGGAGACGAATGATACGGAGGCTCTCGACGACCTCTATGACGTTGCGATGCAGCAGATCGAGATGTCGCTCCGGATGTGCGAGGAGACACCCGGCAGGGGCCTGCTCCTCAAATCAGACGCCGCGGGCGATGCGTTCATCGACTGGACGGAAGGACTTCTGAAGCGCGCGGCAGCGCAGGCTGTCCTCATCTACTCCATCCGTTACGCGCGCCGTCTGGCCAGAAGAAAGAATGACTACTCACAGGCCAGCTGGCTCCTGGAGCAGCAGGAGAAGCTGAGAAAAGGAGCGCAGGAAGTTTTCTGGGATGCGGAAAGGAAATGCTATGTCTCCGACGGCCAGATCTCGCCGCACAGCCAGATCTGGATGGTGCTTGCGGATGTTCCCTCGCCGGAAGAGGCGAAAGAACTGATGGGACGGATCTGTACGAAGGGGGACGAAGAGGACGTACTTCTGAAGGCTCTTGCCGAATATCCGCTCGCAACGCCCTATATGCATCATTATTACGTGATGGCACTCCTGCGGGCAGGGCTTACTGATGAGGCCTACGCACACATGCGCAGCTACTGGGGAAGCATGCTCGATGCAGGCGCGGATACCTTCTGGGAGACCTGGGATCCGGCGGATCCGGATGCGTCTCCTTACGGCGGTGCGGTCATCAACAGCTACTGCCATGCGTGGAGCTGCACGCCCGCCTTCCTGATCACGAAATACTTCGGTACGGAGTAAGAAGCGGCTGCGCAGGGATTCGCTCCGGAAGAGGACGGTGCATGCTGAGCTCACTTCCGGGACAGGTCCGGGGGCCGGGAACTGAAGAGAAGAACACCATAAATACTTAAAAAAACGTAGAACGCCGGGTCGGCGTTCTACGTTTTTTGCTTTATTGCGACACAACAAAAGAATGCCGGCGGAGACGATTGCTCCGTCGGCATATTTAGCGTTATGAAGCCGAATCATCGGTACTCATTGCGTTATGAAGCTGAATCATCGGTACTCATTGCGTCATGAAGCCGAATCATCGGCACTTATTGCGTCATGAGACGGACGGCCGGCATTTACAAAATTTACATGCGCTCGTCAGCATGTTTCGTACTTTCTGCAGAGCGTGAGGGTCTCTCCCCTCGTGAAGAATTCCTCGCGGGAATGCATGCTGTGCCGGATCAGATGGTTGCTGTGCCCGCCGGCCCGGAGGATCTGCCTGTAGGCTTCAGGCGTCTTCCCGGTCCTCTTCTGAAAGGCTTCCGAGAAGTAGCGGTAATCGGAAAAGCCCGCGTCCATGCAGATCGTAAGGAGCTTGTCGTCGGTCTTCACCATGCGCTCGCAGGCATAATTGAAGCGAACCGCTGCCACATACTCCTGAAAACTCTGGTTCAGCGTCTGCCGGAGAAAACCGGACAGATAGTTCATGGAAAGACCTTCTTCCCGGGCGAAATCCCTGAGCAGGATCCGGCCCTTGAAGTTCTGATCCACATACTGGAGGAACCTTGAAAGACGCTCGTTCTTCTTATTGAGCTGAGAAATCTCCTCCGATGTCAGCCTGCGGCATGGCATGTTCGTCAGGAGCGTGTGCATGACAAGTCCGGCAGTGCCGATACAATAGAGCTCATACTGGGGCGTTTGCTCAGCATAAGCCCGAATGATATCCAGAAGCTGTCCGTGCAGGAGAGTGTAAAGCTCTTCACTGAGGCAGCTGCGGATGAACAGGTCCTCGGGGTGCATGCCGCGCAGAGACGGAAAAAGGTCCTCTGACACCTGCATGCAGAGGAAAATGCATGGTTCCCCGGCACAGTGGTACTCGTGCAGCTGTTTTGGCTCGATCAGGATCATGTCCCCCGGATGCAGCAGGACCTGCTGTGCGCCGATGCAGGCGAGAAGGTCGTTCTCCATCACGCACAAAAGCTCCCACTCGGAGTGAAAATGTGCGGTTCGATATTCCATGCTGTTGAAAAAAATGTGCAGTCCGCGGATCTGCGGGTGCCGGATGATCTCCAACTCGTTCATGGGGGCCTCCTGCTTTTGTCTTGTTTACAGGCATGTATCGAGCATCAGGATAGTCTGCGCATGCCTGAGGTGACTCATCTCTGATGCGAAATCACGGTGCTTTCAGCTTAGAGAGGAATACCTAAAAGGTAATTTTTCTCCGGATTCAAAAAAGTAGTCTGCCGGACATTCTATATATCGAAAGACGCCTGCCGCATCATGTGAATGCGGCAGGCGGTTATTCTTGCCCGGCTGCAGGGCAGTATTGATCTGTTACGCGAACGGGTTCTCCGTCGGATACGGAAGAGAAGCCGGCTGGTTGTAGTTGAGATCCTCGACCGGAACGCCGATATATTTGAAGACCTCGAAGAGCTCTCTGCCGTAGTGGCCGAAGGCGACCGCGCCGTGATGCGGATAGTTCTTCTCGATCAGCACGTGGCGATAGAAACGGCCCATCTCATGGATCGCAAAGACGCCGATGCTGCCGAAGGATCTGGTCGCAACGGGAAGGACTTCACCCTGAGCCACATATGCGCAGAGCTTGCTGTCCGCTGTGGACTGCAGGCGATAGAATGTGATATTGCCGGGAGCGATGTCGCCCTCGAGAGTTCCGTTGGTAACTTCCTCCGGAAGTGAGCGGGCCATGATCATCTGGTTCTTCATCTCGCAGAAGCTGAGCTTGTTCGAGCAGGTGTTGCCGCAGTGGAAGCCCATGAAGGTATCCTTGTGCGTGTACGGGAATTTGCCCTCGATGGACTCCTTGTACATATCCTTCGGGACGGAGTTATTGATGTCAAGCAGAGTGACCGCATCCTGAGAGATGCAGGATCCGATGTACTCGCTCAGAGCGCCGTAGATATCGACCTCACAGGAGACCGGGATGCCGCGGCCAGTGAGACGGCTGTTCACATAGCAGGGAACGAAGCCGAACTGGGTCTGGAAAGCGGGCCAGCATTTTCCTGCAATCGCAACATACTTGCGGTAGCCCTTATGTGCCTCGATCCAGTCAAGAAGCGTGAGCTCATACTGTGCGAGCTTCTCAAGGATCTCCGGCTTCTTGTTGCCTGCGCCGAGCTCTGCAGCCATATCGGCAGCAACTTCCGCGATGCGCGGATCGCCGGCATGATTGTTGAATGCCTCGAAGAGATCCAGCTCGGAATTCTCCTCAATCTCGACGCCCAGATTGTAGAGCTGCTTGATGGGAGCGTTGCAGGCCAGGAAATTCAGCGGTCTCGGGCCGAAGGAGATGATCTTCAGGTCGGAAAGTCCGAGGATCGCTCTTGCGATGGGCAGGAAGCCGTGGATCATGTCCGCGCAGTCCTCTGCATCGCCGACCGGATACTCGGGGATATAAGCGCCAACATTGCGGAGCTTCAGGTTATAGCTGGCATTGAGCATGCCGCAGTATGCGTCGCCGCGGCCCTGTACCAGGTCGTTCTGGGATTCTTCGGCAGCTGCACAGAACATTTTCGGACCGTCGAAGTGCTTTGCGAGAAGCGTCTCGGAGATTTCGGGACCGAAGTTGCCGAGATAGACGCAGAGCGCGTTGCAGCCGGCTGCCTTGATGTCTGCGAGGGCCTGGACCATATGAATCTCGCTCTCAACGATGCAGACGGGACATTCATAGATATCTGCCTCGTCGTATTTTGCCTTGTAGGCTTCCACAAGAGCTTTTCTGCGGTTCACGGAAAGGCTCTCCGGGAAACAGTCGCGGCTGACTGCGACGATACCGAGTTTCACTGAGGGGATGTTGCTGATCATGTGCTATTACCTCCTGAATATATAATTGACTTGAAACATGTACATTATTTACTGTGAAAGTCCAGAAAACGCCGACTGAAAGGAGGCGGAGGCTGGTACCTTTCACGTATACGCAGTGCACTTAGCGAATGCAAGCCGCAGGCGCAGCATGAGGTTAGTGCACCACCGTTTATTATCTAAACTTCCCACTTACGGGTTTATTCCTGGTCGCTAATGCATGAATGCATGTGGGAAGTTTAGTTATTTACTGCTTCAGATATCTGATGGATCAGACGCTCAGGTTCGGGCCGGTCAGTCTGACGATGGCACCATTTGCCGCCTCATCGCTGTCCGCATGCGCGAGAAGCCACTTGTTGCGGGCCGTGAGAAGCGCATCCTCGGGAGTCCTGATCTCAAAATTCTCCGGGACCTCCGTGTTGGTTCCCCAGGGAAGGGCGACCAGGACGCGGAAGCTGTCCGTGTTGTCCGTGCAGCAGGGCGCATAGTGCAGGGTCGTTGCATAGACCTCCACGAGCACACCGGCAGGAACCAGGAAAGCCTTCACCTTCGAGGTATCGAGGAATCCGTCTGTGATCTCTTCCTGTCTTGCAAGAAGCAGGATGAACTCCTCCGTACCGAGATTGAACTCGCTGTCCCGGTGATATTCCAGACAGTTCAGGCTGCGATTGTGTCCGCAGCACCAGCCGAGCTCCACGGGCATCCCGCCAAAGCAGTGATCGCGAATTACATCCACGGCGGGGAGGTTCTGCAGCAGAGGCTCGGTCGGCACATAGCCGGTGCCCTCCGGAACAGGGACCTGGGCGAGAGCGGGGAGGATCTGTTCGACAGCATCCTCGAGACCGGTGATCACTCTGCCGTACGGGATAAACTCAGGATCATGAACGGAATAAACAGTCATTTTGTCACCCTCCTTTTATGTGAGTATTTTACCGGGGAATTGCGAAAATGTGTGCTGCATGACCTTTCGCACTGAGTTTCGCAAGAGCCTGAAAATGTTTACAGAATTCCTTTCAGTGCGGGGTAGAGCTTCTTCCACACCTGATACTTTGCTTCATAGGCTTCCACGAGCGCCGGCTCAGGGACGGTCGTCTCCCTGACGGATGTGAGTGCCTTCGCGCAGGAAATGACATCCGGATACTCTCCGCAGGCGACCGATGCCAGCATGGCAGCTCCGTAGCCGGGGCCCTGCTCGGTCTGGGGAAGCTCCAGAGTGATTCCCAGAACGCCTGCGAGAATCCTTCTCCAGAGGGGGCTTTTCGCACCGCCGCCGCAGACGCGGCTGACATTTACCTCAATCCCCTGTGCCCGGGCGATATCCAGACAGTCGCGGAAGGCAAATGCCACGCCTTCCATGACAGCCAGCGTCATGTCCTCCCTGGCGGTATCCATGCGAAGTCCCAGGAAAGCACCTCTGGCGGAGGGATCATTGTGAGGACTGCGCTCGCCCATCAGATAAGGCAGGTAGTAGACATCGTTATGGCCGAGCATATCGTCGGTGATCGGAGCCTGTTCTCCGGTGTAGTCGTCGGTCTTCAGGATGTCCTCGATCCACCATTTATTGCAGGAAGCTGCTGAGAGGATGCATCCCATCAGATGGTAGCCGCCGTCCGCATGCGGGAAGCTGTGCAGGGCATTGCGGGAATCCACGCTGAACTTGCTGTTGGTAATGAAGATCGTGCCGGATGTTCCGAGGGAAATGTTGCATCCGCCGTCCCCTACGACACCACATCCGACTGCCGCTGCGGCATTGTCGCCGGCACCTGCGCAGACTTTGACGGTCTGTGCGAGCCCGATCGCGTCAGCGGCTTCCTTCGTGAGGGTCCCCACGCATTCCCAACTCTCAAAGAGGCGGGGCATCTGCTCTTCCCGGATGCCGCAGACCTGCAGCATGGGTTCGCTCCAGCACTTGTGCCCCACATCCAGAAGGAGCATTCCGCCGGCGTCGGAATAATCGGTGCAGTGAACGCCGGTCAGTTTGTAATTGATATAGTCCTTGGGGAGCATGATTTTTGCGATCCGGGCGAAGAGGTCCGGCTCATTTTCCTGCATCCAGAGAAGCTTCGGCGCGGTAAATCCCGCGAAAGCGATATTTGCGGTGCGTGCCCCGAGGACTTCCTTTCCGATCTCATTGTTGAGATATTCGGTCTGGGACTGGGTGCGGCCGTCGTTCCACAAAATGGCGGGACGGATCACCTCATCCTGATCATCCAGGACGACGAGGCCGTGCATCTGGCCTCCGCAGCCGATCCCGGCGACTTCCCCGGCATTAAAACCGTCAAGCAGCTTCGGAATTCCCAGCTTTACCGCCTTCCACCAGTCGGAGGGGTTCTGCTGGCTCCAGCCGGGCTGCGGAAACTCCAGAGGATATTCCTCGGATACAATGTTCAGAATATTACCTTTTTCATCTGTAAGGAGAAATTTGCAGGCAGAAGTGCCCAGATCGATTCCGATATAAAGCATTGCGTAGAGTCCTCCTCTCAAAATACACTTTTGAGATCTGACCGGATGACTGCTTTGCAGCCGCTCATGCCGACCAGGCATTCGCGGGCATATGTGTCTCCCGTCTTGCCGTAGTTCTTATATCTACAGAATACAGGAGGAATGGTGCGTTTACAATGACAAAGCGCATAGTTTATTAGACAAAGTTAAGGTTGCCGTGAAAATGGTAATACGGAAAATGTACGCGGCCGGCGGAACGTAAGGGATCGACATTGACCTGACGCTTCTCTCCGGCAAGATGGTCTGCTCCGAAGTCTGCAATATGATGGTCTCGCCGGAGAGCTATGTCGCTTTGCTCCATAGAAATGTTAAAAAGAGGCGCTGCCCATTCAGCATTGTGAGCTGATATGGGACGGCGCCTCTTAGTGTGTTCACTCATGATTGCATATCCGAATTTGACGATGGTACGAAGAACTGTCTCAATACACGCATCTTCTTAGTGCTTCGTATCGACGACTTCATCCGTGGAAAGCTGTGAAACCCACGGGCTGACAGCATTACGATAACTTCCGCTGACTATAGCTTTCTGCTTTACGTACCCGAAGAGATGAAAATTTTGAGCATCTGCTTTCCATCCGGCGTCATGATCGACTCGGGATGAAACTGCACGCCGTAAATCGGAGCATGTTGACGATGAGCGTGATCTTCTGCCGCAGATGGTCAAAGGCGATGACCTTGTCAAAGAGCATGAGATCGACGTCCTTGAAGGCCTCGCTGTCTTCCACGGCGCATCGCACGGACGGTTCGCTATTGCCGAGATAATCATAGGAAAAGTATCCGACGAGCCCGCCCGTAAAGGATGGGAGATAATCAAATCTCGGGCTCTTGAAGTCGGCAAGGATCTGTCGGAGATAACCGGACGGATCCTCCGTCTTTACAGTGAGGCTTCCGATTTTCATTTCCCCGTCTATGTATGTAATATCGAGCTTCGGGTCGTATCCGAGGAAGGAATAGCGGCCAAAGGTCTCATTGGCCTTGGCGGATTCCAGGAGATAGCAGTGCGTCGAGATGTTTTTCAGGACTCTCAGCACTTCGATCGGGGTCGTAAAGTCAGAGAGGATCTCGCAGCTTACCGGCAGGACGGTGTATTGTCCGGACCGGGCGAGTTCGCTGACGGTTTCCAGGGTCGGGAGTATATTCATGAGGGTACCTCCGGATAAAGGGAGGCGGCGCTGTCACTGAAGCAGAGATTTGGCTGCCGCACTCCGTGCTTTAACGGGTTAATACATTAATATGTAAATACATCAATATATTTAACATTGTGGCATAAGATTGTCAAGAAAATCAGCGCTATTGTGTAAAGACAGGAAATTATTTCTTATGAAGCGAAGACAGGAGAGCTACGCTATTGTACGGAGATGTACTAAAAAAAGCCTTCGACTGAAAATGCCGAAAGCTTGTTGTGAATGAGGTGATGACTGAGGGGAACCGAAGTGAGGATGTTATTTGACAGCTCGACTTGGGGAAATCGTTAAGGATAGTCCGAGCTGTTTACAGATCTTGAGTACTGTATCCAGCTTTGGAGTGGTCTTACAGGACTCAATACGGGCAACTGAGGATTGAGGAATATTATATAATGAGGCAAGCTCCCTCTGGCTGAGTCCGAGCTCTTTTCGCTGCTCGATCATCGCTGAGATGATAGCAGCTTCTGCTTTTGCTTCGTCAAGAAGTGCGTAAGATTCAGAATCGGTTTCTTTAACGTAATTTACATACTCGTTCCAATTCATAATTATTATACCTTTCTGGACAGATAATCGTGCTTTTCGGAAATGGCACGACTGGCCTCTTTTTACGGTGTCTTCTGAGATTTCTCACGTATCTCAATGATTCGATCCATCTCCAAAACCCGATTCAGATTTCCGGGACCTTCCGCACCTGCACCTGCCAGAATCACTTTTCTGGCATTCAGATCGATCTTTTTCACGGGTCCGGTGATGGTCTCATAGCGGCCCCCGGCCTTAAGTTCATCGGGGATGAAAACTGTGAAGGTGAACGCAGGATGCCTGCCGCTTCTGAGCTCGTCGGCAATCATACTGAGCTTTTGATTCAATACTTCCAGTTCATCTTCTTCCAGATGGACCTGCTCATCCGTGATTCTCTGTTCTTCCGTGATCATGTCACTGTATCCGGCAAGTGCATCGAATGGGCTGAACTGAGCCGCGCGGTCATAGAGGGACATGTGCGGCCGGACAGGGGACTGCCAGTGGGGATGATCGATGATATCCGGATAGATGTCGCGGCCATTGGGCTCGCCGTCTTTCAGACCCTTACTCATAGAAATATACCTCAATTCCAAAATCATGACTCCGGAGCTCAACGACCCGGAGTTACTGCTTTTTATCCTCTGCCTTATATCCGGAAGAATTCTCCCCCGGCTGCTCCGCCGCATGCCCGCCAATCTGTCGGTTCCGCTGCCTCGCCGTTGCCCCATCCAGAAGATTCATTCCCTTCAGCATGGCGTTCTTCCCGAACTTCTGCTGAATGGCAAGCGCAGCTTCCTGCATCCTGCGTTCCTTCTCGTCCTGTTCCCGCTCTGCCTTCCGTTCCTTTTCCAGCGCATCATAATCCACGAACAGAGAGAGCTGCTCCGGACCCTCCTCGGGAATTTCATTTTCGTTGATCAGATTGACAGCAGTCACGTTGATACGCCGGACAGTGAGGTCCGGATCGACGATCCGGTCATACAGATCCATCATGCATTGAACGATTCGTTTGGTGCTGCTCGTCCACCGGTCAAGATTTCCGGTCCCGTGAGCGTGCTTAGGACTCGGACGTCCATAGTAGTCAAGACCGACGGTGCCGCGATAAGGCTTTCCGGTAGTGGTATATTTGTACCGGTTCTCCTTTGCCGTTCTGCCGCGGTGGGAGAGCGTGACGGACGTCCGGTCATAGTTGACAGTGAGCTCGATCTTCTTCGTGACCAGTCTTTTCTGTACTAATTCGAGGACCAGAGAGTCGGTCATTTCCCGCGTGATCAGCTTTGCCTTCTCAGCAGGATACGGTTCCATCAGGACCTGCCCGGCACCGAGGGAGCTGCTTGCGGGCTTGTAGCTTTTGATCGTAGCGACGTCCGTCGGCTCCCAGCCCCAGGCGTGATCGATCACCAGCTCTGCGTTGATGCCGAGCGCTTTGTACAGCTGTCCTTCGTCCCGCTCGCTGAGTCTCGCCACGTCGCCCATGGTGAAGCAGCCGAGTTCTTCGAGCCTCCGCGCGATTCCCGGCCCGATGCGCCAGAAGTCCGTGATCGGCTTGTGGCACCAGAGGAGCTCACGGTATTTCATTTCATCGAGCTCTGCGATCCGCACGCCGTCCCTGTCAGCCGGAACGTGCTTTGCCACGATATCCATCGCGATCTTTGCAAGGTAAAGGTTTGTCCCGATGCCTGCCGTCGCCGTAATTCCGGTTTCAGAGAGAACTTCGCGGATCATGGTGATTGCCAGCTCGTGGGCAGTCATGTTGTAGGTTCTCAGATAGGCGGTGACGTCCAGAAAGCATTCGTCGATGCTGTAAACGACGATGTCGTCGGCGCTGACATATTTCATGTAAATGGAAACAATTTTCGTGCTGATCTCCTCATAAAGCTTCATCCTGGGCGGAGCGATATGGTACGTCAGTTCCAGAGAGGGATCGGCGATAAGAGCGGGAGCGCTCGTAGACGACCCGCTGAAATGGTATCTGTTATCCTCGGGAGATCTCTGCACCAGACCGAGCCGGATCGCCTTCCGAAGACGCTCGGCATTGACCTCTTTGACTTTCTGCACGACTTCAAAGAGTCTTGCCCGTCCGGAAATCCCGTACGCTTTCAGGGAGGGGGATACAGCCAGACAGATCGTCTTTTCGGTCCGGCTGGGATCGGCGACGACCAGATTTGTGGTCAGAGGATCGAAGCCGCGGTCTGCGCATTCTGCGGAGGCGTAGAATGACTTGAGATCGATGGCGATGTAGATATGTGGAAGGGAAAATTTTTCAGAGCCTTTTATCGTCGATTTTTCATTTTGGGACATCA
>CAMOXU010000084.1 GCA_946629525.1 uncultured Clostridia bacterium
GCCGTCCGCTTCCCTCTACGGCATCGATCCGAAGTACTATGAGAAGTATTCCATCCGCCGCTACGGCTTCCACGGCACATCCCACATGTTCGTATCCGGCGAGACGATCAAATTCGCGAACCTTCCGGAAGGCAATCAGAGAGTCATCGTATGCCATCTCGGCAACGGCGCTTCGATCTCCGCATCCATCGGCGGAAAGTGCGTGGACACATCCATGGGCCTTACGCCACTTGAAGGTCTGATCATGGGAACCCGCTCCGGCGACCTGGATCCGGCTGTCGTACAGACGATCGCGAACGGCGAGAATCTCACGGTCGACGAGGTCCTTACGATCCTCAACAAGAAGTCCGGCGTGGCTGCCCTTTCAGGCGTCTCCTCCGACTTCCGCGATCTGGAAGGCGCTGCGGCAGAAGGCAATGAGAGAGCTCAGCTCGCCCTCAAGGCATTCAAGTACAGAGTCATCAAGTACATCGGCTCCTACACGGCAGCAATGAACGGTGTGGATGCCATCACCTTTACCGGCGGAATCGGCGAGAATGACTCTGTGGTCCGCGCAGACGTCTGCAAGAACCTTGAATATCTCGGCATCAAGATCGATCCGGAGAAGAATTCTGTCCGCGGAAAGAAAGTCGAGATCTCCACAGAGGATTCCAGGGTCAAGGTCTTAGTCATCCCGACCAATGAAGAGCTTGCCATCGCCCGCGAGACAGTCCGCGTAGCAGGTCTTGCCTGAGAGTTTTTACATAAGTTGAGCAACTGAGTGATTTCCATTCCTGTACCTGTATTTAAGGTGCAGGCCTGACACATTGGCGCGCCTCTTGTACGGCCCTCCTTGTGCGGTCATAAAAAAGTTTTTCAATAAAGATATTGACAAGCAAAGGTCTCACTCGGTATAATATCCAAAGTGTCTAAAGGATAAGGAGGTGTTACCGATGTCCATTTGTCCAAAGAATAAGCATTGTTCTGCAAGACGTGACAAATCGAGAGCCGGCCATTGGAAGATGGCTAACTCGACGTTAGTCAAGTGCAGCAAGTGCGGCGCTCTTATGATGCCGCATCGTGTCTGCAAAGCCTGCGGATCTTACAATAAAAGAGAGATCGTAAAACAGGAAGACTAAAGCATCAGGCGTATCGCCGGATGAAGAATCAAAGAGCAGACCGGAAGGCTGCCGCCGAAGGGGCGGCAGCCTTTTTAATCTCATAGGAAATTCCTCCGGATTTCCTATGAGACAAAAAGCACTCCGTGCAGGATGCGCACTCGCACGCACGGAAGATACCGCTGCGCGGTCGTGCTCGGCGCGAGCGTCTCGCAAGTGAGACGCTGATTTATCTCATAGAAAACTCTGCAGACCCTTGAGAGGGGATTTCCCGACTATGGAAACTGAGAAAATAATTTATCTTACAGCGCACGCGCTTGGCATCGACCCGAAAGGGGTCTCGGCCAGGACAAGGCTCTATGAAGACCTCGGAGCGGATTCGCTCGCTGTCTGCCGCATAGTGGTCGAGACGGAAGAGCTTTTTGATGTTGCGCTCGACATGGATCGTTTTACATCGGATGCTTCCGTCGGCGATCTGGTCGAAGCAGTCCTTGAGGCACGAAATCTGGAGTAAGGAAAGAGGATTGAATGAAAACGGATTTATCCACACTTGAGGAGATCAGCGGATATCATTTTAAGGACAGAAAGCTTCTGCTGACCGCACTGACCCACACATCCTATGCCAATGAGCACCGGAGGGAGAACGTCCGTCATAACGAGCGTCTCGAATTTCTGGGGGACGCGGTCCTTGAGGCGGTCAGCTCCGAATATCTTTTTAAGAAGTATCCTGAGAAGGGGGAAGGCGAGCTTTCCACCACGAGAGCAAGCATGGTATGCGAGCCCTCCCTTGCAATCTGTGCCAGGGACCTTGGACTTCCCGAATATCTCCGCCTGGGAAGAGGCGAGGAGCAGATGGGCGGACGGACGAAGGACTCCATCATTTCCGATGCCGTCGAGTCCCTGATCGGCGCAATGTACCTGGACGGCGGCTTTGAATGTGCCAGGACCTTTATCCTGGAGCATATTCTGGGAGATCTGAAGAAAGAGGACCTCTACAGGGATAACAAGACTGCTCTGCAGGAGCTGGTCCAGCAGGACGGCGGAAAGATCGAATATGTCCTCGTCGGGGAGGAAGGTCCGGATCATGCGAAGACCTTCACCATCAGCGTTCTCGTCAACGGGGTGGAAGCCGGCAGAGGAGAAGGCCGTACGAAAAAAGCCGCTTCCCAGAAGGCAGCGCTCTCTGCCCTCGGGAAAATGAAAGCAGGAACGCTATGTACTTAAAGAAGATTGAAATGCAGGGCTTCAAGTCCTTTGCCAATAAAATGACGTTCGAGTTCCACCAGGGAATTACCGGGATCGTCGGTCCGAACGGGAGCGGAAAATCCAATGTCGCGGATGCGGTCCGGTGGGTCCTGGGAGAGCAGAGCGCAAAGCAGCTCCGCGGCGGGAATATGCAGGATGTCATTTTTGCTGGGACGGAGGCCAGAAAGCCTCAGAGCTTCGCCGCGGTCTCCATTACATTTGACAACAGCGACCATGCGCTGGAAACTTCCTATGAGGAAGTCACCGTGACCCGCAGGCTCTACCGTTCCGGTGAGAGCGAGTACAGGATCAACAATCAGGCCGTGCGTCTCCGCGATATTCACGAGCTTTTCTATGATACCGGAATCGGTAAGGAGGGGTATTCGATCATCGGTCAGGGACAGATCGAGCGAATTATCTCCGGAAAGCCGGATGAACGGAGGGAGCTCTTCGACGAAGCTGCCGGCATCGTCAAGTTCAAGCGAAGGAAGGCCGCGTCGCTGAAGAAGCTCGCGGAGGAGCAGCAGAATCTTCTCCGTGTGAATGATATCCTCTCTGAGCTTACCGGCCAGCTGGAGCCTCTGAAAAGGCAGTCGGAGACAGCCAGAGTCTATCTCGAAAAGAAGGAGACTTTAAAAGAGCTCGACATCAATCTCTATCTCGTTCAGGATGAGCAGGCCGGAGGACGTCTTAAGGAGCTGCAGGACAAGATCGAAGTCACGGACGCCCAGCTCAGCGATGTCGATGCCCAGCTCCTCGCGACAAAGTCGGAGTACGACGCGATCGAAAATGAACTGCAGGAACTCGAGCAGACGATCGCAGAGCTCACCGAGAAGAACCAGAAGAATCTTCTCGCGAGGGAGCAGCTCCGCGGACAGATCGATCTTCTGAAGGAACAGATCAACACCGTCCATCTGAATTCGGAACACTATTCCCAGAGAAGGAATGCGATCCGGGAAGACCTCGAAAAGCGCGGCGCGGAACTTGCGGAGTGCCGGGAGAAGCTTTCGGAATTATCCGGAAAACTTGGCGCTGCCCGGGCGGAGGAGAAGAAAGAGGAGAAGAAGTATAAGGACATCGAGCAGAGGCTCGCTTCCTGCAACGACGGGATCACAAGGGCAAAGAACGATGTCATAGGGATGCTGAACAGCCGCTCGACCGTGAAAGGCAAAATGCAGCGCTACGGAGCCCTTCTGGAGCAGATCGATATCCGGAGGGCAGAGCTGCAGAGCCGTATGCTCCGCTTCACTGAAGAGGAGCAGGCTGCCAGGGAAAAGATGGCGCTGGCGACGGAGAATCTCAATGGTATCCGCGGGCATATCGAAGCGCTTCGTGCCGAATCGGCGGTGAAAGAGGGACGGGTCGCAAAGCTCCAGGACGAGCTGCATGACGCCAATACGCGCCTTGATGATGTCCAGACGCGTTATCACAGAGATAATTCCCGCCTTGACTCGCTGCGCACTCTGAACGAGCATTACGAGGGCTACGGCAACGCAATCCGCCGCGTCATGGAGCAGAAAAAGAAGAAGCCGGGGATCCACGGAGTCGTGGCGGATCTCATTTCCACGGAGAAAAAATACGAGATCGCCATCGAGACGGCTCTCGGCGGAAGCATAAGGAACATTATTACCGACAACGAGAATACCGCAAAGTATTTCATCGAATATCTGAAGCAGAACAAGTACGGCCGCGCGACGTTCCTGCCGCTCACGAACGTACGGCCGCGAAAGAATGCCGTGCGCCCGGAGGTGCTCTCCGAGGAGGGTGTGATCGGTCTTGCGAGCGATCTCACGACCTGTGAGGAGATCTACACGGACTTAAGGTCCCAGCTGCTCGGCCGGACGGTCGTCGTCGATACGATCGACCATGCGATCAGGCTCGGGAAGAAATATCAGCATACCCTCTATATGGTCACGCTCGCGGGCGAATCCTTCTCGCCGGGCGGAACGATGACAGGCGGCGCTTTCCGCAACAAGGAAAATCTCCTTGGCAGGAAGCGTGAGATCGAGGAGCTCGATCAGGAGGTCGGAAAGCTTTCAAAAGAGATCGACGAGATCACAGCCGGGATCGAGGAGAAGCGCACGGAGAGGAATGCGCTGCGGGACGAGATCGTACGCATCGGCAATAAGCTGCACGGGGAATCCATCCGCGAGAACACGGCCCAGATGTCCATCAAGCAGGCGGAGGATCAGATCCGCATGAACAGGCTTGACCGCAGTGCCCTCGACCGCGAGAATCAGGAGATCGACGAGCAGGTCAGAAAGATCAAAGAATCCAGCCGGTCGATCGAGGAGGAGCTTCAGGCGTCGGAAGCGGCGGAACAGAAGCTTACGGAGAAGACCGGTGAGCTCGAGGAGAAGGCCGCAAAGCTCGTGGAGGAGAGAGATGCCCGGAGCAGCACCCTTGCGTCGATCCGCCTGAATATACAGGCGCTCACGCAGGAGCAGGGCTTTATTTCCTCGAATATGGACAGGATCTCCGAGGAGATCGAATCCCTGCGCGCAGAGGACGCCGAGATCGGTGAGAATCTGATCGAGGACAGCCGTGAGGCGGAGGAAAAGCAGGCAAATATCGTAAAGATCGGGGAAACGATCCGCGCTGCCGAGGAGGAGGCTTCTGAGAACCTTAAGGAGCAGACTGCGCTTGCCGCGCGGAAGACAGAGCTGTCCGAGAGCCACAGGAACTTTTTCGCCCGCCGGGATGAGCTCAGCGAGACGAAGACGGCCCTGGACCGTGAGAGCTTCCGGCTCCATTCCCAGAAGGAGAAGATCGAGGAAGCGCTCGACGTCTCCATCTCGTACCTGTGGGAAGAGTACGAGATGACGCCCGTCCAGGCAAGGAAATTCCGGAATCCGGAGCATAGGGATATACAGGTTCTGAAGCGGGAGATCGCAAAGGTGAAGGACGGGATCAAAAAGCTCGGGAGCGTGAATGTGAACGCGATCGAGGATTATAAGAATCTCGTGGAAAGACACACCTTCCTGTCCGCCCAGCATACAGATCTTGTTGAGTCGGAGAAGACGCTCGAGGGCATCATCGCAGAGCTGGATCGCGGAATGCGAAGGCAGTTCAATGAGAAGTTCGCCGAGATCAGCCGTGAGTTCGACAGGACCTTCCGTGCCCTCTTCGGAGGCGGATCCGGCAGACTCGAGATCGACCGTGAGATGGATGTGCTGGAAGCTTCGATCACCATCATCGCGGAGCCTCCGGGGAAAAAGCTGCAGAACATGATGCAGCTGTCCGGCGGAGAAAAGGCGCTGACTGCCATAGCGCTCCTCTTTGCGATCCAGAATCTGAAGCCCTCACCGTTCTGTCTTCTCGACGAGATCGAGGCCGCGCTTGACGACCACAACGTCATCCGCTTCGCCGAGTATCTGCATAAGCTGACAAAGAACACGCAGTTCATCGTCATCACGCACAGGCGCGGAACGATGTCTTCCGCCGACAGACTGTACGGCATCACGATGCAGGAAAAGGGAGTATCAACGCTTGTTTCGGTCAATCTGATCGAGGATAAGCTGAGTTCATAAGAGTCAAAACGGAAAGCAGGTGAACTATGGGATTTTTCGACAAGCTGAAAAAAGGTCTTGCCAAGACCCGTTTTAATGTGACGAACAGCGTCAATCAGGTTTTTTCTTCCTATGACGTGGTGGATGATGACTTCTACGAGGAGCTCGAGGAGATCATGATCATGAGCGACATGGGCGTCCGCACGACGGATGAGATCATATCGAAGCTCAAGGACCGCGTGATCAGCGAGAATATTCAGAACACCGTGGAAGTGAAGAAGCTTCTCATGGACACGATCAAGGATCAGATGCGTGTAAATGAAGCCGATTTCGCCTTTGAGGATCAGAAGACGCTTCTTCTCATGATCGGCGTGAACGGTGTCGGAAAGACCACCACGGTCGGCAAGCTTGCCAACCTCTACCGCAAACAGGGAAAATCTGTCCTGATCGCCGCGGCGGATACATTCCGCGCAGGAGCTGCGGAGCAGCTGACCGAATGGGCGAACCGCGCAAAAGTCCCGATCATCACCGGCAAGGACGGAGGCGATCCGGGAGCGGTCGTTTACGACGCCATTCAGGCTGCCAAGGCCCGTGACACGGATATCCTGATCGTCGATACGGCGGGCCGCCTGCACAACAAGAATAACCTCATGAAGGAGATGAGCAAGCTCTTCAAGATCATCGCGAGAGAGTACGGCTACGCGCATCTGGAGACGCTGATCGTTCTCGACGGCACGACCGGGCAGAATGCGCTCATGCAGGCCCGGGAGTTCGGAGAGGTCACTGCGATCACGGGCATTGTCCTTACCAAGCTCGACGGGACCGCCAAGGGCGGTATCGCGATCGCGATCCAGTCAGAGCTCGGCTTCCCGGTCAAGTATATCGGAGTAGGCGAGAAGATCGACGATATGCAGAGGTTCGATTCGGACGAATTCGTCGACGCGCTCTTTGCCGACGACGGGAACGGATCGGACGACTGAGTGCAGCTCAATGTGTCTGTACATCCCCGGTGAGAGAGCCGGGGATAAGTTTTGCGCGATAGGGCCGGAGAGCGGCCGCCGTGCTCGCACGAGCGGACATTTGACGGCTAACGTTCATCGAGCGGCAATGCCGCGAGATGTGCGCATAGCGCAGGATGGGCGGTTTTAGCCTGCCCATCCGATGTCTTAAATCAGGAGAAAAAGGGTGGAGAGAAAAGAGAACAAGATGGGTGTCATGCCCGTCAAACGGCTGATTATTTCGATGTCACTTCCGATGATGATTTCTATGCTGGTCCAGGCGCTCTACAACGTCGTGGACAGCATCTTCGTCGCGCAGCTCAGCGAGGACGCGCTGACCGCTGTCACGCTCGCATTTCCGCTGCAGAATCTGATGATCGCGGTGAGCTCCGGCACCGGGGTCGGTGTCAATGCGATCCTTTCGAAGTCGCTGGGAGAGCGGCGGTTCGACCGATCCGACAAGGCCGCGAATACCGCGGTCCTTCTGGCCTTCTGCAATTTTGTCCTGTTCTTCCTGATCGGAATCTTCTTTGCAGGGGCCTTCATACGTACACAGACAGGCAACGCTGAGATTGCAGAGATGGGGACGACCTATCTGCGCATCGTAACCTGTGTCTCCGCCGGAATCATGTATCAGATGATGTTCGAACGGCTTCTCCAGTCGACCGGCAGGACGGTCTACAGTATGATCAGCCAGATGACCGGAGCGGTCACCAACATCATTCTGGACCCGATCATGATCTTCGGCCTTTTCGGTATGCCCGCAATGGGAGTGGCCGGCGCTGCGATCGCCACCTGTATCGGTCAGGCTGTTGCTGCGATGCTGGGATTTTATTTTAACATCCGGAAAAATACAGAGATCCATTTCTCCATGCGTTCCGTTCTGCAGCCCTCAGGCGAGATGATCAGAAGGATCTATGCGGTAGGCATTCCCTCGATCCTCATGATGTCGATCGGTTCTGTGATGACCTATCTTATGAACCTGATCCTTATCGCTTTCTCGACGACCGCGACAGCTGTCTTCGGCGTCTACTTCAAGCTGCAGAGCTTTGTCTTCATGCCGGTCTTCGGTCTGAATAACGGACTGATTCCGGTCCTCGCTTACAATTACGGCGCGCGAAATAAATCCCGCATCGATGAGGCTCTCAGGTTCTCGCTGTCACTGGCTTTTGTCATCATGATCATGGGAACGATCCTTTTCAACCTCATCCCGGAGACACTTCTGGGCCTCTTCAACGCCTCGGAGGAAATGATGCGCATCGGTGTCCCGGCGCTTCGGATCATCAGCATCCATTTCCCGCTGGCGGCGATCGGCATCGTTCTGGGATCGATCTACCAGGCATTTTCAAAGAGCGTCTACTCACTGATCATATCCGTCTGCAGGCAGCTTGCCGCCCTTATTCCGTCGGCCTGGCTGCTCTCCCTGACGGGAACGGTGACCAACGTGTGGTTCTCCTTCCTGATCGCGGAGGTCGTGTCCTTAGTCCTTTCGCTGATCTTCTTCAGGAAGATCTACAGGGAGATCGTTGCGCCGATGGGGCAGCAGTAAAAGGTTCGGTTTTGTGATATAATTCTGCAGGACACTGTAAAAACACAGAGGAAGGTACTGTAAATTGATAGAACGATTCAAAAAAATAAATCCCCGTGTTCTCCTGACGCACGTCATCATAACGCTCGGCTATCCGACGGTCAGAGCCGTCTCCGCGGAGCGTGCCGGGCTGCAGCTCTTTACCGATGCGATCACCATCATTGCGTTGGTCCTCCTCATCGGAGGCATTATATACGGGCTGGCCCTGCGCGGCGATTTCGACATAAGCAGCTTCGTCATGCGGAAGGGTATGAAGCCGAACGAAACGATAAACTACGAGAAATATAAAAAGGATCAGACAAAAAAAAGAGAGGCAGCATTTAACTATCCTCTCTTTCTCGGAATTTTATACCTGATCATCGCGGCAGTCATTGCCTACGGAGTCCTTTAACGGACTCCTTTTTCTTTTTCAAGCCTGTCTGCCTTTGCGCAGTACTCATCGTATTCCTTCGGTGTGCAGTGGACAAAATGGCCGGGACGAACTTCCTTCATCTCGCGCGGGGCACCGGACTGGTCGAGAACACTGGGGTCGTAGACCTTATGCTTTCTGTTCTTCTCGATCAGAGGATCCGGCATCGGGACCGTCGAGAGCAGCGCTGTCGTGTACGGATGCAGCGGATACTCAAAGAGAGTTTCTGATTCTGCGATCTCAACGATCTCACCCAGGTGGATAACAGCGATCCTGTCCGCGATGAAACGGACGACCGAAAGATCGTGGGCGATGAAGAGATAGGTCAGATTCTTTTCTGCCTTCAGCTTATTCATCAGGTTGAGGACCTGTGCGCGGATCGAGACATCCAGAGCGGAGATAGGCTCGTCCGCAACGATGAACTTCGGCTCCATGACCATGGCGCGGGCGATACCGACACGCTGGCGCTGTCCACCGGAGAACTCATGCGGGTAGCGGGACTTGTGCTCCGGCAGAAGACCGACATCCTGGAGAGCCTTGTCTACTTTGGCGATACGGTCATTTTCATCCTTGTACAGATGGAAATTCAGAAGGCCTTCCGATACACAGTACTCGATCGTCGCTCTCTCATTCAGCGACGCCGCGGGATCCTGGAAAATCATCTGGATGCTGCGGACCACATTTCGGTCCTCTTCTTTGGAAATCTTACCGGAAATTCTCTTTCCTTCAAATGTAATTTCGCCGGCGCTGCAGGGGTTGATGCGCATAATAGCGCGGCCCAGAGTGGTCTTGCCGGATCCGGACTCGCCTACGAGCGCAAATGTCTCGCCCTTATAGATGTCGAAGTTCGCATCGCTGACGGCTTTAAATTTCTTCTTTCCTCCGGTATCGAACGATATGTCCACATGCTTGACGGACACAATTACTTCTCTGTCATTAGCATTATTCGACATGGAACGCTCCTCCCTTATCTGTCATTTTCTTAATCTTTTCATGAAGATCCCTGATGACCTCCGGCTTCTCAAGCTTCGGCGCTCTTGGATCAAGGAGCCATGTCTTCGCGTAGTGCGTGTCGCTCACCTTAAAGAATGGCGGTTCCTGTTTAAAGTCGATCTTGAGGGCGTGCTCATTGCGCGGTGCAAATGCGTCGCCCTGGATCTTATTGTAAAGCGAAGGCGGCGTGCCGGCGATGTAGTAGAGGTCCTGACCCTTGACGCCCAGCTGGGGCAGGCTGGAGAGCAGCGCCCAGGTGTAGGGGTGACGCGGATCGAAGAAGATTTCCTCGACATTGCCGTACTCGATGATCTGGCCGCCGTACATGACGCCGACGCGGTCGGCGACATTGGCAACAACGCCCAGGTCGTGGGTAATATAGAGCGTCGTGAAGCCCAGTTCCTTCTGCAGATCGCGGATCAGCTGCAGGATCTGTGCCTGGATGGTAACATCCAGAGCCGTCGTCGGCTCGTCGCAGATCAGGATCTCCGGATGGCAGGAGAGTGCGATCGCGATAACGATACGCTGACGCATACCGCCCGAATACTGGAACGGATACTCGTCAAAACGGTTTGCCGCATCCTTGATGCCGACACGTTCCATGATCTCGATCGCCTGCTTTTTTGCTTCGGCCTTGGAAACGCCCTGATGTTTTTCGACAACTTCGGTGATCTGAGAACCGATCGTGCGGATCGGGTTCAGTGAAGTCATCGGGTCCTGGAAAATCGTGGATATTTTGGCGCCGCGGATGCCTTCCCAGTCCTTGTCGGTTTTCAGCTTTGTCAAATCTTTCCCGTGGAACATGACGGAACCGTTGGAAATCTTTCCGTTGGATTCCAGCATTCCGGTAAACGTCTTTGTAAAAACAGACTTACCGGAACCGCTCTCGCCTACGATCGCAAAGGTCTCTCCCTCATACAGGTCCAGCGAGATGTTGCGGATCGCTGTGAGATAATGATCTCTGACCCTGAACTGGACCTCAATGTCCTTGGCAGACAATACAATTTTTCTATTCTCTGACATTGATATTCCTCCTGCATGTTACATGTGCGTACGCGGATCGGCTGCGTCAGCAAGCTTCTGGCCTACGATATACAGCGAAATCGAGATGATAGCCAGAACGCTTACAGGAATCCAGAAAAGATGCGGATAGCCGTTCATGTACGAAGTATACATGGCGATGG
>CAMOXU010000085.1 GCA_946629525.1 uncultured Clostridia bacterium
CTGATCCGGACTATGGCGGCTCATGAGAATATCTGCCGGCATCTGCATCTTCCGGTCCAGGCGGGAAGCGACAGACTTCTCAAAAAAATGAACCGGCACTATGATCTCGAACACTATATGGGACTGGTCAAAAAGCTCCGGAAGGCCATGCCGGATATCTCTCTTACGACAGATATTATCGTGGGATTCCCGGGCGAGACCGAGGAGGACTTTGAAGGTACGCTCCGTCTTGTCCGCGAGGTCGGCTATGACAGCGCGTTCACCTTCATCTATTCGAAGAGGACCGGCACTCCGGCGGCGTCCATGCCGGATCAGATACCGGAGGAGGTCGCGCACGCGCGCTTCGACCGCCTTCTCGCCGCGATCAAAGAAACGGCGGAAGAGCAGTGCCGAAGATTTGAAGGTCAGGTCCATGACGTTCTGGTCGAGGAGCTGAACAAGGAGCCCGGGCTCGTGACCGGAAGGATCAGCCATAATCTGGTCGTACATCTTCCGGGAGATGCATCCATGATCGGCAAAGTTGTTCCGGTACTGCTTAAGGAGTGCAGGGGCTTCTATTATCTGGGCGAGGTCGTGAAAGATCAGCCCGTCTGATCTTTCACGCAGTTCATTTTCGCCGCGCGGCACCTGGCAGGTTCTGTGAAAGTATATGCGGGCTGCACGCGCCGCAGCGGCAGGACTCTTCCCTGTGACTTCGACAAAAGATTCTATAAAGCAGCAAAGGATGGTTAATACATGGCACTCTCCCCAATGATGCAGGAGTATAAAAAAGTAAAGGAGCAGTATAAAGACTGTGTACTGATGTACCGCGTCGGCGACTTCTACGAGATGTTCTTCGAAGACGCGGTCAAGGTCTCCGGTCTTATTGAGCTCACTCTGACCGGAAAGGAATGCGGTCTTCCCGAGCGCGCTCCGATGTGCGGTGTTCCTTACCACGCTGTGGATGTCTACATTTCCAAGCTCATCAAAAAAGGGCAGAAGGTCGCGGTCTGCGATCAGGTGGAAGATCCGAAGCTCGCTAAGGGCCTCGTGAAGAGGGAAGTGACCCGTGTCGTCACACCCGGAACGAATATGGACATCGCCGAGGGGGACGAGAACCGCAACATCTTTCTCATGAGCGTTGTCTGCGTGGAAGACAGGTTCGGGATCGCGGCCTGCGACGTCTCTACGGGTGAGTTCATCCTGACGGAAGTCGATAAGCTGCGGGCTCTCACGGATGAGATCTATAAGATCGCTCCCCGCGAGATCATCTGCAGTGAATCCTTTATCATGTCGGGAATCGATGTGGACGAGCTCAGAGGACGGCTCGGGATCCTTATCGAGACCATGGATCCCAGATACTTCGACGATGCGGTCTGCAGGACGACGCTGCTCGACCATTTTCATGTCAATTCCCTCGAAGGACTCGGCATCGCGGACTTCTCCTGCGGGATCTGTGCCGCGGGAGCGCTCCTTTCCTATCTCTTTGAAACACAGAAGACGGATCTTTCCCACATCACGGAGATCCGCCCCTATCATTCCGGGGAATTCATGGTGCTCGACGGCTCCACGATGCGGAACCTCGAGCTCACGGAGACGCTCCGCGAGAAGGAAAAACGCGGCTCTCTCTTCTGGATCCTGGACCGGACGCGGACGGCTATGGGCGGACGTCTTCTCCGCAGCTGGATCGAGCAGCCCCTCCTCGAGAAGGAGGCGATCGATGCACGCCTTGATGCGGTCGCGGCACTCAATGACAATGAGATCACCTGCGCCGAGATCCGCGAATATCTCGGACCCGTCTACGATCTGGAGCGGCTTTCGGCGAGGGTCAGTATCCGGAGCGCCAACCCGAGAGATCTTGTCGCACTGAAGTCATCGATGGAGATGTTGCCGCATATCAAACAGCTTCTGTCGGAGCTTCCGGCTGAAAAATTCCGTTCATTTTATGAAAATTTTGACACGCTGGACGATCTGTGCGAGCTGATCGGAAAGGCGATCATCGACGATCCGCCTCTGGCCATGAAAGAGGGCGGGATCATCCGCGACCACTACAACGCGGAGGTGGACGCATACAGAAGCGCCCGGACCGAGGGCAAGACCTGGCTCATGGAACTCGAAGCCGAGGAGAAGGCGAAGACCGGGATCAGCACGCTCAAAGTCAAGTACAACCGGGTCTTCGGCTACGTCATCGAAGTGTCGAATTCCTTCAAAGACAAAGTCCCGGATACCTACACGCGGAAGCAGACCCTCGTCGGCGGAGAGCGCTACACCATGCCGCGCCTCAAGGAGCTCGAGGACAAGATCCTCGGAGCGGAGGACCGCCTCGGGACGCTGGAGTACGAGCTCTACAGCGAGGTGCGCGATAAAATAGGGGAAAATATCCACCGGATCCAGAATGCGGCGAAGATCATCGCCGAGATCGACGTCTACGCCTCGTTCTCGGAGGTCGCGAGGAAGAACCGCTATGTAAGGCCCTCCATCGCGACGGACGGCGTCATCGATATCCGTGACGGAAGACATCCGGTCGTCGAGAAGATGATCAAAAGCGAAGCGTTCGTTCCCAATGACACGGTCCTTGATAATAAGAAAAAGAGGATCTCGATCATTACCGGACCGAATATGGCCGGAAAATCCACCTACATGAGACAGACCGCCCTGATCGTCCTGATGGCACAGATCGGGAGCTTCGTGCCTGCAAAATCAGCGAAGATCGGTATCGTGGACAGGATCTTCACCCGCGTCGGCGCTTCGGATGACCTGGCGAGCGGACAGAGCACCTTCATGGTCGAAATGTCGGAAGTCGCGAATATCCTGAAGTCAGCGACCTCCCGGAGCCTGCTCATCCTCGATGAGATCGGCCGCGGGACCTCGACTTTCGACGGTCTCTCGATCGCATGGGCTGTTGTGGAGTATGTGGCAGACCGCAAGATCATCGGTGCAAAGACGCTTTTTGCGACCCACTATCATGAACTGACAGAGCTCGAGGGCAAGATCGACGGCGTCAACAATTTCTGTATAGCCGTCCGGGAGAAGGGGGATACGATCGTCTTCCTCCGCAAGATCGTCAGGGGTGGCGCTGACAAGAGCTACGGCGTCCAGGTGGCCCGGCTCGCAGGCGTACCGGAGGCAGTGCTTGCGAGGGCTCAACAGCTCGCCGGGGAGCTTTCAAAGGCCGACATCACCTCGGCGATCGATACGGTCTCCCCGCACCCGCAGAAAAAGCATAAGCCCGTGCACTACGACGAGGTCGATCTCACGCAGATGACGCTCTTCGACACGGTCAAGGATGAGGATGTCCTGAAAGAGCTCAGCGAGGTCGATCTCACGACGCTCACGCCGATCGAGGCCCTCAATGAACTCTACAGGCTTCAGAATAAGCTGAATAACAGATGGAGAAATCAATGAGTCAGATACATGTTCTGGATCAGAATACAATTGATAAGATCGCAGCCGGCGAAGTCGTCGAACGGCCGGCAAGCGTGGTGAAAGAGCTGGCGGAGAATGCGATCGATGCCGGGGCATCCCATATCACTGTCGAGATCCGGGACGGCGGCATTTCCATGATCCGTGTTACAGACGACGGAAAGGGGATCGCTCCGGACGAGATCCGTCTTGCATTCCTGAGGCACGCCACCTCGAAGATCGAATCCGTAGAGGATCTCCTCGAGATCGGATCTCTCGGCTTTCGCGGCGAGGCCCTTTCAAGCATCGCGGCTGTGAGCCGTGTCGAGCTCATCACAAAGCAGGAGAGCGAACTGACCGCCGTTCGCTTTTGTCTGGAGGGCGGGAGAGAGAAGCTCTTCGAGGAGATCGGCGCACCCGGCGGGACGACGATCATCGTGCGGGATATATTCTACAACACCCCGGCCAGAGCAAAATTCCTGAAGACCGCCCTGACAGAAGCCGCTCATGTGGGAAGCTGTGTCGAGCAGCTGGCGCTCTCGAATCCCGGAATCGCGTTCGACTTTATCGTGAACGGGACGAGCCGCATCACCACGACCGGCAGCGGGAAAGTGAAGGATGCGATCTATCATATCTACGGGAGAGAGCTCTCTTCGGAGCTCCTGCCGGTCGATTACTCCCGGGAAGGGATCACGATCACCGGCTTTATCGCGAAGCCTTCTGTTTCCCGCGGGAACAGGAATTTCGAGAATTATTACGTGAACGGCCGCTATGTGAAAAGCCGCGTCATCTCCCTTGGGATCGAGGACGGCTACGGGAACAAGCTGATGCAGCATCAGTATCCGTTCACCTGCCTCACGATCACGGTGGACGGGCATTTTGTAGACGTAAATGTCCACCCGACGAAGATGGACGTCCGCTTCTCAGACGAGCGGCTCATCATGCGGTCCGTCTCTGACTGTATCCGGAAAACGCTCTATGACCAGGAAATGATCATCCGTCAGAGCCTGAATCCGCCCGAAAAAGCCCCGAAGGACCGGCCGGTGAAATATCAGAATCCGGAGCCTTTTGAGCGGAACAGGATCCGGCAGGAAGCATCTTTACGGGAATCTGTCCGGGAGAAAACAGCTCCCTACGGATCCTCCGGAGAAGCTTCCCGGACGACCGCCCCGGTGACATACGATATCGGGAAAATGCCCGCGAAGGAGGCCCCGGCCTCCGGCGGGATCGGAGAGAGTTCCGTACCGGCAGGTATATCGGCCGGTGAAGCTTCTTCTGCACCTGCTGCTGCGGCAGATCTTCAGGCTGCAGCCCCTCCGGAGGCCGTGTTCCTGGAAGATGCCGGCAGCAAACCGTCGGAAAGCGCTGCACCGGGAATGACTGCGGAGACGGAAGAGCCCCGCGGGGCAAAGAAAGCGGAGGAGATCTATGAACAGCAGGTCCTCCCGGGCTTTCTCGACATCGCCGCGAAGCCGGACCGGCGGATCCTCGGCTGCGCTTTCAGAACATACTGGATCGTCGAATACGGCGACAGGCTCTTTATGATCGATCAGCATGCCGCCCATGAAAAGGTGCTCTACACCCGTTTTATGAGGGAGTACGAGACGTCGTCCGTCTCCTCCCAGCAGCTCGATCCTCCGATCGTCGTCTCGCTCGGAATGGATGAGCAGGCCCTCTATGAGGAGTACCGGGACGCCTTCAGCCGGGCAGGCTTTGAGATCGAGCCTTTCGGCGGGAGAGAGTATAAGATCTCGGCCGTCCCGCACCATATGAGTGCGCTGGGGTCGAAACGGCTCTTCACTGAGATGCTCGACCATCTCGATGTGAGCTCTGATCCGAAAAAGCTGGAGATTTACGTGCATCGGGTCGCGACAGAGGCATGCAAAGCTGCCGTCAAGGGCGGAGACGTGCTCTCCATGCGGGAGGCGGAAGCCCTGATCGACGAGCTCCTCACCTGCGAGGATCCTTATCACTGCCCGCACGGCCGCCCGACCATCATTTCCTTCACGGAGAAGGATCTTGAAAAGCGGTTCAAACGAATCATCTGAGGAGGCACCTGACGTGGACACTGAAAATACTAAAATACCGCTGATCGTGGTGGCTGGTCCGACCGCTGCCGGAAAAAGCGAGTGCGCGGTCGAACTGGCAAGACGCATCGACGGCGAGATCATCTCGGCTGATTCCATGCAGGTCTACCGGTATATGGATATCGGATCCGCCAAGATCACTCTCGAGGAGATGATGGGCGTTCCGCACCATCTGATCGACGTCGCGGAGCCTTCCGAGAGCTTCGACGTCGCGCGCTTTAAGGAGATGGCCAGGGCATGCATTCTTGACATCCATGCCCGGGGACATATTCCCATTCTCTGCGGAGGAACCGGCTTCTATATCCAGGCGGTCACGCGCGACATCGATTTTACGGACACATTCGCAGATCCGGATTATCGTAAGGAGCTCCTTGACTATGCCGAAAAGAACGGCGCGGAGGCCCTGCATAAAAGACTTGCAGAGGTCGATCCCTGTGCGGCGGAGCAGATCCACCCGAACAATCTGAAGCGGGTGATCCGGGCGCTTGAATTTTTCAGAGAGACCGGAAAAAAGATCTCGGACCACAACGAGGCCGAGAAGCAGCGGGAGACGCCGTACGACCTTTTCTTTTTCGTGATCAGCGAGGAAAGGTCGCGTCTGTACGAACGGATCGACCGGCGGGTGGATTTTATGATCGGGGAAGGTCTGCTCGACGAAGTGGCCTATCTCCGGGCCATGGGGCTCACGCGGGATATGGTATCCATGCAGGGGCTCGGCTACAAGGAGATGCTGGATGTGCTCGACGGAAAGATCTCCTTCGAAGAAGGCGTGCGGATCCTGAAGCGGGATACGAGACATTTCGCAAAGCGGCAGCTCACCTGGTTCCGAAGGGAGAGCGATGCAAGGTGGATCGACCGGGCCGATTTCGGCGGAGATTCCATCAGGATCGCGGAGTACATCCTATCGGAAGTTGCGAAGCAGCTTTCGATAAAAAGGCCGGCGAAGCGGGCCGAATTATGATTATAAGGTTCGCGAAGCGGTTCTCATATAGCGAAGACCGCGCGGTGCGAGCTTTGGAAATCTCTCCTGAACGGTCCTGCAGGTTTAACCGCCGGAAGCGGGACAGAACAGATCGGAAAGCCCCTTTTTCGTCAGGGCTTTCCCATTATGAATAATTAAAAAAGTGAGGCACAGAATTTAAATTGATAAGAGAAGAGCTTGATAAACTGTATGCATCCTGCGGCATTGACCCGGATGTCCTCTCCTTCGGAGAAAAAATGTGCGGCAGTCTTAAGGACAGATTTGATGAGATCGACCGGACCGCCGAATACAATCAGCTGAAAGTCATTCACGCGATGCAGTCCTGCAGGGTCAGCGAGGCCTGCCTGGGCACTTCCACAGGTTATGGTTATAACGATCTGGGAAGAGATACCCTGGAGGAAGTGTATGCAAAAGTCTTCCACACGGAGGCCGCGCTCGTCCGCCCGCTCATTTCCTGCGGGACCCATGCGCTCTCCATCGCACTCGCCGGGAACCTCCGGCCCGGGGATAAAATGCTCTCCCTTGCAGGAAGGCCCTACGATACGCTGGAGGAGGTCATCGGGATCCGGAAATCGCGGGGATCTCTTGCCGAATTCGGTATTACCTACGGTCAGGTCGACCTTCTTCCCGACGGAAGCTTTGACCTTCCCGGAATCCGTGAGGCGCTTCGTGACGATGCGATCCGCCTCGTCACGATCCAGAGATCCAAGGGCTACGCGAACAGAAGGACGCTCTCCGTCTCTCAGATCGGAGAGGCGGTCAGCTGCGTAAAGGCCGTCAGACCGGATGTCATCTGCATGGTGGACAACTGCTACGGAGAGTTCGTCGAGACAATTGAGCCCTCCGACGTCGGCGCCGATCTGGTCGTCGGATCGCTGATCAAGAATCCCGGTGGCGGCCTGGCACCTGTCGGCGGCTACATCACCGGGAAGAAGGAATATGTGGAAAATGCGTCCTACCGCATGACCTGTCCGGGCCTCGGAGCAGAAGTCGGACCTTCGCTTGGAGTAAATCCTGCCTTCTACCAGGGATTCTTCATGGCACCCGTCGTCACCGCATCTGCCCTCAAGGGCGCAGTCTTCGCAGCTTCCCTCTACGAGAAGCTCGGATACCCGGTCCTTCCGGACAGCCGCGAGAGCAGACACGATATCATTCAGGCCATCACGCTCGGTTCCCCCGAAGCGGTGATCGCCTTCTGCAAGGGGATCCAGAAGGCCGCTCCCGTCGATTCGCATGTGACGCCCGAGCCCTGGGATATGCCCGGCTACGATGATCCGGTCATCATGGCAGCGGGAGCTTTCGTGAACGGCTCCTCGATCGAACTGTCCGCGGACGGACCAATCCGCCCGCCGTACAACGTTTATTTCCAGGGAGGTCTCACATGGCCTTCCGCCAAGCTCGGTATTCTGATGTCACTTCAGTGCATGAAGGAGGCGGGTCTTCTGAATATTCCCGCCCATGAGGAATAAAATGAAAAATCCTGATATCCTTGTCGTCGGGGGAGGCGCTTCCGGTGTGATCGCCGCGATCACGGCAGCAAGACGGGGCGCGTCGGTCACTGTGCTCGAACGCGAAAAAAAACCTCTTCAGAAGCTGCTCCGCACCGGGAACGGAAGATGCAACCTCACGAATACCGGTCCGGACCGCTTCGTCTATCACGGAACGGATCCGGCCTTCGCGCGTGAAGTTCTGAGGAACTTTACCGTCCAGGAGACGATATCTCTTTTTCTCAGCCTCGGCGTATACACGACGAACCATGACGGCTGGGTCTATCCCTACAGCGAGCAGGCGGAGACCGTCGCAAAGAGCCTGCTCATGGAATGCAGCCGTCTGCATGTGAAGATCAAGAACAACGAGAAAGTCACCGGCATAAAAAAGACATCATCCGGGTTCGATATCTTTACGGAATCCTGGACCTACCGCGCCGGGAGAGTCATCCTTGCGACAGGCTCCTCAGCGTCGCTCAAAAGTCCGGAAGACGAGAACGGTCCTTCTCTCGCGGCTTCTCTGGGTCTTCCATGCATAAAGAGGACCCCCGCGCTGGTACCTCTCATTGCCGGCGGTGCCGAAAGGCCCGGCTGGGCAGGCGTCCGGATCCCGGGAAAGGTCTCTCTGTATGCCGAAGATCTTTTCATTTCCTCTGAGGAGGGACAGCTCCAGCTTACGGACTACGGCATCTCCGGAATTCCGGTCTTCTGTATCAGCGGAAATGCGGCAAAGCTTATGGATGCCGGACACCGCTGCAGCGTGGAGATCGACTTCTTCCCGGAGATGGATACGGACGAGCTCCGCGCTTTCCTGGATTTCAGGAGATCGAGCCTTCTCCGCGAGGAACCGGACATGCTCCTCACAGGGCTTTTTCCGGAGAAGCTGATCCCTGTCCTGACGAAGAAAAACTCGCTTTCCGATACGCGCGCTCTCGCAGAGAATATCAAGTCCTTCCGGCTTACCGTTGCGGGAACTCAGGATGCACGGAATGCCCAGGTCCTCGGAGGAGGCGTGCTGACGGAGGCGGTGGATCCCGCATCCTGTGAATCCAGACTGCACCCGGGACTGTTCCTCACCGGAGAGCTTCTCGATATTGACGCCGCCTGCGGAGGATGGAACCTGCAGTTCGCATGGTCCACCGGTGTCCTCGCGGGGCGCACAGCAGCGAAGGAGACAAAGAACTCTTATGATAAGGATCACTGAACTGAAGCTCCCTGTGACACATGATCCGGGAGCGCTTAAAAAGAAGGCTGCCGAATTTCTGCGGGTCGGGGAAAACTCGATCAGGAACATTGTCATCGCGAGCCGATCCATCGATGCCCGGCAGAAGCCGCAGCTTTTTTATGTGTACACACTTGATGTCGATCTCTCCGGGGAAATGCATGTCCTCCGGAAAGCAAGACGACATAAAAACATTATGTCAATTGAACCGCAGATCTACCGCTTCCCGGAGCACGGAAGTGAGCTTCCGGCCCACCGGCCCGTCGTCGTCGGCAGCGGTCCCTGCGGTCTCTTTGCGGCCTATCATCTCGCCCTGGCCGGCATGAAGCCCGTCATTCTCGAGAGAGGAGAGGACGCGCTGACACGGTCGGCAAAGGTCTCCCGTTTCTTTGAGGGAGGTCCGCTCGACCCGGAGTGCAACGTCCAGTTCGGTGAGGGAGGAGCGGGCACTTTCTCCGACGGCAAGCTCAATACCTCCGTCAAGGATCCCGGACTTCGCGGCGCGTTCGTAAAGCGGACGTTCGTTGAATTCGGTGCGCCGGAAAATATTCTGTATGACAGGCGTCCGCACGTCGGGACGGACGAGCTGATTCCCATCCTCATCCGAATGAGAAAAAGGATCGAAGAACTGGGAGGAGAGTATCACTTCTCCTCGAAGATGACCGGATTTACCGTCTCTCCTTCCGGCTCTCTGACTTCTGTCTGTGTGAACGATTCTCACACGATCCCAGCGGACATCTGTGTGCTGGCTCCGGGCCATTCCGCCCGCGACACGTTCCGCATGCTGCAGGAGATGGGAGTCCTTCTCGAATCGAAGTCCTTCGCTGCAGGGGTCCGCATCGAACACCCGCAGGAGATGATCGACCTGTCCCAGTACGGGCAGACGGCGCCGAAGGAGACCGGCCCCGCCTCCTACAAGCTCACGCACAGGACAGAGGAGGGGCGGGGAGTCTATTCCTTCTGCATGTGTCCGGGCGGGTATGTCATCAACAGTTCCTCGGAACAGGGGTATCTGGCGGTCAACGGGATGAGCTATTCCGGACGCGGGTCAAAAAATGCGAACAGCGCCCTCATCATCACCGTCTCGCCGTCGGATTTCGATCCGTATGCGGACGGGCTGTACAGCGGCCCCCTTTCCGGCATTGCATTTCAGAGAAAGCTCGAGAGGCTTGCGTATGAGACCCTCGCAGGCAAGATCCCCCAGCAGCTGTACGGAGACTTTGCGGAGAACACCGTATCTTCCGGCTTCGGAGACTTTGAGACCTGCACGAAAGGGGCAGCAGGCTTTGCGAATCTTCGGGAGATCCTGCCGGGCTTCCTCTCAGACTGCCTGATCTCCGGGGTCAGCGCCTTCGGAAGAAAGATAGAGGGTTTTGACCGGCGCGACGCGATCCTCTCAGGCGTTGAGAGCCGTTCGTCGTCTCCCGTCCGGATCGTCCGGGATGACCGGTTCGTCTCTTCCGTCGAAGGGCTCTACCCGGCGGGAGAAGGGGCAGGATATGCGGGCGGGATCATGTCCGCCGCCATGGACGGCGTGCGTGTATCGGAAGCGATCATCCGGAAATATCAGGCGATCGGTACTGTTCTTTCCTGAGTTCTCCGGCCTCTGCAGATGACGGAGATGCGCTCCCCGCGAATGGAAACATTTTAAATCCGATCAGATCGCCGCGCCATGCAGAGATGCACACCCGCGCTATGGAAACATGCCGCCCGGTGCGGGCGTCACGCCTGCGGAACGCTTTTTTATGGAATTCGCAAAAACACTCAAAGGACCGATGTACAGCCCACCT
>CAMOXU010000086.1 GCA_946629525.1 uncultured Clostridia bacterium
AGAAGCGGGGATTTATATCAGGAATCCGGTGGACTTTTTGTCATGACCTTTACGGGGGAGAGAGGCCCTTTATATAATGTGCGTGCCGGGAGGCTTCGGGACATTCCGTGACGGCGGGCCGGTGTGCGGGATGCCTGTCTCTCATGGCGGAGAATAAGAAATCATATATTGCAGACAGTCAGATGCGAAACCATACAACAAGGCGTTTCGCAATTTCTTAAAATACTGCAGATAAGGAACTGCGAAACTATGTGCGGAACGGAATTGTTCACACAATTTCCGTGGAGCACAGCGTTTCGCAAACGCCTGAATACTGCAGAAGGTGTAAGGAGAATTATGCTCAGTCGAATCAGATCAGCGGCAATCATCGGGATAGACGTGGTCCCGGTCTTCGTTGAGACAGACATCAGCGACGGCCTTCCGCAGTTCACCATGGTGGGGTATGTCTCGGGGCAGGTGCGTGAGGCCGGAGACCGCGTCCGCACATCCCTGAAGAATATCGGCTTCAGGATGCCTCCGGAGAGGGTCACGATCAATCTGGCTCCCGCGGATGTCCCAAAGAGCGGGTCGCACTTTGATCTGCCCATCGCGCTTGGGCTTCTCGCCTGCATGGAGAAGATCCCTCCCGAATCGGTGAGAGATGTCATGGCGGTGGGGGAGCTGAGCCTTTCCGGGGAGCTTATGCCGGTGACGGGGATCCTGCCGATCGCCCTCAAGGCGAGGGAGATGGGCGTCTCCGTACTGATCGTTCCGGAAGAAAATGAAGGGGAGGGCCGCGTCGTCTCGGACCTTCAGATCCTCGGATTTCACACGCTTCCCGGGGTCATTGAATTTCTGCGGCACGGGACGCTCCCCGATCGGATGCCCTGTCCGGAGACGCCGGCCCGGCTGAATGAGTACGACCTCGACTTTCGGGACATCCGGGGACAGGAGACGGTCAAGCGGGCCGCATGCGTTGCCGCTGCCGGTTTTCATAACCTGCTGATGATCGGACCGCCCGGTGCGGGGAAGACGATGGTCGCCCGCCGCATGCCGACCATCATGCCTCCGCTCACCATGGACGAGAGTCTTGAGATCTCGAGGATCCATTCGATCGCCGGCCTGCTCTCTCCTGAACGGCCGATCGTCGGTGTCCGCCCGTTCAGATCACCGCACCACACGCTCTCGCCGCAGGCGCTTGCGGGAGGAGGGAAGGTGCCGAAGCCCGGAGAGCTGACGCTCGCTCACCGGGGCATACTTTTTTTAGATGAAATGCCGGAGCTTAAGCGGAGTTCACTCGAAATCCTGCGTCAGCCGCTGGAGGACCGGGAGATCGTGATCGCGAGAACGGCCGGGACCTTCCGGTTCCCTGCAAATTTTCTTCTGTTAGCGGCGATGAACCCCTGTCCCTGCGGCTATTTTCCGGACTTCAACCGGTGCCATTGTTCTCCGCGTGATATTCAGCTTTATCTGAATAAGATCTCACAGCCGCTGCTCGACCGCATTGACCTGTGCGTGGAATGCGCACCGGTCACTTATGATGAGCTGCGGGGAGGAGGAGAAGCCGGTGAGAGCTCCGCGGAGATCCGCCGGAAAGTCGTAGGGGCGCATGAGATCCAGCAGGAGAGATTTAAGGGGACGGGGATCCACTTTAATTCCGAGATCCCGCCCTCGAAGATGGAGGAGTACTGTCCGCTCGATGAGGAGGCCGGAAAAATCATGGAAAATGCTTTTTCGGGGCTGCGGCTGTCCGCGCGGGGGTACCACAGGATCATTAAGGTCGCACGGACGATCGCGGATCTGGACGGATCGCATGTGATCAGGCGCGAGCATGCTGCGGAGGCGATCTGCTATCGGATGATCGACAGAAAGTACTGGACCACTTAATGGAAGGCACGGGGCAGGACGGTATGGTATGACGGGGGAATTTTGAATGTCTGACAGCGCGAACACAATGCATTATATTAGAAGGAACAGCCCGGAATTCCCGGACAGATTCGAGGGGATCTCCGGAAGCCCGAAGGGGCTTTACGTGATCGGGGAGCTTCCGCGGGACGACATGCCGACGGTCGGAATTGTCGGCGCGAGAATGTGCAGCCGGTACGGACGCGAGACAGCCTACGAATTCGGACGCGTGCTCGCCGGGAAGGGCGTTCAGATCATCAGCGGGCTTGCGCTCGGAGTGGACTGTCATGCACAGGAGGGGGCGCTCGCAGGCGGTGGAAAGACCTTTGCGGTCCTCGGATGCGGGGCGGATATCTGTTATCCGAAGACCAACAGAGCGGTATATGAGAAGATCAGGACCTGCGGGGGCATCCTGTCTGAGGAGGAGCCCGGGACTCCGCCGCTCTCGCGAAACTTTCCGAAAAGGAACAGGATCATCAGCGCACTCTCGGATATCGTTCTCGTCGTCGAGGCAAGGGAAAGATCCGGCTCGCTCATCACCGTTGATTTTGCGCTCGAGCAGGGGAAAACGGTCTATGCGGTCCCCGGGAGAGTCTCTGATCTGCTCTCCTGCGGCTGCAACCGACTGATCGAACAGGGAGCGGGGATCGCCTGCTCCCCTGAGACGATCCTTATGGAGCTCGAATCGCAGAGGACGCTCTGCGAGGCAGCCGGGAGAAGCCGGAAGAGGAGGAACGGGCAGATCCGGAGGGAAGGGGATGCGGGGAGGATGACGGGGCTTCCGGAGGAAGAAGCATACGGAAGCGGGAAGGATCTTACTGCCCTTTCCGGGGAGGCGAGAGCCGTGTATGACATGCTCGACAGGGATCCGGTATCTCTCGACATCCTGTACCGGCGGTCGGGCCTCCTGCCCGGCACGCTCGCTTCCGCGCTCTTCGAGCTGCAGCTTGCGGGGCTCGCGGAAGAATGCGGAAGAAATCATTATGTGAAGATATGACGGAACCTCGAAGACAGAACGGAGGGTCTCACTCTGGCCGCCTGTTCTGCTCTCCGGGAGAGAGCATTTTGCGGAATCTTTCGGTAAATGGAGTCTTGCCACCTGAATTTTTTTGTTGTATAGTGTGGAACATGATTGCGGAATGACAGGGGCGTCCTGACGGGCGGCTCACGGGAAAAAACGGCCGGTACGAAGAGCGGGGGAATCCGGAAGGCCGATTCCGCACAAGGAGGTTTCAGAATTGGCAAAAAATCTTGTTATCGTCGAGTCCCCGGCGAAGGTCAAGACTATCAAAAAATTCCTTGGATCCGGCTATGACGTAGAGGCATCGATGGGTCATGTGCGTGATCTTCCGAGAAGCCAGATGGGCATCGATACGGAAAATGACTACGAGCCGAAGTATATCACGATCCGGGGAAAGGGAGAGCTTCTCGCAAAACTGCGGAAGGCGGCAAAGAACGCGAACCATGTATATCTCGCGACCGACCCTGACCGTGAGGGAGAAGCGATCTCCTGGCATCTCATGACGGCCCTCAAGCTGGATGAGAAAAAGATGCGCAGAATTACATTTAATGAGATCACAAAGAATGCCGTGAAGGCATCCCTGAAGAACCCGCGCGAGATCGATATGAATCTCGTCGACGCGCAGCAGGCAAGACGCGTTCTCGACCGCATGGTGGGATACCAGATATCCCCGCTTCTCTGGGCGAAAGTCAAGAGAGGTCTTTCCGCGGGGCGCGTGCAGTCGGTAGCCCTCCGCATCATCGCGGACCGGGAGGCGGCCATCGCTGCGTTCATCCCGTCGGAATACTGGACGATCGATGCTGAGCTCAATATCAGCGGAGAGAAAAAGCCGATCACCGCACATTTCTTCGGAACGGATAAGAAGATGACGATCGGGTCCGAGGAGGAGGCGCGCGCGATCTGCGAAGAACTCCGGCAGGCGAAATATGAGGTCGCCGACGTAAAGCACGGAGAGCGGACCAAGAAGGCACCTCTCCCGTTCACGACGAGCACACTGCAGCAGGAGGCTTCCAAGACGCTGAATTTCTCCACGTCGAAGACGATGCGGATCGCGCAGCAGCTCTATGAAGGCGTCGATATCGAGGGCGAGGGAACAGTCGGCCTTATCACGTATCTCAGAACGGACTCCACACGCATTTCCGCCGAGGCGGATGCCGCTGCCCGGGAATATATCGCGAAGGAATTCGGCGACGCATCCCGCGGGGAGAAGCCGTCCGACAACGTGAATAAGAACGCCCAGGACGCGCATGAGGCGATTCGTCCGACAGACATCACGAGGACGCCTGCGAGAGTCAAGGAGTCGCTTTCCAGAGATCAGTTCAGACTCTATCAGCTGATCTGGAGGAGATTCACGGCGAGCAGGATGTCGAATGCCGTATACAGTACATTTTCCGTCAGGATCAGGGCAGGAAAGTATTTCTTCAATATTTCCGCGTCCAGACTCCTCCATGCCGGCTTTATGGATGTCTACATGTCGGAGGAGGATGAAAAATCGAGCGGAAGCTCTCTTCTGAAGAATATCACGAAGGACACGGAGCTCAGTCTTTCCGAGCTTCATCCGGAGCAGCATTTTACGCAGCCCCCGGCGCATTATACGGAGGCTTCGCTCGTTCATGCTCTCGAGGAACAGGGAATCGGACGTCCGAGCACGTATGCTCCGACGATCTCGACGATCCTGGCCCGCAGGTATATTACGAAAGAGCAGAAAAATCTGTATATCACGGAACTGGGCGAGGTCGTCAACGACATCATGTGCAGGGAGTTCCCGCAGATCGTGGATGTGACGTTCACAGCGAACCTTGAGATGCTCCTGGACGGTGTCGCGGACGGCGCGGTCCAGTGGAAGACGATCATCCGGAATTTCTATCCGGATCTTCAGGAAGCAGTCGCGCGTGCTGAGGCGGAGCTTGATAAGGTCAGGATCGAAGACGAAGTCAGCGACGTGATCTGCGAGAACTGCGGGCGTCATATGGTCATCAAGTACGGACCGCACGGAAAGTTCCTGGCCTGTCCGGGCTTTCCGGAGTGCCGCAATACCAAGCCCTTCTTCGAGACGATCGGCGTAAAGTGTCCGAAGTGCGGAGGCGAGATCGTTCTCAAGAGAACGCGCAAGGGCCGCAGATATTTCGGCTGCGAGAACAGTCCGGAGTGCGACTTCATGTCCTGGACGAAGCCGGTCGCGAAGAGATGCCCGGAATGCGGCGCATATATGACAGAGAAGGGGAACCGTCTGGTCTGCTCCGATCAGGCGTGCGGATACACGGAGCCGAGGAAAGAAGAGGAAGGCTGAGTCGGAAGACAATTCCTTTGAAATTCTCTTTGACCCTTCGGCTCCTGACGGCAATCGCATTATCTTTGTGCAGAAAAAAACCGAATTTCCTGAAATAATCAGATAAATAGAACACTAAACGTTGTATTGTTCTAATTTTTGTGCTAATATCAGGTTCAAGGGGAATGAAAAAGTTTGTCTGGCTTTAATAATCCCTGTCTGTCGGTACACGGCGGGGAAGCTTAGGTATTCTGATAGCCGAAGATGTATTAGAAGGAGATTCGTAATGAGTGTACAGTTGTTAGACAAAACCCGCAAGATCAATAAGCTTCTGCACAATACAAGCAGCTCGAAGGTAGTTTTCAACGATATCTGCAAAGTCATGATCGAGACGCTCGAGTCCAACATCCTGGTTCTGAGCCGCAAGGGCAAGGTACTTGGAATCGGAAAGGCGGAGGACGTCGACGAAATTTCCGAACTCCTGAACAACTCTGTTGGTGAATTCATCGACAAGCTGTTAAATGAAAGATTCCTCGGAGTACTGTCGACGAAGGAGAACGTCAATCTGGAGACGCTCGGATTCGAGGATGAATCGACCAAGAAGTATGTCGCAATCATCAATCCGATCGATATAGCGGGAGAGCGCCTCGGCACGGTATTCTGCTATCGCTCCTCCAGACCCTTTGATATCGAGGACATTATCGTCAGTGAGTACGGCACGACGGTCGTCGGACTCGAGATGATGCGATCGGTGGATGAGGAGAATGCGGAGGAGGCCCGCAAGAAGCAGGTCGTAAAATCCGCCTTTTCCACACTGTCCTTCTCGGAGCTCGAGGCGATCATCCACATATTCGATGAGCTGAACGGCAAGGAGGGGATCCTCGTTGCGAGCAAGATCGCGGACCGCGTGGGTATCACGAGATCGGTCATCGTCAATGCTCTCAGGAAGTTCGAGAGCGCCGGGATCATCGAGTCCCGCTCCTCCGGTATGAAGGGGACCTACATCAAGGTGCTGAACGATTACATTTTCGAGGAGCTGGAGGACATCAAGCTGCGCAGGGAAGGCAAGTGAGGGCGGAAGATCCTTCCGCACTGAAGAAGGCCGGAGGCCGGGAAAGAACGCCGGCGACTTACTTTATTCAATAGAGAAGCTTCATTTTGCGCATTCATCCTGAGACTTGCGCCGCAGGAATATAAGCGCGAGAGATGAAATCAGCATGGAAAAGGCTGCCGCATGAGACGGTGCCCGCACTCCCCGCGGTATACATCTGCCGATGATGTATGCCGCAGGCAGTACGGACGTACCGGGATGCGGCAGCCTTTTTTATGTAATAGGAAACTTCGTTTCCTATTACACAAAAACGCTCCGCGAGGATGCGACTGGTGCGCATCTGAAAGTGCAAGCTGACGCTTGCGCGCACCAGCGCGCAAAGAGCCGCAATGCGGCTCTTTGTTCTTACCCTCTTGCGGTTTCCCTGCCGGGGGAGACCGTCGATCTTTGGAGTTCGTGAAAAAAAGTGTTGACATCGACGTGGTGTGGGAGTAAATTATACTACAGATGTTAGCACTCCGTAATATTGAGTGCTAACAAGCCAAAAAGGACAGGACATCCCTTTTGTATGATAAATGATATAAGGAGGCTTATGCTATGAAGTTGAGACCATTAGGCGACAGAGTTGTTCTGAAGCAGAAGGAAGCTGAAGAGAAGACAGCTTCCGGGATCATTCTTTCCGGACAGGCAAAGGAAAAGCCGCAGCAGGCGGAAGTTATCGCTGTAGGACCGGGCGGAATGGTCGATGGAAAAGAAGTTGCGATGACCGTTAAAGTCGGTCAGGTCGTCATTTATTCCAAGTATGCCGGAACCGAAGTCAAGCTCGGCAAAGAGGAGTATACAGTAGTACGTCAGAGCGATATTCTTGCAGTTGTAGAGGAGGACTAAATCATGGCAAAGGAAATTAAGTACGGAGTAGAGGCCAGAGAGGCTCTGCAGGCCGGTGTAGATAAACTTGCAAACGTTGTACGCGTAACACTCGGACCGAAGGGCAGAAACGTTGTCCTTGAGAAGTCCTACGGTGCACCGACGATCACGAACGACGGCGTTACGATCGCGAAAGAAATCGATCTTGAAGACGGTTTTGAGAACATGGGCGCTCAGCTCATCAAGGAAGTCGCTTCCAAGACCAACGATGTCGCAGGTGACGGCACGACAACAGCGACTGTCCTCGCGCAGGCGATGGTACAGGAAGGAATGAGAAATCTTGCAGCCGGCGCAAACCCGATCATCATGAAGAAGGGCATGCAGAAGGCTACAGAGGCAGCTGTTGACGCTCTCGTCAGGATGAGCGAGCCTGTCAGCGGACAGAGACAGATCGCGCGTGTCGCAGCGGTTTCTTCCGGTGATGACGAGGTCGGCGACATGATCGCGGACGCTATGGAGCGCGTCTCCAAGGACGGCGTCATCACGATCGAAGAGTCCAAGACCATGAAGACTGAGCTGGACCTCGTGGAAGGCATGCAGTTCGACCGCGGCTATATCTCCGCATATATGTGCTCCGACATGGAGAAGATGGAAGCGAACCTTGAGGATCCGTACATTCTCATCGTCGACAAGAAGATCAGCAACGTACAGGATATTCTTCCGCTGCTCGAGCAGATCGTGAAGAGCGGCGCTCAGCTGCTCATCATCGCCGAGGATATCGAGGGTGAAGCGCTGACGACTCTGATCGTCAACAAGCTGCGCGGCACATTCAACGTTGTCGCGGTAAAGAGCCCGGGCTATGGCGACAGAAGAAAAGATATGCTGAAGGATATCGCGGTCCTTACAGGCGGCATCGTAGTTTCCGACGAGCTCGGCATTGAGCTGAAGGATGTCACGATGGGCCAGCTTGGACGCGCAAAGTCCGTCAAGGTCCAGAAGGAGAACACGATCATCGTCGACGGTATGGGCGACAAGAAGGAGATCGCAGACCGCGTCGCACAGATCAAGGCACAGATCGCTGAGACAAAGTCCGATTTCGACCGTGAGAAGCTTCAGGAGAGACTTGCCAAGATGGCAGGCGGCGTTGCCGTTATCCGTGTAGGCGCTCCGACAGAGACGGAAATGAAAGACAAGAAGTACCGCATGGAGGATGCTCTGAACGCAACGCGTGCAGCTGTTGAGGAAGGCATCATCGCAGGCGGCGGCACAGCGTACATCCACGCAGCGGACGAGCTGAACGGTCTCATTGAGAAGCTGGAAGGCGATGAGAAGACCGGCGCTCAGATCATTCAGAGAGCACTCTCCGCACCGCTCTACAGAATCGCTGTCAACGCAGGTGAGGAAGGCGCGGTCATCGTCAACAAGGTCCGCGAGTCCGAGATCGGTGTCGGATACAACGCACTTACAGGCGAGTATGTCGACATGGTCGAGACAGGGATCCTGGATCCGGTCAAGGTCACAAGATCTGCGCTTGAGAATGCAAATTCCGTCGCAGGCACGCTGCTCACGACAGAGTCTGCAGTCTCGACGATCAAAGAGCCGCAGCCGCCGATGCCGGCAGGTGCAGGCGCCGGAATGGGCGGGATGATGTAATTCATGATCATCGGGTTCGCGAAGCAGTTCCTGTAATGGCGGATCTGAATAATAATGCTGAATCATGACGGCAGGGGGACCGGACGGTCTCCCTGCCGTTTGTCATACCTTAAGGCAGGCACCGGCGTTCCCTGCGCGCTGCACAAGGTGCGAAGCGCTTTCCGGATTGCCCGGCCGGGATCTGCGGACCGCGGGGCGGAAGACGGAGCCTGCATTTACGTGATGTCTTTCAAGGAAAGGATCTTTGTGCTACAATAGGGAGACAAAGACCCGTTTCGGAGGAAATAGTATTATGGGAGATGTATTTATTGAGGTACTTGTCAAGAGGAACAGGAAGTCGTCAGACCTGCCGATGAAGGTCCTTCTTATCGCGTTCGTCCTGGTCCTTATCGTCGGGGGGTTTCTGTTCATGCCTCTTCTGATTCCGCTTGGACTGATCGTCGGATTCCTCGAGTGGTATTTCATTTTTCCGAGATTCGACGTGGAATATGAGTACAGCTTCGTGAACGGAGAGATCGATATTGACGCTATCTACTCCAAAGAAAAGAGAAAGCATCTCGATACCGTCGAAGTGGATACGTTTGAGTGCGTTGCCCCGCTGGGATCGCATGAGCTGGACCGCTTCCAGCATGATTTCACGGTGGTGGATTATTCCGCGCTGGATCCGGACAGAAAACCGTATGTCTGTGTGCAGGCGAAGGAAAAAAGACTGGTCTATCTGCAGCTTGAGGACAAGACCCTCATCGATGCGATAAAGAGCCGGATACCGAGAAAATTTTTTGAATATTGATTTTGGCATGGGATACAGACCTGCGTGAGAGGCGCAGGTCTCCGGCGTAAATGCGGCTGCGCAAATGGGAAAGTACTTTCGCACCCTTTGCGGTGCGGCAGGAAGGCCGGGACGATCCTGACATATGATCAGAGCTTTCAGTGTGAACGCAGACAGGCTGCGCAGAGAGTTCTCTGACGAGAGACGGAGAAGAAGGAACGTATGACAGAACAGGAGAAGAAGAGAAGAGCTGCGGCAAGGAGAAGAAGGGAGAGGGAGCGAAAGAGAAGAATCGCCATCGGCGTATCTCTTGCTCTGATCTGCATCGTCGCTGTCCTGCTCTTCCTTTTCGTGGGGAAGCTTATGAGAAAAGGAAGCGGTGCGTCAGACGCACCGGCCGCGGGAAGCAGCGCAGTGGGGTCCGTGAACAGTGTGCCGGCTGCGGAGAGCACCGTATCTGCTGCGCCGGTGGTGCAGGAGACCATCTCGTTTTCGGATACGGATGTGCATACCGGGGATCTCATCCTTATAAACAGTGTGTACGGATATGATTTTGCTGCCAATGAAGGGCTGGAGAATCTGGTCAATATTGCGGAGAATCAGAGCTATTCCTACCAGGTCGAGAAGCCGGACTACCGGCTCTCTGCGGACGTTCTGCCCCATCTCGACGCGATGATCGAAGCCTGCGACACGGCGATGGGGAGCAGGGAGACCGGAATCACATCCGCGCACAGAACGATCGAATATCAGCAGAACCTGTGGGATGAGACAGTCGCAAATTACGGCGAGGAATATACTCGGAAGTATGTCGGGGTGCCGGGATACTCGGAGCATCATACCGGGAAGACCTGCGATATCGGGATCTTCTATGCCGACGGTTCACAGGGGAGCTTTTCCGAGAGTCAGAACGCGGTCTGGATGCGGGAGAACTGCGGACAGTTCGGATTTATCCGCCGTTATGCGGAGGACAAGACGGCTATCACCGGGATCAGCAATGAGGCGTGGCATTTCCGCTATGTCGGCTTTCCCCATGCAGCCTATATGGTGGAGCAGAACCTGTGCCTTGAGGAATATCTGGATTATCTGAGGAACAATACGAGTGAAGCGGCACCGCTCTCCGTCACGGACAGCACCGGGTCCTACAAGATCTATTATACCGCGGAGAGGACGATCACAAAGCCGTCCGGCGCTTACAAGGTCTCGGGGGACAATATGAACGGTTTTATTATCACGGTGACGGAATAAAGGGCTTTGTCTGTCAAGGAAAAGACCGCCATACGCGGCGGACATCTGAGGAGGTGTCTGCCGCGTATGGCGGTCTTTTTTTGTGTAATAGGAATCTTCGTTTCCTATTACACAAAAACGCTCCGCATGTCCGGCCGGCCGTTATGCCTG
>CAMOXU010000087.1 GCA_946629525.1 uncultured Clostridia bacterium
CCGTGCACCAGACCTCTCTCCGCCGCCGTCATCTCCATCGGCGAAAACTTGTAGACGTGATCTGAAATTTCATGATAGAAACGGCTGTCCGTCCCACCGTTCAGCATATACGGGGCAAAGACTGCATCCGGCCATGTCTCCTCACAGACCTCACGAAGCATCTGCCACTCCGGGCAGTCGATCTCCGAGACCGGCGTCGGATCCGTGCCGTCGATGAGCTCGACCGTGATGTCCGGGTCCCTGACCACTTTCTTAAGATACTCCAGAGCGCTGAGAGTCGTCTCCCCCGGGAGGATCCTCAGGTTGACGACGAAGGACGCCCTGTCGGGAAGCACGTTATACGCCGTGCCGCCGTCTACCGTGACAAGAGCCTGCGTCGTCCTCACCATCGCATTGAAGGTCGGTCCCAGCATGGATGCTGCCGCTTTGACTGCCGGTGCCAGGAGCTTCACATTGGAAAATGCAAACCGCTCATACACCGGTACCAGCTTCGAGATCTCCCGGAACATCACATAGACCGGCTCCGCGATCCTCGCCGGGAACGGATGATTCTCGATCCGGACAGCTGCTTCCGCCAGTTTTCCGACTGCGGTGTGCCGCGGCGGCGTGGAGGCATGTCCTCCCTTTCCATAGGCCGTCACCCTGTAATTGGCCGTCCCCTTCTCCGCGATCCCCACCATCGCGGCTTTTCTGCGCAGTCCGGGAACTCCTTCGGGGATGACGGCTCCGCCCTCATCAAGGACAAATGCCGGTCTGACCCCGTCCACTGAGAGAGTGCGCACGATCTCACGGCAGGTATCCCCGTGCGTCTCCTCCTCCCCGCCGAAGGAGAGATAGAGATCATGCAGGGGCTGCCAGCCGTCGATAAGCTTCGCCTCGACCGCCTCGACAATGCTGCAGAGTGTCGACTTCGTATCCAGCGTCCCGCGCCCGTAGATCCGCCCGTCCCGTATCTCCGCTCCGAAGGGATCGCAGGTCCATCCGTCCTGGTCGACCGGGACGACATCATAGTGGGCCATGAGAACAGAAGGCGAGCCCTCCATCCTGCCTTTTATCTTCAGAAGGATCCCGTTAAATCCGGGGTTCCTGACTTCCGCCGTGGAATAGAGCACCGGAAAGCGCTCGGAAAGGAGCGCGCGGAAGGCCTCGAACTGGTCGAGAGGCGAGAGCGACATATCTTCGCTGGAGATCGTGCGAAGACGGATCATATCCCGAAAATCATTGATTATCTTGCTTTTTTTCAGCGGCATATAAACCCTCCATACTTTATCCGGATGTTACAGTACGCCGGAGCATCCTGCGCGGAGTGCTTTTTATCTCACAGGAAATCCAACGGAATTTCCCGTGAAACAAAAACGGCCGCCGCACCCGCCGGGTCCGTCACAGATCGCGGCGGCAGGCAGGTGCGGCGGTCCGCACAAAAGATGTCATCCGTCAGGTAAAATCTATGTTATCGAAATCCTGATCCTTCTTCGGATCATCACCGTGCGCAGACGACGGATGTCCGTGTCCGTTCTCATAATCATACTCTTCATAGGGGCTGCCCTTGCTCTGTGAGTTGTTTTCCGGGCTTCCCATACCTGTGTATTTCGGATCGCTGTCAGCCGGGCTTACATTATAATCGTCTCCCTGATGCCCGTAGCCGGCGCTGCCATTCTCATAGCCGCTGCCGCCGTACCCGCCGTAATTGCTGCCGCCATAACCATCTGCGCCGTAGTTGTCGTAACCGCCCTTTCCGTAGGCGTCGTTTCCGTAGCTGTTATTTCCATAACCGTTCTTTCCGTAGGGGTCATTTCCATAACCGCTGCCGTAACCGCCTTTTTCATAGCCGTCACTTCCATAGCCGCTCTTTCCGTAGCCGCCGTCGTTCTGATAGCCGTCCTTATTGAACTCGCCGTTATTGTAACCGCCGTTATTGTAGCCGCCGTTGTTATAACCGCCGTTATTATAACCGCCGTTGTTATAGCCGCTGTTATTATAACCGCCGCCATTATAGCCGCCGTTATTATAGCCGTTATTGTTATAACCGCCCATCATGCCTCCGTTCATCGAAGCGGCAGGCGGTCCCTGCATGTCGACCCTGAAGCCCACCTTCTCGCTCAGCTTATGGAAGAGCGCAGCTTCTGCGAGCATTTTGTACGGATTGACATAGAAGATCATTAAAATTCCGCAGGTCAGTATGGCCAGCAGTCCCCAGCCGATGAAGGACAGATAGAAAAGAAGGATATTGATCTTCTCTCCTTTTACCATTTCCTTTGCGATGCGGAATACCTCATGCCGCTCCATATCCGGATCACTTGCAAGAATATAAGGAATCATCAGGTAGTCATAGAGCTTTAAGATCAAAGCGATGAGCCCTGCGCAGCCGACCGCGAACATGATGAACATCAGGAAGGCCACGACTCCTCCCGGAATATCGGAAATGACTGCCGCGCTGATACAGACACCGAGGAGGATCCCGTACACTATGGAGAAGAGCAATGCCCACAGAGCACAGAAAAGCCCTCTCATGAACATCACCTTTACGACATTCCAGTAATTCGGCGAAAAGCCTCTTCCCAGGTTGAGATCGACAGGACGTTTGATCGCAAGTTCACTGTAACGGACGCAGCCTACAGTCAGCGGTCCAAAGAGAAAGATATTGAGCGCAGCGGAGACAAGAAGCACGAGGACAATGATGCCGCTGACCATCGCGATGACTCCGGCCACCTGATTCGGCGACAGATCATCCAGGACATCAAGATCCAGGTCAAATTCGTCTTCATAATAATCGTCGTAGCTTTCATAACCTCCGTTATTCGTATTCAAAGCACCGGTGAACGAGCTAGATGCGCTGCTTCCCACAGACGCCCCTCCTCCGCCGACAAATGCAAGAATCAAAGCGACAAGCACCGCCTTCCAGTAGCCTTGCGACAGGGCCGCCTTCGCCTCCGCCTTCAGTTCTGATCTGATCCAGTTCATTTGTATCCTCCTTTCTGAACCGCATTTCATCAGGTATTTGTAAAACTGTGCGCTGCATACATTTCACAAGTGATCTGATCAAAGTGCCGGCTGTTTTCATGTGTCATTGCAAAAACTCTTTCTGCTCCGAAACGAACGGATCCCTTATATCACACTTCGCGGAGCAGATCGCACCGTCTCACCCGCCTGTCGTTCTGTTGATGAACTTTGTCTCCGTCTTCGAGTACATGATCTTCTGTGCGCCGTACAAACTGTAATATCCGGACATCATATAGCTGACCGCGACAGAGATCGCAAAGTAACCCATCCCGTCAAATCCGAACAGCTCGAATGCCACGCACAGGGCCGAGATCGGGCTGTTGGTGACCGCGCAGAAAACACTGCACATTCCGCATGCCGTACAGATATCGGCAGGAAGTCCGAGGATCCGTGACAGCGAGCAGCCGACTACAGCACCAATGAAGAATGAAGGGACGATCTCACCGCCCTTATATCCGCTCTCCAGAGTCAGGCATACGAACAGTACTTTCAATACCGCAGCATACCAGACCGCTTTCCCGTCGAAGCACGCATGGATCACATTGGAGCCCAGACCGATATAATCCTGTGTTCCGAGAAGGAGGGCAAGTGCTGCGACCGCTGTTCCGCCGACCAGGATCCTTATGTACTGGTTCCCGAACCATTTTTTTAAATACTGCCCGCTCGTGTGGAGACAAATGATAAAACCGATGCCGACGGCCGCAAAAACCACTCCCAGAAGAACTACCTTCAGAAATGCGGGGGAGTACAGGTTCGGTACATCCGTCACCTCGTACGGTATCTGCAGGCGCTGGACGTTCATCTGTACCGCGACCGCATGTGCCGTAAATGCGGAGATCACGCAGGGGACCAGCGCCGCATAATACAATACTCCGACGCTGACGAACTCCATCGGGAGGATCGTGGCCGCGAGCGGAGTTCCGAAGAGAGCGGCGAAGGCCGCGCTCATGCCGGTCATGACCATGATTTCCGTGCTGCTCGCGTCGAATTTCAGCTTCCTTGCAGCAAAATTTCCAAGGCTCCCGCCGAACTGGAGGGCTGCCCCCTCTCGTCCCGAGGATCCGCCGAACGCGTGCGTCAGAACCGTCGCGATCACAACGAGCGGCGCAACGGCAATCGGAATATCCTTCTGTTCACGGATGGCAAGAATGACCCGGTTCGTGCCCGTATCATCCGCAAGCCCGAAAGACCTGTAGAGAAAAACAATTACGAGGCCTGCTGCCGGCAGCCCCAGAAGCATCAGAGAATGTGCAAGGCGAAACTCGGTCACAACAGAGATCGCCATACCGAAAAGTCCTGTCAGGAATCCGACTGCCGCGCCTGTGATCGTCGCGAGAACGACCCAGCGGATAAGATTCCACACTGCTCTTCCCATTTCCCCGAATCGGTGAGAGAGCTTCATTTTTCGTCCCCCTTTAAATTCCAAAGTACTGTATGCACTCATCCACGGCGGCTCATTTCCGCCCGGATGTGCTCCTTCTCATTTTATTACTCCTGCACAGTAAAGGCAAGCATCCGAAAGTGCATCGGAGGGATCCTCCGGGCTCCAGGCAGATTCGCATCTTGCCAATTCACGAATCCCGCTGTATTATGTAGAAATATCAACCGGAAATCACTCCGGCAGGCTCTTTGGGGCACATATTTTTATGCATTTGCGAAATGTTTTTAAGCATTTTGTACAAAAAAGGAGATTCACTGATTATGAAAAAGAAGATTCTCGCGCTCCTTCTCGTTGGAGCACTTGCACTGTCCGCTTCCGCATGCGGAAGCTCCGCATCGAACGGTACTGATTCTCAGACAGCGTCGGCAGGAACACAGTCAGAGGGGACCCAGTCCGCAGCAACAGATTCCACCTCTTCTGCCGGAACGGAATCCGTCACACCGATGCCGACCCCGGAACTCTCGGAAGACGAGAAAGCCCTTATGAGCGTTGAAGTCGCAGAGACGGAACTCAGCGCCGACACCATTGACAGCGTCCTCGAACTCGGGGAGTACAAGGGACTCACGCTTGAGGTCAAGGAAGGCGTGACGGCGAATATTGCATTTTCCGGAACTGTACACGGAGAAGATGCACCGCGGGACGGCATGACGAGCGACTCGACTGACCTTGCGATCGGGTCCGGCAGCTTTATTGACGGCTTTGAAGATGCTCTGATCGGCATGAAGATCGGCGAGACGAGAGAATTCGACCTTGCTTTCCCGGATCCCTACCCCAACAACGAGGAGCTCTCCGGCAAGATGACAAAGTGGACCGTCACGGTCAACGACATCGTCAATAAGAACTACTATCTGCTCGGCGTCGTCTCCGATGCTTCCACGGTCAAGTCTTTCCCGAAGAGCCTCTACGATGAGACGAAAGAGTTCGTCGAGGCACAGTTCAAGTCCTACGCCGAAGGCTACGGCATGGAGTACGATGAGTTTATCTCCATGAACGGGATCAATACGGAGCTTGAGACACGCATGATCCTTCAGGACCGGCTTGCCGCAGAGGGCGTTCTCATTAAAGAAGGCGTCTATGCTGCCGATCCTCTGACAAGCACCGAATCCGTTTATGCAGATGCCCTGAACGAGATCCTCCAGGCGAACAATGCCGCGACGGTCGACGATGCGATCGCAGCCGGCATTCCGCGGACATGGATCCTAAATTCTGTCGAGCAGCTGGCGGCAGGCAACCTGATCATGAATTATCTCGCTTAAAGAACGATCGTCCGGCATAACATGCGGTCGTCTGCTATAAAAAGCGATTGTCCGTTATACAGTTTCCGCCAAAAAAAGCGCTGTCAGCGGGGCAAAAGCCCCGCAGGCAGCGTTTTTCTTCTTAACAGAATGCTCCGTATGCACTACTGCGGCGACGGAATCCGGGAGCAGTTCGTCGTTCGTACACGGCCGGTGCTTCAGTACAGGGACGCGATGATATCCACGCACCTGTCGATCCCGATCTCTCCGCTGTCGAGGCAGATCGTGTAATACTTCGCCCTGCCCCACTCCGTCTCCGTGTAGAACCGATGATAGGCTTTCCGCCGCTTGTCCTTATCGCGGAGGCGCTTCTCGGGAGAATCCGCGCTCAGACCATATACCTTGGTGATCCGCTCGATCCGCTTTTCCTCGGAGGCATGGATGAAGACCGTCAGAAGGTCTGCCTTGCCTTTCAGAATATAATCCGCGCACCGTCCGACGATCACGCAGTCTCCCTTCGCAGCCAGATCCCGGATGACCTCGCTCTGGGCCTGCCAGATATAATCCTGATTGCTCTTCCCATAATATTCACTTCTTATAAAAACATTTCCGAGCCAGCCGCCTCCGCTCTCGCCCTCTGTATTGTCGGCAAGATATTCCTTGTCGAATCCGCTCTTCTCGGCGATCTTCGTGATCAGCTCGGCATCATAGCATGGGATGCCCAGCTTCTCCGCGACCTTCTTTCCGATCGTTCTTCCGCCGCTTCCGAATTCCCGGCTGATGGTGATGACTCTGCTCATGTGTATTTCCTCCCTTCGATCGAATATTTCCAAATAAGTGGTTGCGAAACTGTACACGGAAGCCGTTTGAATGTTCACATAATTTCCATGGAGTACGGCGTTTCGCAATCATCTGAAATACTCCCGGACCGAATATTCCGGTCATCATCAGTATACCACAATCCCCAATTCCGAATAAGCGTTCCCGTACAATTATTAGTAGGTTCTCTCCGCCGAAAATGTGGTACAATAGCGTGGTACCGCGTTCTCCGACCGACTCGTACGGCGGATAAAGAGCGCCGGATGAAATTCAGGAAGACCTCGGCATCCTGCTGTTTCGGGCAGGCTGCGCGGCACCTTCCGGTTCGTGATGCTGCAATCCGCCGAACGTTTCTATTCTTATGTTCTTCCAGGAGGTAAGTTCCTTGAAAAAAATGACCCTTTGGCTTCTTTCCATCCTGATGGCCGTCTCCCTTCCCCTCACCGCATGTGAGAAAGGAGCGCCGGGAGAAACGGTATCCTCCGATCTCTCTGCCGCGGAGTCCTTCGCCGCAGAGCAGGAATCCGCATCTGCCGAAGCCGATGAATCTGCGGGCAGCCCGGAACAGGGCATTCCCGCGACACCGATCCCTGCCGCGCAGGGTTTTGACATCCCGGATAATTCCGTCGAGATTCAGACGAGCGGGGAATCCTTCTCGGACGGCGGAGACCTTGTCCTTGCCATTGACGCGGACACCTTCCGCCAGTCGGGCTACGCATTCGGAGATATCGTGAACATCCGTATCGACGGAAAAGACTACACCGCACCTGTCGTTTCCTTCGCGACTGAAGCCGATGACGGACAACCTGCCCTCGTGGATGCCTCCGGTCCGGTCTGGATCGCCCTGAATTCCGACAGCTCCTTCGCCGAGACCAGCGGGCTTGCGCAGAAAGCTGCGGCCGAAGACGGAACTTCCGTCTGGACCATGCGCGACGGACGTACGCCGGACACGATCCCGGTCACGATCACGATGTCCGCAAAGGGAGGATTTCTGACCGCCTACTATACAAGGCATCTGGTCTTCTCGTCGGACCGCGCGGATTATGTGAGCGACGAGGTCTATGCGAACTTCAGGGAGGTCCGCGGAGGAGCATTTCCGGACGGAATGCTCTACCGGGGCTGCACCCCGATCGAAGACTATTATGGACGCACGCAGACGGCGGATGAGATGCTGGCAAAGTACGGCATCCGGACCGTGATCAACCTTGCAAATACCGATGAAGAGATTGCCGAGAGGTTCGCCTCCCCGGACTTCGTCTCCGAAAACTACGCGGCTCTGTTCGATCAGGGATCTGTCGGTGCGTATCCGCTCAAAGCCGTCTATACGACAGAGGAAGAACGGGCACAGATCGCCTCCGCACTCCGGTTCATGATCGATCACGAAGGGCCCTATTATCTTCACTGCGTCGTCGGAAAGGACCGGACAGGCTTTCTGTGCATGCTCCTCTCCTTCTACATGGGCGTACCGCTCGGTCAGGCGCTGAACGATTATATGATGACATACACCAATATTTTCACGATCGAGCCCGGGAGCGACCAGTATAACGCGATCCTGAACTACTTCCCGGTGATCGACCTGAAGGTCATCACGGGGCTCGAATCAGACAGCCTCGCGGACTACGAAGGGCTTGATATGGTCTGGCAGGCGGAGAACTACATCCGCGGGCTGGGGCTGTCCGAAGAGGAATGTGCACTGCTCCGGAGACGGCTGACCGGAGCGTAGGGTCTGCCTCAGGAACGGGCCGAAAGCAAAATTCAGACATAGAAAAGAAGGGGAAAAACACCATGAGAAAGAAAAAACCGAATCCGATCGCACTCCTGCCGATCCTTGTCTTCCTCGTCCTTTATCTGGGCGTCGGAATCTACTTCGAGTACATCAACCCGGTCGAAGGCCAGATGGGCTTCTATGTGATGTCTGTCGTCGTGGCCTTCATGATCGCACTGGCCGTCGCCTTCCTGCAGAATCAGAAAGTCAGCTTCGACGACAAGATCCGTATCTGCGCGAAGGGGATCGGCGATGAGAATATCACGATCATGATCTTCATTTTCCTGATAGCAGGAGCCTTCAGCGGTCTCGCAAAGGAAGCCGGCGGTGCGGCGAGCACGGCGAACCTGCTGCTCAGCGTCATTCCGGGCAAGTTCGCGATCCCGGGTCTCTTCCTCATCGCCTGCCTGATCTCCATGTCCATGGGCACCAGCGTCGGCACGATCTCCGTACTGGCTCCGATCGCGGTCACTGTGGCGGAAAACGGCGGTTTCAATCTGCCCTTCTGCATCGGAACGGTCGTCGGAGGGGCGATGTTCGGCGACAACCTGTCGTTCATTTCCGATACAACGATCGCGGCGACCAAGACGCAGGGCGTGGAAATGAAAGACAAGTTCCGCGCCAACTTCCGGATCGCCCTGCCTGCAGCGGTGATCACATTCATCATCCTGATCATCTACGCGGTCATGAGCAGGGAAGCCCGGATCGGTACCTTCGAGTTCAGCATTCCGCAGGCCCTTCCCTACTTCATCGTTCTTGCGATGGCGCTCATCGGAATCAATGTATTTGTCGTTCTGGGAACCGGCATCGTGCTCTTCATGATCGTTGGTGCCATAACGAAGAGCCTCACCTTCATGACGGCCTTCACCTCCATGGGATCCGGAAGCTCCGGTATGTTCGAGACCATCATCGTCACGATCCTCGTCGCGTCGATCGGTGCGCTCATGGATGAGCACGGCGGATTCGAGGCAATCCTCGACTTTATCAAGATCCACTTCGGCGGCAAGCGCGGCGGCATGGTCGGTATCGGGCTGCTGACGATCCTCATCGATATCGCTACCGCGAACAACACCGTCGCGATCGTGCTCGCAGCCCCGATCGCGAAGCAGATCAGCACCGAATACAGGATCGCACCCGAGAAGACCGCTTCGCTCCTCGACACCTGCTCCTGCATCGCGCAGGGGATCATCCCCTACGGTGCGCAGCTCCTGGTCGCGGCGAGCCTTGCGGGGATCTCCTCGGTGAAGATCATCCCCTTCCTGTACTATCCGTATCTCCTGGCGGTGTTCGTCGCCGTCTCGATCATCGTGGACAGGAAGCCAGCTGACTTCTGATAAAGCTCATCGTAAGGAATCTTCCCGCCGGCCGGATCAGATCCGTCGGCATAAGAAAGAACGGCATGACCGTGTGAGTATTCCTCCGGTCATGCCGTTCTTCTGTATGTGCACATTCTTATCGGCAGAGGATCTCCCGCGCCCGATTGATCGTCTCCTCATCCGGAGGCGGAACATCGCCGAGCGTATATGTATACCCCAGCTCCTCCCACTTGTAGATGCCAAGCGTGTGGTAGGGCAGGATATCCACCTGCTCCACGTTCGTCAGGGTATCGAGAAATGCCCTCGTCGCGCGCAGTGTTTCCGTGTCGTCATTGATGCCGGGCACAAGCACATATCGGATCCACACAGGAACCTTCTGTTCCGCGAGATACCTGGCAAAGTCCAGAATGTTCCGGTTGTCATGGCCCGTCAGGCTCCTGTGCTCCTCCGGATCGATATGCTTGATATCGAGAAGCACGAGATCCGTGGCGGCAACAAGCCTCCGGAAAATGGAGAATGCCGGCTCACTTCTTCTGAAAGGCTCTCCCGCCGTGTCGAGCGCGGTGTGAATGCCCCTTCGATGAGCCTCCTCGAACAGTGCGGTGACGAACTCCGGCTGCAGCATCGCCTCCCCGCCGGACACCGTGATCCCTCCCGTTTCCCGCCAGTACGTGCGGTATCGCTCCGCCTTGTCGAGAAGCTGTCCGACGGTCTTCCTCTCTCCGCCGGTCATCGACCAGGTATCCGGATTATGGCAATAGCGGCACCGCATCCGGCATCCCTGCAGAAAGATCAGAAAGCGGATCCCGGGACCATCCACGGCACCAAATGATTCCGTACTGTGGATGATCCCTTCCGCCGCAGGACCGCCGATTTCTACGTTCAGGAAATCTGCGGCAGGCTGCGGCGGTATCGTGCTTTTCATACGTTCCTCAGATAGATTTCCCCGGGGCAGCATCGTGCTTTTCTCACTGCTATCCGGTGCGTTCTCCCGCGATGGCAGCGTATTCTCTTTACAGGAACTTATGGCAGGTTCTTGCGATAACATCAAGCTGCTGCTCCTTCGTCAGATCGATGAACTTCACGGCATAGCCGGAGACACGGATCGTAAAGTTTGCGTACTCGGGCTTCTCCGGATGCTCCATGCAGTCGATCAGCTTTTCAGTCCCGAACACGTTGACGTTGAGATGATGCGCACCGCGGTCAAAGTATCCGTCCATGACGCTGACCAGCGTATTCTTCCTCTCCTCGAGCGTGTGGCCGAGTGCTTCCGGGCTGATGGTCTGCGTGTTGGAAATGCCGTCCAGCGCGTACTCGTACGGAACC
>CAMOXU010000088.1 GCA_946629525.1 uncultured Clostridia bacterium
GGTACGCACGGTGGTGTGAGAGGACGGGGGCTAATCACCCCCTCCTACTCGATTTTCGCAGACCGGTCTTCCTTCAGCGACCTGCTGCCTCCCGGACCTTCTTCAGAGCCCGGTTGACTCTCGAAAAATCAATGGAGCACTGTCCATCCGATATGTGAATCGGAATGACGGAGTCGAAATCATATGTTTCCGGATAATAATTTTCCTCCCGAAAATCATAGACAAGGACCTTTTCATGTTCCGGATCCACGATCCAGTACTCCTTCACTCCGGCATTCTGATACTTGTAAAGCTTTAGAAGCATATCCTTGGAGCGGGTGGAAGGGGAGAGAATCTCCAGTACCAAATCGGGCGCGCCCTCAAAGCGTTTTGCGTCAAGATCATAGGACTTGCAGATCACAAGAAGATCCGGCTGCACCATCGTCTTGTTATCCATATCCAGCCGGACATCGCAGGGGGCCAGATATACTTCACAAGTGCCTTCGTGCGCATCTGCACACTCCCGGAAAAGAATATGAAGATCGCCCAATATCTTCTGATGAACAACGGCCGGGGCAGACATATCGTAGAACACGCCGTCGATCAGCTCAACGCGCCGCTCGTCGGGAAGGGCATAATAGTCATCCAGAGTGTATTCTCCGTCCTTTTTCCCGGCAGGTGCAGCATTGTAGGCCGGGACCGCTTCCCGTACCATATCGGGAGTACTGCTCCCGGAAGGGGCCTCATAAGCAAACCCCGAACCTTTGGGGGATGTTTCAACGGTCCTGTTCAGCCTGTGCTGTTCCTCGGTGTACAGCACGGCTTCTATGGCTTCGAGCGTCTGCTTTCTCGGCGCCCTCGTGGCACCGCTCATGATCTTCTGAATCGTGCTCAGAGGAATATCGGCGGCTTTTGCGATCATCTCATTGGTCAGGCCTAAGGCGGTTTTTTTGTTCTTCAGCTCTTCAATCGTCATCATAAACCTCCTTCGAAAAAATGAGTGAGAACTGCTTTGCGGTTCTTATAATCATAATTCGGTCGATAAATCGGCCTTTTTATCGAGAGTTCTTTGCGGGACTTCCGATAAGATCTGATAACAGAATACCTGAAAAATTTCCAAAAGTCAACAAAAAAGATAATTAAACAGCAATAATACAGCATAAATAATGCAATATGGAAATATAAAGGCAATCAAAACAGCGGGAAATGTTATAACGGCCGAATTATGATCATCGGGTTCACGACCCGGTTCCGACAGACTTGTTTTTTGCAGGTGGATAAGCCTGGATCCGGAGATCATGGCAGGATCCGGACGATATATGACAACCGCATCATAGATGCAACAGAAGTATTCACAAATCCCGGAATCAGATGTATATTTTTAATATGGTTAGTGTAAAATAACAATAGTATCTGTTCTGCAGGCCGGAAATATCCGAAGGAATGCCGGAATACGCGCCGTGATATTGACCGGAAGCTTAGAATGGTATTCAGAAGATGGTAAGAAAACCAATTGACTTTCCGTGCCGGGACGCCGGAAACGGCGGTAAGAACAGATTCGTTGAGATTTGGGTGAGGTCATTATGAAATATGCAGGGATGCCGATGGGGATGTGGCTTCTGTTCTCGGGTTCTTTCAGAAAGCAGCTGGAGGAAGAGCTCGGATATGGCAGAGGAGAAGCCCGCCGGATAACGCAAAAAGCAAAAATCAGGTACAGAAAGCTGATCGCGAAGCTTCCGGAATTCGAGAAGAAGGACCGCTTTAAGATGAACATCGTGAATTGCGCGATGCTGTCTGCATTTCTCCTCTCCATGCCCGAAAGACCCTCCGTCAGTCAGGCGGCGGAATATTATAAAAAGTCCATGATGACAGGACCGATGAAATGGTTCTGCAGGATGAGCGGAAAAAAGAAATTTACGGAAAAAGATATTCAGGGAATGCGGGAAACGGCTGCTTTTCGGGCTGCGGACAGAAATCCGTATTCCTGGAACATGGAATATTACCCCTATCAGGATGGCAGCGGGTATGAGGCCAGATTTACGAAGTGCGGGATCTGTGTGCTCATGAAGGAGCTTGGTCTTACGGAGCTGATTCCTGCCATGTGCCGTCTGGATTATACGATGAGCGAGGCGGGAGGTGCCTCGGACTTTGTGAGGGAGTACACGCTTGCTTCCGGCGGACCATACTGTGACTGCGGCTATAAGCGAAAGGTATGAGCTGCGCAATCAATCTGCAATGAACATCCGCCCCCATGCGGTGCTGAGCCGCGTCTTATGGAGGTGGTATAGAAGCCCTGCCGGGCTATAGAGGGGGTTCGTACCCGGCAGAACGCATCAGGAAAATTTTCAAGGAGCAGGTCCCGGTCGATCCCGGACCTGCTCCTTGAAAATGTTCGGCCTCTGCTCTGCCTAGTACCACCAGTCCTGCGTCTGGATCCGATCGGCAAAACCGTCGGCGTCTGTCTCTATGGGCTGTCTGTCGTACGCATCAAAATCATCTTCCGCGGAGATATACCCGTAATAGTCAGCTCTCCACTGTTTTACTGTATCTTCGTCATAGTCGTAGTTTTCCGGGTGATTGATCACGTCGTATTGATAGGCATGTCTCATCTCATGCAGCAGGGTATGAACTGCGTCGTCTCTGCCGATGAAGCCGTGTTCGAAAAAGTCTTCGTTGATCCAGATCGAATTGGAATCAGGGTCAAAATATCCTCCGGTGACATATCCCGGCGTGGGGTCTTCTTCAGACCCTATGGTGAGGGACGGTGCGGTTATGCCGTAAATGGGAGCAAGCTCGGCAAGCATATCCCGGATGATCTGCTTTCGCTTATCCGGACTGGAGAACACCCATCTCGTGCGGGAGTATTTCCAGTTCCACGACAGCTTTTTTTTGATCTCATCAGCGATCTTTTCATCAATTTCATTATCCCGGGATGCCGCATCCGTGCCGCTGCCGCTCTTCCCGGAGGCGGAAGACTGGGTCCGCCCGGGTGTCTGCCGGGTACTTCCCCTGCCAAGGTTCGCATTTTCCGCATTCTCATAACTGGAAATGATCGTAAGCAGTGCTTCCTGATAAGCCCTGATGTTCGCGGTCTCTGCCGAAAGGCGGGCAGCGGTCTCCCTGATCCGGGCATTGATCGTCTCAGTGCCGTCTCCGAGAGTGCCGGTGAGATGAAAATTGCTTAAAGTCTCTTCCAGCACAGAGAGCTTTGAGACAGTGTCTCTCAGATTTTCCGCCGCACGCTGAAGCGCCGGAACAGTGACGGAAAAGCGCATATTATCCCTCCTCCCTGTTCATTGCCAGGATCTCTTCCCTGTGCATACGGAAAAGATTCCCGAGCAAAAGCGAAAAGACAGACTCGGCCCGGCATCGCGAGACGGACAGCTTTCCGTCTCTTCCAAGATAAAGGCATGTCCGGTCCTGATCCGTGAACGCGTATAAGAATCCGCTGCCGTCTGTTCCTTTGGCAAATACCGAGAAATCAGCCTCCGAAGGAGACAGGTAGGGGAGGGACTTTGCCGCTGCAAAAGACTTCAGGATCGGATCAAAATCAGCCAGTGTAACGCTCCGCGTGAAGTCAGATTCTGCGAGTTTGATGCCTTGCGCAAAGTCAGACGCTGCCGGCTCGACGCCCTGCGCGACGTCAGACCCTGCCGGCTCTTCGTTCCTTCCTTCGTCTTCAGAGACAGCGGGTGTCTCTGAGCTCCGGGACGGACCCTCCGCGCCCGCCTCAGTATGTGCATTTGCTTCCGGAAGAAGCTCGTGAAGCTGGTCCGCCAGAGCTCCCGCAGCCAGACGGAAAGAAGGAAGAAGGACGATCTCTTCCCCGCCCCTGACCATGCCGGCACAGATCACGGTATCTGTATAAAAGATATATTGTTCTGCCCTGACCTTCTGGTTTGCCTCAGCCTTTATGGTGTATCGTTTCTTCGTTTCGAGACGCAGCCGGACGAGCTCCCGGTCTTCTTCCGGGATGTCTTCATAATTGCCGCCGGCTGCCGCCATCAGAGATTTTGTTGAAATGAACATCTGCCGTTCCTCCTTTTCAGGTAAGCCAGTTCCGGCTTTCACCCTTTATAATTGTCTCGTTCTCAAAGGAATATCTGTCAGATCCCCCTCTGGCAGCTGCCTGACCGGGCGCTGTGCCTTTTCCTCTTGCGTGTTTCCAGGATATGGTCAGCTCATTTTCCTCATTCAGGGAGACTGACAGAGCAGTTGCCGTGTCACTTTCTTCCGATGCTTTCCCGGCCAGAGGCAGTTCCTTTCGGATCGGATCTCCGCCAAATGCGTCCACCCGGTCTCCGTGACATGTATAGACCTCGACGATACAGAGAATCGTGTCCGCACTCTCGCCTCTGTCAAATCTGACAACGATGAGATCCTCCGAGCCGCTGCCGTCCACGTCCGCGATGGCTGCATCTCCGATGCCGGACTTCTCCGACCAGTCTGTTCTGTAAGTGAGGCTGCTTTTCCGCACGGTCTCCTCCGGATCCCGCCGGTCAGCCATGCCATAGACATCGGCCAGGGAGGAGAGAAAGAAATCGACGAGCTGTCCGTTATACACCACGTCTGTCTCTTCGCCCCCGGAGTCCGGTCCGGTGTCTGCGTTTGTATCTGTTTTTTTATCTGTTTCGATATTTGTTCCTGTGTCTGTTCCGATGCCCGTTCCCTGACCCGGGGGAGCGATTCCGCAGGCTGTCTGGCAGGTCACGACTGCCAGTAAAAGGGCAAGGGTCACGGATCTTCTGAAAATGATATTCCCCACCATCGCACGTACTCCTTCTGTTTACCGTTTTTATCATTTTATCCTGCTTTGCGGAAAGATGACTTAAAAACTGATGAACGGTACATAAGATCAGACAGACAGCATCCCGGGGAGAGTTCTCCTCTGCTGCTATTATACCTTAATACCATGGTCTGTTGCAAAATTTGGAATAAGGACAAGGCAGGAGGCTTTGATAAGGCCATCGATACAGCCGACGCTGATTTCAGGCAGGATTTTACTTATGAGACGTACCGGGAATTCTTCGCGAAGCGGAAATTTATCATACCAAACGAAATTTCCAAAACAGCCAAAATACTGTGATAAAATGGAAACCATAGTTGCAATTGTGTGGAAATAATGGTATTATTAAGGTGCAGGAGAAAAACTTCAGAGATCTGATGCATCAGGGGTGTACCGCTCAATACGATGTAAAAACATTTTTTCGTGAAATTACCACAAGTGGATTGCAATAAGGGGATTTACGGATATGACGATTGAAGAGATGCGGGAGAGAAAGAGAGAACTTGGCTATACGAATCGAATGATCGCTGACCTGTCGGGAATACCACTCAGTACAGTGCAGAAGATCTTTGCCGGCGCAACAGCTTCCCCGAGAAGAGAGACAGTCAGCGCGCTTGAAGCGCTTCTGCAGCCCCGCAGGGGAAACGGATACGGAGAAGCGCATAGTATATCGGTTCTCAGAGAGACAGTGCCTGTCTATGGAAGCAGGGAAGACCGGACAGGCAGCGGAGGCGCAGCGCCGCCTTCTGACAGCGCGGCGGGCAGCCCCATCGGCCCGTACACTTTGGAAGATTATTTGAAACTGCCGGATGAGCAGCGTGTGGAGCTGATTGACGGCTTCTTCTACGACATGGCCGCGCCGACGACCATTCATCAAAGTATCGCGGGATTTCTTCACAAGAAATTCCTTGATCATGTGATGGAACACAAGGGACTCTGCTTTCCATTTATTTCCCCTGTGGATGTACAGCTGGACTGCGATGATAAGACTGTGATCCAGCCGGATGTACTTATAGTGTGTGACAGGAGTAAATACAGGAACGGAAGAGTGTTCGGCGCGCCGGACCTGGTCGTGGAAGTGCTGTCGCCTTCTTCCAGAAAGAGGGATCTGAAAATCAAACTTGCCAAGTATTATGATGCCGGTGTCAGAGAATACTGGATTGTCGATCCGGAGAAAAAGATGCTGGTACAGTATGATATGGAGCATTTGGAACTGCCGTCTGTATATAACTGTGAATCAACGGTTCCTGTCCTGATCTGGAACAGTGAGTGTAGGATCGATCTCAGGGAAATGTTTGATACGATCGGATTTCTGTGGGAGACAGAGTGAGGGCAGAAGCGAACAGACCCCATCTCTCTGCAGGGGGGGATAAACGGGAAAATTATTCATCATCGGCCTCCTTCAGGACATCATAAATTCTGATCTCAACACCCCAGTCCCGGCCCTGCACCTCCGAGCGGAACTGCTGTCTGCACAGATAGTCTCCGAGTACCGGGCTGTCCGTCAGAAAACGCGGGCAGGCGGGAAGCCACGGGTCGTTCCGCATGACCGGAGCCAGATAGCCGTTGTTCTCAACGAACAGAAGGCATTCATTTCCTGCATAGTCCACGCCCCTGAACATATATTTCGCACACATGTTGCGGGAGAGCGCCGGGTTCTCGATCTGCACGTCACAGGCTCCCGGGAGGATCTCGCCGGTGAAAAGATCGGATTCCACTTTCCCCGTAAAGGGAATCATTGTCACTGCGCCGTATTTGCACTCGAGGTTCTGGACCTGAGAGCCGTCGGCGAAAATCTGAAAGGTCATGATTGGTTCGGACATGGGGATCCTCCTTGTCATTTGATTGAATGAGCTCGAAAATGTATTTTACAACAATGAGTAAGGGGGAGACCCTTACTCATTGCAGTTCATGTGGAGAATAATGTGTGCTCAGGCAGCTTTTTCCAGTTTTTTGATGTCACGTTCGCAGTGATAGAAGAGAAGGAAGATCACGAACATTGCGATAGCCATGATGGCCGGGACCCAGCCGTACAGGAATCGTACTGCAGTGGATACGGATTCGGGCTGCGGGAGTCCCTGTGCGTCGAGAGCTGCGTCAAGTCCGGCAGCGGCCAGGACCCATCCGAAGATCGCCTGCCCGAGGCCGAGGCCGATCTTCTGCGCGGCGGAGATGCCTGCATTTCCCATACCGACGGTATCAATGCCGGTCTTCAGCTTGCCGTAAGTCACTGTGTCAGCTACCATACCGAGTGCCATGCCGCCTGCAAAGCCGACACCGAGGCCCTTCAGGACGTTGCTTGCGATCAGCAGTGCCGGGGAGGTGAACATTGCGGAGCCGACGAATCCGATCGCCATGACCAGCATACCGAATGTGTAGATCTTTTCCTTGGAGATCTTTGTCATCATGATCGGAGTCACGAACATAATGCCGAACTGTGCAATCGCGATCGCGTTTGCGAGCATTCCGTACTGACTCATATCATAGAGAACATACTGGCTGAAGAATACCGTGCCCATCGAGTAGAAGATGATGATCGTGAATACGACGAAGTTACCGAGTGTCAGAAGCAGCCAGTACTTATTGGAGAGGAGCGCCTTGACCGTTTCCATCACGTTCTCGTTCTTCTCTTTCTTCTGCTGTATCTGTTCAGCATCAGCCGCGCCGGTTTTCACGCGCTCTTTGGTATTGAAGACACAGAAGAGGGCTACGACGACCATGATTGCGCAGTAGATTGCGAGTGTGAACGTGAAGGATCTCTGTGTGTAGATCGTATTCGGGTTCTCAGAGAACTTTGTCAGAAGAACTACGAATGTGGAATTCACGAATACGTTGCCGAGTGTCTGGAAGATCTGCTGAATATTTCCGAGAAGGCCTCTTTCATAAGAGTTGGATGTAACGAGGCCGACCATGGAGTAGAAGGGGACCAGCATTCCGGTCAGACAGACAGCGTTCGTGATGTTGTAGAGCAGGAATACATAAATGTATTTGACCATGTCCGGGAAATTCTTCGGGACGAAGAACAAAAGCATCGTTGAGATCGCGAAGGGGATGCACATCCGGAGGAGCCATACACGAGCCTTGCCCATCTTTGTATCGGTCCGGTCGACGATGCGTCCCATGATCAGATCGGAGATGCCGTCGAAGACTTTGGAAACTGCGAGGATTGTTGCAATGATGCCGGCATTGAGGCCTGCCGCTGAGGTGAAGTAGATCGTCAGGAAAGATCCGATGATTCCGTTGATCATGTTGAATGCAAATCCGCCGGAACCGTATGCGAGTCTCTCGCCCCATCCGAGGCTGCTGTTGGGGTCGTCATGTTTAGTCGTAAGCATTGTTTTTTCTCCTTCCTTTCAATTCCCGTTCTGATGAACTTTTTACAATGGGCGGCTTTCTGCGCTTCGCTGGCCGCTCTGCGCTTCTTCTTTGTATGGCTTAATGATATCGGGAAATGTGCTTCCTTTATATCCTTATTATGCCTGTTTTGTTCTTATTATGATGCTTTAGCGACGAATTGCGGCTGCAAAAGCAGGAGCGTTTTCCGGTTTGTGCTGCGCGGCAATCGGATGCAATGCGGATTGTGAGGACCGAGGGGTGTTTCCCGGTCTGTGCTGCGCGTCAGGAACACCGGGGCGTTCATTATGGAATACGAAAATACGATGGCCCCCGCTTCACTTTTCGTAGAACCTGAAATCCCCCCAGGCGTCCATCATTTCACTGCGGTCAAGCAGTACCGTCCTGGTCTCGCGGTCGTAAATGCGCACGTTCTGCGCTTCTTTACTGAACCGTCCCCAGTCCGCGTTCGGGTCGCCGGTCTTCATAAAGCGGACCCAGTCGCCGTGGATCTCGCTGCACATCTTCGTAAAGAGCTCTGCCGGTTCGCCCTCCAGCTGGAAATGGGAGAACGGATGATCCGGCTTTTCGAACACGAAGGGAAGCTCAAATGCATGGGAAGCTTTCCAGCCGGTCTCGACTCCGGTCTTTGTGACCAGTTCATAGCGGTACATCCAGACGTCATGCTTCCACTTGCTCTGGGCGGAAGCGACTTTGACGGCCGGCATCTCAAAGGCCCAGTCGGTGGCGAAGCTGATAAAGGGCTCTTCCTCTTTATGGTAATGGGTGATCAGTGCAGGCAGGGCCTCCTCGTTGCCGTTCTTTTCGACCATTTCGGTGACCATGGTCCAGCTGTTCGGGAAGCCGGTGTTCTCGGGATGTACGAACATGGTCCCCTCGTGTTTGTTCGTGCCGATGATCAGGCGGATGCCTTCGGCTGCACCTCTGCGCAGCGCGTCGATCGGCCGCTCGGGCAGCAGATCGTCGATCACCGGGCAGGGCAGGAACATGCCGGGATTCTTGTACTGATGTCTTGCCTGTACATACTCATGTCCGGGCAGGAACATGCGCGGGTCATCCTTCTTCAGATGCTCTGCGAGCTCTTCGGGGGTCCAGTGCATGCCCTCGAGGAAGAGGTCGACATTCTGTCTTGCGACTTCGTGCGTCATCACGCAGTTCGGAAGACCGCTCTCGATGATAGCCTGGCTGAAGCAGCCTCTGACGCCGGGGACGACGAGCATATTCGTGACGGAAGCGCCGCCGGCGGATTCGCCGCCGATCGTGATGCGGTCGGGATCGCCGCCGAAGGCTTCGACATTTTCACGGATCCAGTTGAGCGCCAGGATCTGGTCGGAGAGGCCGCAGTTGGAATCCACCCACTCGCAGCCCGGATAGGTAGTGAAGTCATAGAATCCCATGACGTTCGTGCGGTAATTGAATGAGAAGAACAGGATGCCGTCGCGGACAAAGGCCTCGCCGCGGTACATATCGTCGGAGGATTCGCCGGTATTGTAGCCGCCGCCGTAGATCCAGACGAAGACCGGCAGCTTGTCGCCGGTGAGCGGGCGCTGGACGTTGACGGTGAGGCAGTCCTCGCTGCCGATCACCTGCCCGTGGTTGTACTGGATGGGGGAGTTTCCGTATTCTTTTGCGTCGAAGATTCCTTCCCAGGGTGTTTTGGGAACGGATCGCTTCAGGCGGCGCGCGCCGACGGGCGCTTCCGCGTATGGAATGCCGAGGAAATCGATCCTGCCGTCCCGCTCATAGCCGCGGACGTCACCGGTCGTCGTCTTTACGATGTAATCAGCCATGGTTCTTCTCCTTTTCTGAAATAATGTATCAGGCGAGTGTGAAAGTCTGTGCCTCACCCAATTCCCTTTCGCACAGAGTTTCGCGAGAGCCTGATTGACTTTATATGAACTTAGTGAAGGATTCTTTTGGAATGCCGGTCACACATCGGGTCCTTTTACAGCGTCCGGCACACCTCGTCGAGATCCGCGGCGGATCCGGTCATTTCCTGTATCGCATATGCCCGCTTCCGGGGCTTCAGACCCTCATCGGGATCGGTGAAAATGCCGAAGTAGACCTCCGTCAGCCCCCCGATCTGGTTGGACTCGATCCCGCCGCGCTGCAGCATGGCATTTTCATTCAGAAGACGGAAATTATGCAGCGTGCGCACATACGGAAGGTCCTTCGCGATCGCAAGGAGCTTTTTGTTATAGTCCGCGTAACGCTCCTCCAGCGCAGGATCGCCGAGATCCGTGAAGCCTGCCTCGGTGAGGATCACCTGCTTGTGGCCGTCGCCGTACTTTTTCATGACTTTGTATGCGGAATCGTTGAAGCTCTTCCAGAGCTGATCCGGTTCGCTCACATTCAGGAACAGATCCGCATCCGGAACGTCCTCGTTTGTGAATACGTATGGATGCCAGGCGAGGATGTCAAAGTAATCGTCCGTGTTATCAGACCAGAAATTTCCGCTCTTTATGCGCTGATAGACTTTATCGAGCGTCCAGGCCACCCCGTACATCACCGGCAGGAATTCCGGCATGTCGCCGCCGAGTCCCGGAGTCGAGAGCGCCGGCGAGAAGGAGGCGACCATCGCATCCGGATTCGCGCTGCGGATCCCGCGGGCTGCGAAATACATCATATCCACGGCGATATCCATTTTTTCATCCGCCGTGAAGGGCTTCGTCATGTCTGAGTCGAGAAAACCGTCCGGGTGCAGGAAGGCGTTCAGGTTCCATTCATTTCCGACTTCCCAGATCT
>CAMOXU010000089.1 GCA_946629525.1 uncultured Clostridia bacterium
TTGTTTGAATTGCTCACACAATTCCATTCCGCACATAGTTTCGCAATTCCTTATTGTGTATATCCTGCCTGCATTTACAGCATACGTTTACATTTGGAGCGCTTTATCCGTGCACGCACGCACGGCCTCGATCACCGCGCTCCGGAAGCCTTTCTTCTCGAGCATGGCAACGCCCTCGATGGTCGTCCCCGCAGGAGACGTCACCATATCCTTGAGCTCTCCCGGATGCTTTCCTGTCTCGAGGACCATCTTCGCACTGCCGAGCACAGTCTGTGCGGCGAAATGATAGGCCTTATCCCTCGGCATCCCGTCCGCGACTGCCGCGTCCGCCATCGCCTCGATGAACATGTAGACGTAAGCCGGAGAGCTGCCGCTCAGGGAAGTCACAACGCCCATCAGGCTCTCCGGGACCTCCTCCGCCTCGCTGAAGGATTCAATCACTCTGCGGACAACAGGCATCTCTTCCCCGGAAACATTGCCGTTCGGGCAGTATCCCGTGATCCCGGCACCGACCAGCGCCGGTGTGTTCGGCATCAGACGGACGATCTTCTTGTCGGATCCCAGAACGCTCTCAAGATCGGCGATCGACTTGCCTGCCATGATCGAGAGGACAAGCTGATCCTTCGTGATGACCTCCGCAAGCCCCGCTGCCGCCCCGGCAAAGGAGCCGGGCTTCACCGCGAAGAGGACCAGATCCGCGCCTTTCACGCAGTCGGCATTGTCAGAGACCGTATGTATTCCGAGGTTCTCCCGGGCTCTCTGCCTTGCAGGTTCGAACACATCCGATGCCGTCACATTCTCCGGAGAGACAAGTCCGTTCTTTATCATACCGCCCATGATCGCGCTCGCCATATTTCCGCATCCGATAACTGATATTTTCATTTCATCCTCCGGTAATTCAACAGAGTCTGTTGTCTGCTTTCATATCCCGACTGTCATGCTGACGGAATTCAGGCACGCCCGGTGCTCCTGCCGGACCAATGCCGTTTCTTCGTTCACATTCATCACAGGCAGTCATTTTGAAACACTTTTCTTCACGGAGCAGCAGGCTGCAAAGATGACGCATCAGGGGCAGGGTCGAAACCGGTCATATCTTCCCTCATCTGCCCCGCATTCTCCTGAGGAGCGCTCTCCGTTCCTGCGGGTTCCGTATCATCCGTCCCCGGTGTCGGTTCCGGCGTTCCCGCAGGCTCTTCCTGCGTTTCTTCCGGCACCTCCGGACTTTCCTCCCCGGCCTGATCAGCCGCCGCAATATCATCCACTGTGACGATGACTCCGGCGAAATAGCGGAATTCATTTTCCCCGGTGGAGCCGTGCTCAAAGAAATGAATGACCTCCTCGCAGGCCTTCTCCGCAATCGCCTCGGCGGGCTTTACGATCGTCGCGTAAACATCGCCGCTCCTGCAGAGCTCGTAGACACGGTCTTCATTTCCGTCAAGGCAGATGACCGTTCGGGAAATATTCTCCTCAGAGAGGACCTCGCATACGGCCTGTGTCTCGTCCGCATTCGCGCAGACAAATGCCTGAATGTACGGATTCTCCGCAAGGATCTTCCGCACGGTCTCCTTCATCTGCTCTCCGTCCTGTCCGCTCACATCCTCATCGACCAGACAGATTATATCCGGGTAAGTGAACAGCATCTCCCGGAAGGAATCCGCCGAATCCGAATCTGCCAGATCGGATCTGTCGCACAGAAGTGCGTACCTGCTGTAGCCTTCCTCCCGCTTCGCGAAAACTTCGATCAGCTTTCCCATGCAGGAAAAGCGGTCCGTCACGAGCTGGCCGGAAGCACTTCCGATCGACATCATTCCGCGGTTCATGAGAATGACCGGGACCTCCGCCTCATAGGCAGCCGCAACATCAAGAGCCGTCGAGTCCGGGTCCGCATTGTCACAGAGGATGAGATCTGCCTCCGCCTCGCAGGCTTCCAGAAAGATCTGCGACTGAACTTCGGGTTCATACCCGTGCAGCCGGACCTCCACATCTATGTCAGATGCTCCCAGTGTCTCCGTTATGATCTCCTTCTCCCTGAGCGACAGCCCACTCTCCGTGGGCAGGATCAGATAGACCAGCCTGCGCTCTGTCTCCGCCTGCGGCGCAGGCGTCACCTCGATGAGCTCCGCGTCCGGCGGGATCGGGATCGGGTCCGGTTTCTTCGACTCACCGGAAGCGCCGCTGTCAGTTTGTATCAGCTGTATATTCTCCGTACAGCCTGCTGTCATCAGAAGAAGGAGGAGTGTCACTGTCAGAGCGTAAAGTCTCTTTTTCATGATTTTCCCCCGTAATTCGCATTTCGGGCTATTGTATCACAAAAATATGAAAAATCAACCGCTGTCTGTCCTGCCGCCCCCGGATCATTCCATTCACTGTTCCGCAAGATCAGGTGTTTACCCGCAATTACTTATTCCGCAAGATCGATCTCACCCCGGAAGACCTCCGCCGCCGGGCCGGTCATAAATACGGAGTTTTCTCCCCCGTCCCACTCGATCAGAAGGTCCCCGCCGTTCAGGCGGACCGTCACCGGGCTCTTGACCCTCCCGGTCAGGATCCCCGCGACAGCCGTCGCGCAGGCTCCGGTCCCGCAGGCCTCCGTCTCACCGCTGCCGCGCTCCCAGACGCGCATGCGGATGCTGTGTTCATTTTCCGCATAGACGAACTCCGTATTCACCCTGTCCGGGAAGACATCGGCGTTCTCAAAGTGCGGTCCAATCTTCCCGATCAAAAGATCCTCCACATCTTTGAGGGAGTCCATAAAGCAGACCGCATGGGGATTGCCCATCGAGACGCAGGTCAGGCGGTATTCCTTCCCGAGGACCTCCATGGGGACCTCCACCGCAGTCTCTCCGGATGCATCGGTCAGAAGCGTCGGTATCTCCGAGGGTTTGAGGATCGCTCCGCCCATATCGACGCGGATCTGCTCCGCCTTCCCGTCCTTTACCGTCAGGACAAGCGTCTTTATACCTGCACCCGTCGCGATCTTCACGACGGTCTTATCGGTCAGTCCGTGATCGTAGACATACTTTCCGACGCAGCGGATCCCGTTCCCGCACATTTTTCCGCGGCTGCCGTCCGCATTGTACATTTCCATCTCAAAGTCCGCGATGTCAGAAGCTTTGATCAGAATAAGGCCGTCAGAGCCGATCCCGAAATGCCTGTCGCTCACGAACCTGGCGATCTCCGCAGGGTTCGTGAGTTCTTCCTTCGTGCAGTCGACGTAGACGTAGTCGTTTCCGATGCCGTGCATTTTTGTAAATCGCATATGCGTATTCCTCCATGTCTATCCGTATTTTCTACACACGGGCAGACGAACCATTGTGCTTCCCGCTCCTCATTTGCGCGGGCGGTACGGCAGGAATTGCCTGAACCTTCCTCTCGCAGCTTTCGCTCCGCACGCGGTGCCGCAGTAACGTCCGAGCCTTCCCATACTTTATTTTCTCCGCCCCTTGCAGTACTCGATAAATCCGCGCAGGATCGCCTTGTCCTCCGCATCTACGAATTTCATACGTCCAAGACGTTTTTCCGCCTGTTCAAAGCGGAGCGCGAGCATCTCCTGTGCATAGGCGAGGGCTCCGGATTCCCGGAAGATCCTCTGCACTTCGTCGAGCTCCTTCAGGTTGATATTCTTCTGCCCGTAGTAGATCTCCAGCTCCGGAAGATACTCCGGCTTCATATTGTGGACATACATATAGAGGATCGTCTGCTTGAATTCCTCGATATCCGACCCGACGTCCTTCCCGAGATACTCCGGATCCGCGTAGATCCCGAGGATATCGTCCATGATCTGGTAGGCGATCCCGAGCTCCTCCGCGAAGCGGTCCATCGCCTTCATCTGCTTCTCGTCCGCACCGCCCAGGATCATGCCGAGATGGACCGGGCCGATGATCGAGTAGGCCGCCGTCTTCATAAAGTAGATGTCCCACACCGACTTCTCGAGCAGCTCCTTCTTCTCCTCCTCCGACCGTGCGGTATCCTGCAGTTCACAGGGAAGGACGACATCCAGAAGCTCTCCGCGGATCGTCTGAATGACGATATCGTCGAAGTATGCCAGCATGTCCGCAAGGCGGGCCTCCTCCCGGTAGGCGTCCACGATCTGTCTGTTGGCCATATAGATCCCCAAGTCGCCGACGCAGATCGCCGCCGAATTCGCGATATGTTCCGGCTTCTCGGACTGGGCGGGCATCTTTATCCCGCGCACGTCCATTCTGTGCAGAAAACGCTGATGGACCGTATACTTTCCGCGCCTCGTTCCGGACTTGTCGATCACATCGTCATGAACGAGAACGCCGGTCTGGAACATCTCGAAGGCCAGCGCGAGCGCATCGCTTGCCGGAACATCCGCTTCTTCCCCCGCAGATCTTCTGGCGATCTGATACCCGAGGTTCACCAGCATGCCGCGAAGCATCTTTCCACCGGAATTGAGATCCGCCAGATCCGCCATGAAGACCCGGATGACCGGATTTTTCTCTTTCTTCAGTCCTCTGTTATAGGACGCGGCACATTTTCCGAGTCTGTCGTAGGAATCTTTGTAAAAGTCATAGAATTTCTGAAGGTTTTTCGATGTACGTTTTCCTGCCATAAGACACCCCCATCATGCACTGCACGTGCTCTTTCGGTCCGTCATTTCCCTTTATTGATCTTGATCGTCTCGTAGTAATCGAGTGCTTCCAGAAGATCCTTCTTCGTGAAATCCGGCCAGAGCACATCCGTGAACCAGATCTCCGAATAGACGGTCTGCCATGGGAAAAAGTTGGACAGCCGGCGGTTCCCGCCTGTCCGGACCACGAGATCGATGTCCGGAATACCTGTCGTATCGAGATACTGCTCAAAGACCTGCTCGGAAAGCTTTTCCGGATCCGCATTGCCGGATCTGACGTCCTCCGCGTACTTTCTGACTGCGCGCAGGATTTCGTCCCGTCCACCGTAGCTCAGGGCGATCTGGACGAGCAGATTGCTGCAGTTCTTCGTCATTTCCTCCGCCTTGCGGATCGTCTCCCTGGACGCATCGTCGAGCATATCCAGATTTCCCACACACACGACGCGGATGTCCCGGTCTATACAGGTCTGCACCTCATCCCGGAAGAATCGCTCCATGAGCTTGAAGAGATCGGCGACCTCCTGCTGACTCCTCTCCCAGTTCTCCGTCGAAAATGCATACACCGAAAGGTACGGGATCCCCTCGTCCTGGCACCATGTGCAGATGTCCATAAATGTGTCCACGCCCTTCTCATGACCGCGCATGACGGATGTGAACATGTGCTTTCTGGCCCATCTGCGGTTACCGTCCATGATAACGCCGAGATGTCTCACTTTGTTTTCAGCCATTTTTTCCTCCTGCGGGCGATCCCGCCTTCCGGGCCCGCTGATCTTTTTAAGGAACGCCGACGCGTTCTCCTTTCCACCGTTCTGATTCATCAGGCGATTGCGAAACGCTGTGCTTCATGGAAATTGTGTGAGCAATTCCATTCCGTACATAGTTTCGCAATTCCTTAGTTCTGATTCATTAAGTGTTTGCCAAACGCGGTACTGACCTCAGATTCCTGCATCGTTCTCAGCAAAGAACGTACAAACCGCTTCCTTATAGCGTTCCGTGTCGGCGAGCCATGACATCGCATGCGTCGCACCGTCCACAAGCATGATCTTCTTCGGAGCGGCACAGGCCTGATAGCTCTTGATCGTCATATGGACCGGAACAAAGTCATCCAGCGTTCCGTGAACGAAGAGCATCGGGATCTCCGCTTTTTTCAGAATAGTGACCGTGCTCTTCTCTTTCAGGTCGATCCCGGCCACTCTCTTCGAGATCTGGTTGACCCAGCTTACGACAGGCCTGACGGGGCCTTTCATTTTCGTCTTCATGACCGCCACGGCGATATCGTACGGGCTCGTAAATCCGCAGTCCGCGATGATCCCCGCAACGTTTTCCGGCAGATCCTCTCCCTGCGTCATCATGACGGTCGCAGCGCCCATGGAAATGCCGTGCAGATAGAGAGGCATGCTCTCCGCCCCGTACTCCCTGTTCAAAAGATCGCACCAGCGCTTCACATCCTCGCTCTCACGGAGGCCCATTGTGATATAGGTCCCGCCGCTCCGCATGTGGGCGCGCTCCTCGATTGCGAGCAGATTGCATCCGTTCTCATGATAGAACTGCATGATGCCGGAGAAGTCCTTGTCTGCACTGCTGTGATATCCGTGGGCAAGCAGGACTGTGCGCACCGCCTCCCCTTCTGCCGGTATATAGGACCCGTAAAGAGTGATCCCGTCCCCTGCCTCTATGGATACATCCTGCTTCGGCAGGGCCTTATTATAATAATATCCTTCCAGATACATATCATGGAGATCCGGGCCTGTATAGCGCTCGTCGGCCGGCTGATCGTCCTTATAAATATCACCGCTCCGCTTCAGAAAACTGTTGAAGATCTGAAATGCAGCATATGTCCCCGCGCCGATCCCGCAAGCCGCTGCTCCCCCGATTATTCCAGCTATCATATTCTTCCTCATATCTCCTCCGGTCAGCATCTGCTTTTTCTTCATCACACAGTATGCGGCATGAACCGGAATACTGCGCACAGGTCCCGAAAACGGGTCCTGACTGAATAAAAGAGGGCGGCCTGGGCCGCCCCGGTAAATCCATTATACTAATTAAATCTCTGTGAAGCAATGTTTACTCACATTGCGAACACGCCGTAAGAAATGAGAGACATGATCGTCGATGCAATTGCAATGCCGAGCAGGATGGCCAGAGAAGCTTTTCTCCTGTCGACCTTGAGAAGCGATGCGGCGAGGGCTCCGGTCCAGCCGCCTGTTCCCGGCAGCGGGATCCCGACGAAGAGCGCAAGGCCGAGGAACTCGGCTCTCTGGATTCCTTCCGACTTGCGAAGAGCTCTCTCCTCGAGCTTATTGACGATCTTCCCGAAAAACTTTGTGGGACGCAGCCAGTCAAAAATCTTCTCGATGAAGAAGAGAATGAACGGGATCGGCAGGATATTGCCGATCGCCGAAAAAAGCAGCGCCTGCCACAGCGGCAGCATGAGAAGACGAGCGAGCGGAATTCCGCCTCGAAGCTCGATGAGCGGCAGCATCGAGACAAGCGTCACGAGAAGCTGCGGGGGCAGAAAGCCCAGATTTGTCTGAAACCAATCAACTACTACCTGCAAATCATTTCCTCCGTTCTGTAAACCGGTCAGCGGCCTTCCATCTGAACACTCCAATGCGTAAGATCAGGCCGCGTTCCTTCCGTCCTCGCACTTCAAAGAAACCGGTCAAGTGCCGCAAAAAGTTTATCCATCTCCTCGTCCGTCCCGATCGTCACGCGCAGATAGTTGGAGATCCTGGGCTTGTCGAACCAGCGGACAAAGATGTTCTGCGTCCTCAGATATTCAAAGATCTCCTTCGCGCTGACCTTCTCATGCTGAACGAAGAGGAAGTTCGAGCAGGATTCCTCGAACCGGAATCCCCTCTCACGGAACCTTTCCGCCGAGGACGTCCTCGTCGCAATGATCCTGCCGCACGCTGCCCTGAAGTGATCAGTGTCGAGCACCTCCGCAGCTCCAAGCCTGATGGCCGGGTAATTCATGGTGTAGGAATTGAAGCTGTACTTTACATCATTCAGATATTTGATCATCTTCGCGTTCGCCATCGCGTAGCCGATGCGAAGGCCGGCCATGCTCCTCGATTTCGAGAACGTCTGGGTGATGATCACATTATCGAATTCGTGTATGAGCGGCAGCGCGCTCTCCGCCCCGAAATCCACGTAGGCCTCGTCGACGATGACCACGCTGTCCGGATTTCCCGCGACAATCTCCTGCACCGCGTCAAGTGAAAGCGCCGCGCCCGTGGGGGCGTTCGGGTTCGGGAAGACGATTCCGCCGTTCTCCTTCAGATAGTCGGCGGGAACGATGTGAAGATCCTCATCGAGCGGCTGCGTCTCGTACGGGATGCGGAAGAGATCCGCCCATACATCGTAAAAGCTGTATGTGATGTCCGGGAAGAGGATCGGCTTTTTCGAATTAAAGAATGTAAGGAAGCACATCGCCAGCACGTCGTCCGAACCGACGCCGGCAAAGACTTCTTCATCCTTAAGCCCGTAGACCGAGGCGATCGCGTGGACCAGTTCCTCCGCTTTCGGATCCGGATAGAGACGCATGCGTCCCTCCTCAAGATTCCGGAGCGCCTCCGTCACCTTCGGCGACGGGGGATACGGGTTCTCATTGGTGTTCAGTTTGACGATGTCCCTGCACTTCGGCTGCTCGCCCGGCGTGTAGGGTACGACCTTCCGCACATTTTCTTCCCAGCTCATAGCAATCCTCTAGTATTCTTGCGTTAAATGTATGAATATCTGAAACTTCCTCAGCAAAGCCCGTACTCTTTGGCCAGCGCCTTAAAGCCCGGCATCGAGTTCTTTACGGTCTCATGGGATACGCAGTAAGCCACGCGCGTCCATCCCGCGCATCCGAAGCTGGATCCCGGAACGATCAGGATCTGCTTCTCCTTCGCCCTCGCGACGAAAGCCTTCTCATCCGCTTCCGGAGACTTGAGCCAGAGGTAAAATGCTCCCTGCGGCTCGACAAATGTATAGCCGGCCTCCCTGAGTCCTTCCATGAGCATTCTGCGGTTCTCATCGTAGAATCCGACGTCCGTCTTCTCATCGAGGCATCTCGCGACCGCGCGCTGCATGAGGGACGGCGCGTTGACGAAGCCGAGGATGCGGTTCGCGACATTTGCGCCCGCCGTCATATCGTTAAAATCGTCGATCTCCGACGGGAAGAGCAGCCAGCCGATCCGCTCGCCCGGGAGCGACAGGGACTTGCTGTAGGAATAGCCGACGACCGTGTTGCGGTAGAAGGACGGGATCCACGGCACCTCATATTCACCGAAGACGATCTCACGGTAGGGTTCGTCGCTGAAAATGAAGATCGTCGTCCCGTACTCCTTCTGCTTCTCCTCGAGGAGCTCCGCAATTCTCGCGATCACTTCCTTCGAGTAGACGACGCCGGTCGGGTTATTCGGGGAATTCAGGATGACCGCTTTCGTCTTCGCCGTCACGGCTGCCGCAAGCTTCTCCGGATCCGGTTCAAAGGTGACCGGGTCTGTCGGGACCTCAATGAGCTTTCCGTCATAATTTCCGACATAGGATCTGTATTCCGTGAAGTACGGGGAAAATGTGACCACCTCGTCGCCCGGATTCAGGATCGTCTTGAAAAAGACGTTCATACCGCCGGCCGCTCCGACGATCATGAGCAGATTCTCCGCAGCATATTTTGTTCCGTAGAGACCGTTCAGATGCTCCGCGACCGCGCCGCGGACGTCCTCGTATCCGGAATTGCTCATATATCCGTGGACCAGGAGCGGATCCTCCGTGTCGAGGATCTCTTTGATCGCTTCCTTAACGGCTTCCGGCGCCGGAACATTCGGATTGCCGAGGCTGAAGTCGTAGACATGATCGGCGCCGTAGACGGCAGCCATCTTCTTGCCTTCCTCGAACATCGCACGGATGACGGAACTGTTGGCGACGTAGCCTTTCATTTTCTCGGAAATCATATATACCTCCATAATAATCGCATTCTTCGCTCCCGCGTGAGAGTCAGGCTCTCCGCCCCGGCGTAAGAATCGCATTCCTGCTCCTGCATAAAGCCTGAGCACAGCTGTTCTCTTTACTCTGATACAGTGCTAAATCAATCAGACATTCTGAAGAGTACTTTACACTTTTTTACGGGAAGATGCAACCGGATAGTGCGAGGCCCCTGTGATTCTGTCGGATTACGGACATGAAAACGGAGCAGTCATGATATCATGACTGCTCCATAAAAAGTGCATCAATGCTCCAGATACTCCAGCTGGTGGTAATACTCCAGCAGATCTGTCACCTTCTGAAGCTCCTTCTCCGAAAGTTCATTCTCCAGAGCGATCTTCTCTCTGTCCGCTGCACGCAGGCCCCTGTCATAGAGGTCGGATGCCAGCTTTGTGATCTCGCGTTCGGTCATGCTCTCCTTCTCCAAATCTCCATCAGACGTTTGCGATTTTCATTCAACGATGATCTTTCTGAAGTTCTTCTTTCCCCTGCGAACGATGGCATTGCCCTCTGCGAGCTCCGCCTTCGAAAGCTTCATGAAGGGATCCGTGACCTTCGTATCATTGACCGCAACGCCGTTCTGCTGGATCGCGCGTCTCGCCTCGCCGTTGGACTTTACGAGTCCGGCTGCGACAAGGACCTGAATAATCCCGATCTCATCGTTCTCGAAGTCTTCGTCATGGAGAGCCGTCGTCGGGATCTCCGCATCCGGGCCGCCGCCGAACAGGGCTCTTGCTGCATCCTGGGCCTTCTTCGCCTCTTCCTCGCCGTGAACAAGGTTCGTCAGCTCGTATGCCAGGATCTCCTTGGCCTTGTTGAGCTCGGCGCCCTCCCACTTGTCCATCTCGTCGATCTGCTCAAGCGGAAGGAATGTCAGCATACGGATGCACTTCAGGACGTCGGCGTCCCCGATATTTCTCCAGTACTGGTAGAATTCGTACGGAGTCGTCTTCTTCGGATCCAGCCAGACTGCTCCGCTCGCCGTCTTGCCCATTTTCTTGCCCTCCGAATTGAGGAGCAGCGTGATGGTCATCGCGTGGGCATCCTTGCCGAGCTTTCTTCTGATGAGTTCAGTTCCGGCCAGCATGTTGGACCACTGGTCATCGCCGCCGAACTCGAAGTTGCAGCCGTAATCCTGG
>CAMOXU010000090.1 GCA_946629525.1 uncultured Clostridia bacterium
GTATTGGTTATCCCCCGCTTATAGAAGCGGGGGTCTTCCCCCACTGAGATAAATATTGACCATTCGGCCGCTGTCCGGGAAAATGAGCGCGTCTTTTCCCACATATTGTGCACTTCATTATACCACACGTCAACTTCTTGTGTCCTTCTTTCCCGCGAGATACGTAAATCCGTAATTTACTGCGGACAGCTCCACATAAAAAGCTTCTAGCGTCCTTCGATCCTTTTCCGGAATCGTATGAAGTAGGCAAGCTCGATCGCACAGCAGATCATCCAGCCGACCGGATACCCGAAGCCGACGACGTGGGGCGTATAAGCGATCCTGCTCCCGATGAACAGATAGATCTGCCTGATCAGCACAAAGCTGAAGAGCATGCAGAACATCGGCACTCTGGATTCGCCCCTTCCCCTGAGTGCTCCGGCCAGAACGTGATTCACTGCGTTGAACATCAGAAAATATGTGTTCATGCGGAGAAAGAGAACGCCGTAATGAATGACTTCCTCATCGTTCGTAAAAAGTGCCGTCGCCTGCGGCGCAAGCAGGACGAGGATCGTCGCGATCAGGGCCGTCACTCCGACGGCCATCTGGATCGACCGCACTGCTCCCTTATTGGCCCGCTCCCATTTTCCCGCTCCGATGTTCTGGCTGACAAATGTCGTAGCAGCCTGGCTCAGGGAATTGATAGGCAGGAATATGAAGGAATCCAGCTTATTGTATGCCCCCCATCCTGCCATGCATCCGGAACCGAAGCCGTTGATATAGGACTGCACGAACACATTGGACACGGAAGTGATCATGGACTGGACCCCCGCAGGCAGACCGATCGCAAGGATCATTCTGAGGATCGGCAGATCGATCCTCAAGTCCTTCAGTGTCAGCCTATAGATGTCATCTGTCCGGAGCAGGAGCAGAAGGACCAGGAAGGCCGACAGGAACTGTGAGAAGATCGTCGCATAGGCAGCCCCCGCGATCCCCGCCTTCAGGACAATGACGAAGAAGAGGTCAAGTACCGTATTCAGAAGGCTGGTAAAGATCAGGAAATACAGCGGTCTCTTTGTATCCCCCACCGCGCGAAGGATCCCGCTTCCCATATTATATAGAAGAAGCCCCAGTGCCCCTCCGAAATAGATCTCCAGATAGACCTTCGCCTGAGGAAACACATCCTCCGGAGTCTGCATGAGTTTCAGCATGGCCGGAACCAGAAGAAAACCGGCGAACGTAAAGAAAATTCCGAAGAGGATCGTGACCGCGATCGTTGTCTCCACGGTCTGGTGGAGCTCTTTCATTTTCCGCGCTCCGAAGTACCGGCTGATCACAACACCGCCGCCGATGGAAAAACCGTTGAAGAAGAAGATCATTATGTTGACGATCATGGTCGTCGAGCTGATCGCTGCCAGCGCCTCTTTTCCGACGAAATTACCGACGACGATGGAATCCACCGTATTGTACAGCATCTGGAAGACGTTCCCGAGCAGGAGCGGGATCGCAAATGCCGTCAGGTGTCCGGCGATCGACCCGTCCGTCATATCCCGGACGGTCGACTTCTTCTGCGCCTCCGCCGTCTCTGTTCTGTCTGGCTCCTCCGGAGTTCCTGTCCACTCCGGCAGCTCCGTCTTCTCCGGCATCTCTATCTCCTCCGGCTTCTCTGACTTCTCCGACATCTCTGTTCCTCCGACTTCGCCGTCCGCGTGACGTCATTTCCCTGCAGTATTCTCCAGACCCACGACGAACCCCTCTGGTTCATCAGGTGAGAAGCTCCAGAAGCTCCTCCCTGCTTATTGCGGCGGACGACACACCGTCCGCCTGCAGGATGTCATCGGCCAGCTGCCGCTTGCTCTCCTGCATTTCCACGATTTTCTCCTCGATCGTCCCCTTGACGATCAGCTTATAGACATTGACGACCTTCGTCTGCCCGATCCTGTGCGCTCTGTCCGTCGCCTGATTCTGGACAGCAAGATTCCACCACGGATCGTAGTGAATGACCACGTCCGCACCGGTCAGATTGAGGCCCGTGCCGCCCGCTTTGAGTGAGATCAGAAACAGCGGGACCGTCCCTTCGTTGAACTCCCTGACCAGCTCGACCCTTCTCTCTTTCGGGGTTGCACCTGTGATCTTGTAATATTCGATTCCCTTCTTTCGGAGCTCCTCCTCCAGTCTTTCCAGCATCGATGTGAACTGGGAGAAAACGAGCGCTCTGTGCTCCCCGTCGATCAGAGAGTCGATGAGTTCAAGGCAGAGCTCCTTCTTGGCCGACTGCCCGTCATAATCCATGAACAGCAGGGACGGATCACAGCAGATCTGCCGGATGCGGGTGATCTCTGCAAGGATCTCGATCTTCCCCTTCCGGAAATCGTCATCACTGGTGCTCTCCAGCTTTCTCCGCATGCGCACGACCTGCGCGTCGTAGAGCTTCTGCTGCCTGCTTTCCATATGCGCATACCGAAGCTCCTCGAGCTTCTCCGGAAGGTCTTTCAGGACCTCGCTCTTCTTTCTCCGCAAAATGAAAGGCGTCACCATCCTGCGCAGCCTGCCGCGTGCTTCCTCATCTCCGGTCTTTACGATCGGCATCTCGATCCCGGATCTGAATTCCTCAAAGGAATACAGAAGCCCGGGCATCAGGAAGTCGAAAATGCTCCAGAGCTCCGCGAGTCTGTTCTCGATCGGCGTCCCTGTCAGGGCATATCGGGTATCAGCATGCACGAGCTTGAGGGTCTTCGCCGCCGCGGTAGTATGATTCTTAATATACTGCGCTTCATCCGCGACGAGAAAACGGAAGCTCGCATCCTCATACATTGTAATATCCCTTTTCAGAAGGTCATACGATGTGATCAGAACGTCCGCATTCTCCCGGTTCTCAATGATCTCCTTCCGTTCCTTCCGCGTCCCGGTAACGGCGGCAACTTTCAGGCTGTCCGCAAATCTCCGGATCTCCTCCTTCCAGTTGTAGACCAGAGAAGCCGGCGAGACGATCAGCGACGGACGATTTTCCTCCTGTTCCTCTTCCCTGACGGCGAGGAGCACCGCGATGACCTGCAGCGTTTTTCCGAGGCCCATATCGTCGGCCAGAATTCCTCCAAAGTGATGGGCATCCAGTGTCCGGAGCCACCGGTAGCCGGTCACCTGATATCTTCTGAGTGTCTCTCTGAGCGCCGCGGGCACCTCAAAATCCGCATCCTCGATCGTCTTGAATTCCTTGATCAGCTTCTTGAAACGGGTGTCTCTCGAGGCATAAAGATCCTGGGACGTCTCTATCATCTTGTCGAGATAGAGTGCCCGGTAGGCGGGAATGTGCATTTTCCCGGCGACAAACTCCTTCAGAGGAATATTCATGGCCGAAAGCATTTCCGAAAGATCCTCGACGGATTCATTTTCATCCAGCTTAAAGAAATCGCCGTTCTCGAGCTTTACATATTTCTTTTTCTTCCGATAACTGTAGAGAATATCGAGAAGCTCATCGGGGCTCAGGTCTGTGGACCGGATCGCCAGATCGAGCAGGCCGTCCGAGACGCTGAGACCGATATCGAACCGGGCCCTCTTTCGGATCCGCAGCGCGCGGAACTGTTCCGTCATCCGCACCTCGCTCCGCTTCATGATCTCGGGAATTCCGCGGTCCAGAAGGTCGAAGACAAGATCATTTTCCTTCGGGGCGAAAAGAATGCGGTACTGCGGATCATAATTCGGAAGATACCGGCCGAGAAGGTCCAGCATCCCATGCTCTTCCTCCAGATTCCGGAAAGACTCGTTCCCGTTCCCTGTCAGATGATCCGTCAGCAGAAATCTCGTGGAATCGTAGAAGACATCACAGCGTCCGATGATATTTCCGGAATCCACGTCGAAATAAGTGATGAACTCGGGCTCCGGTGCAAGGATCGTCATGATCTCCGCCTCAACTTCGGGCGAAGACTCGATCCTTACGGCATTCTGAAGTCTCGGAAGCGCTCTCCTGTAAAAATCGGCAAGATGCGAGCGGCCGATCATGATCCGTATATATCCGCCGTGCTCCGCCTCAAGGATGGGGCGCAGAAGGGCGTAACGGTCATCGGGCACCCGGTTCAGGCAGCCCTCCGAGATATAGTAGGCATGCCCGATCCCTTTGATCATTTCCGGCACATCTCCTGTCAGGAGGATTCCGTCGATCACTCCGCTCCTGCTCCTGTTCGTCTCTATGCGCAGCGTTATCGAAAGATCGCGGATCCCGCAGGTGACCTGAACTTTCTTTTTGTCTTCCTTCGTCCTGTCCGTGAGCTCGATCGTCTCCCCGAGAGCAGCGTCAAAAAACTTATCGAGCGTCTGCCCTTCAAGAGCGATTTTGTCCTTTGTCCGGGATATCTCGTAAGTATAATACCTCGAACCCTTTATTCTGGATTCGAACTGGCCGATCTGGATCCTTTCATCCTGCAGAAAGTCCCCGATGAAGGAATCCCACTTTTCCGATTCCGGGCGCAGGTACTCTCTGCCGAGCGTAAGCTCCGTCTTAGTGCCGAAACATATCTGCCCGCCTTTTTTCATCGTCTCCGAGAATTCGTTCAGATCCTTGATCTTATAGTATTTTCCCGCCCCGGCACGAAAACAGGCGAAAAGCCCGTTCTCCTCCAGTGTGAGATACGGTACGATCGAGAGTGATGGCACGATATTCTGATCCGGCTCTGCCTTTGTCCCCGTGATCTCAGAAAGAAAATGAAGACCGGACAGATTCGTTGCGTCCCCCGGATTATGTTTTTTCAGATACTCCTGCAGAAGGTAGACGGCGGCAAGCTGATGCTCACAAGCCGGGCTGTCCGTCCCGTAATACCGCGCATCGCGGCATCCCCACTCGGAGCATGTGGAAGAGGTAATATGGCCCCGGTCGAACGAAATACGCACCGTCCAATCGGAATAATAGTTCCTGGACTCACCGCTCAGGGTCGCCACGCCGGTCAGCTCCTCGGTACCCCGGCCCTCGTTATACCTGAGAGAGACTTTGATCTCCGGTTTCTCTCGACGAATAAGCTCCATCGCGCGCCTTCTTGCAGCCGGCGTACTCTGCAGATCGGAGAGAAAACCCTCATAATGAAAGTAGCGGTAATCTGAAGGCACAAAGCGAGCCTCTCCCCCCTCACTTTCATGCCCGGCGATTTCCTTTTCCTGCAGTCCGCAGAGCGCCGGGAGCAGCTCCGCAGCCGGATCCCTCCGGCCTGCAGATTCTTTCAGGCTTCCTGTGCCCATGTCCTTTTTCTCCGCGGCAGGGCCGCGTTCTGCTTCCCTGCTGCGGTCATTCTCTTTTCCTCTTCCCGGGATCCTGCCGGGCAGGCCTGTCCTATCCTCATGTCTTTTCGCCATAGGTGTTCTCCATTAATAGTGAAGAGCCGTGATCCGCTCCGCCGTCCGTGAACTGACTTCCATCCCGCATGAAGCGCCCCGGCTTTCCTGCCCTCCGGTTTTTGGAAGCTGCCTAAAAGACAGGTGACATTATATCACACAGAGGGCTTTCAGGTACAGTATCGTCTCACGTCTGCAGCCGCTGCTCTCTGTTCTTCATCACGCAATGCTCATAATTTGGATCCGGAAGGTCCTTCGCACTCTTTACGGCACGGTAAGACGCCGGGGCGTTCCTGAATTTGTCGTTCCTGAAATTGTTCTTCTCACACCTCTGAGACCGCGGGGGACGGAGCGGAGATTGAAAAAGCCGCCCCTTCCGGGACGGCTTTCGCTCTTATGAGTCTCGATTGAATTATAATGTTCACTTTTTGTAGCAAAACCAAGAAAAAATTATTTTGGTTATCTTTTTTATGTAAGTGTTACAGACATTTACAGGTGAAGGACTCTCTCCTTGATCTCCTGTGTTCTTCCCTGGTTCCAGTACTGCGTTCCGATATATCCGCACGTTCTTCTCGCGACATTCATCGTGTTCTGATCACGGTTTCCGCAGTTCGGGCACTCCCAGACCAGCTTGTCGTCCTTGTCCGTGACGATCATGATCTCTCCGTCATACCCGCACTTCTGGCAGTAGTCGCTCTTGGTATTGAGCTCCGCGTACATGATGTTGTCGTAGATGTACTCCATGACCGCCAGGACCGCGTCGAGGTTGTTCGACATATTCGGAACTTCGACGTAGCTGATCGCTCCGCCCGGGGACAGCTCCTGGAACTCGGATTCGAATTTCAGCTTCGTGAATGCGTCGATCTTCTCTGTCACATGAACATGGTAGCTGTTCGTGATATAGTTCCTGTCTGTGACCTCAGGGATCTGGCCGAAGCGCTTCTGCAGGCACTTCGCGAACTTATAGGTCGTGGACTCGAGCGGTGTTCCGTAGAGACTGAAGGAAATGTTCGTCGCAGCCCTCCACTTCGCACACTTGTCGTTCATGAACTGCATGACCTTCAGTGCGAACTCCTTGCCTGCCGGATCTGTGTGGGATACGCCCTTCATATACTTTGTGCACTCACACAGGCCCGCGTATCCAAGCGAAATCGTCGAATAGTTGTTGAAGAGCAGCTTATCGATCTTCTCACCCTTCTTCAGTCTCGCCAGTGCGCCGTACTGCCAGAGGATCGGAGCAACATCCGACGGTGTGCCGAGCAGTCTCTTGTGGCGGCACATCAGGGCTCTGTAACAGAGCTCCGTCCGGTCTTCCATAAGCTTCCAGAAGGTCTCCTCATCCTTTCCGGAGGAGCAGGCGACATCGACGAGATTCAGCGTCACGACGCCCTGATTGAAGCGGCCGTAATACTTGTGCTCTCCGTTCTCTCCCAGCCCTTCCTTATCCGGTGTAAGGAACGATCTGCAGCCCATGCACGGATAGACATCGCCGTTCTTATACTCCTTCATCTTCTTGGCGGAAATATAATCCGGGACCATTCTCTTGGCCGTGCACTTTGCGGCAAGACGTGTCAGGTAGTAATATTTCGAATCCTCGTAGATATTGTCCTCATCCAGAACATAGATGAGCTTCGGGAATGCCGGCGTGATCCAGACGCCCTTCTCGTTCTTGACGCCCTGGATGCGCTGTCTCAGCATTTCCTCGATGACCATCGCGAGATCGTCTCTCAGCTGTCCTTCCGGAACTTCGTCCAGATACATATACACTGTGATGAACGGAGCCTGCCCGTTGGTCGTCATGAGTGTGATCACCTGATACTGGATCACCTGAACGCCGCGGTTCACTTCCTTGCGGACACGCATCTCGGCGATGCTGTTGATCTGCTCCTCCGTCGCATCCATATGAGACTCTTCGAACTCCTCGCGGACTTCCTTGCGGAATCTCTGACGGCTGACTTCAACGAACGGGACCAGATGAGACAGCGTGATGCTCTGCCCGCCGTACTGCGAGCTCGCGATCTGCGCGATCGCCTGCGTCGCGATATTGCACGCCGTCGCAAAGCTGTGCGGCTTCTCGATCATGGTCTCGGAGATGACCGTACCGTTCTGCAGCATATCCTCGAGATTGACCAGGCAGCAGTTGTGCATATGCTGCGCGAAGTAATCAGAGTCATGGAAGTGAATGATCCCTTCCTCATGCGCGCGGACGACTTCTTCCGGAAGAAGGAATCTCTTTGTCAGGTCGCGGCTGACTTCGCCGGCCATGTAATCGCGCTGAACGCTGTTGACGGTCGGATTCTTGTTGGAATTCTCCTGCTTCACTTCCTCATTGCTGCATTCGATCAGGCTGAGGATCTGGTCGTCTGTCGTATTGGCCTGCCGTACGAGCGCATGCTTGTAGCGGTAGGTAATATACTTTCTCGCCACCTCGTAGCGTCCGGCACCCATGATGCCGTTCTCGACCATATCCTGGATCTCCTCGACATTGGCTGCACGGGTGAGGCTCTTGCAGTTGTCCTCAACTTCCCGCTCAATGTCCCGGATCTGGCTGTTGCTCAGTCTCATCTTCTCGGAGACTTCCTTATTGGCTCTCTCTATTGCGGCAGTGATCTTGCGGCCGTCAAAAACCATTTCCTTACCGCTTCTCTTGATAATCTTCATAATAATCCCCACTCCTTACGCATGCTGTCGGTCGTGCCCGAAGGCTGTCCGAAGTGCGCCCTGCTCATAGTCTGAATTGTCTTACAATTCCCGTGATTACAGTGTATCTTTTTGACACCAGATTGTGTATCTCACTCCCGAAAAAACACTATATCTTGTGGTGCATAAAAAATGATACTCTATGAAGGTATGGATTTCAAGAGGTAAAATTATACAAAAAGGGCCGGTAAGGTTGTCTGTACTTTCTCTCAGTTTCTTCTTGACAAATTATTATTTTTGTTTTTTCCAGGCGGGAGATCCTAATCTCCCGCCTGGAAAAAAGCCTCCGGCGGATCACAGCCGCGCAGATAAGAAGTCGCTTCGCACCCTGCGCGGCGCGTCAGAAGCGCCGAAGCGGTCCCGAATTCCGATGCAGATCACTTAAAATGAGACGAACGCGGGCGTCATAATGACCGCGATCACGATAAGGAGCATCAGCATCGTGGGGAAGATCAGCTTCGTTCCTGCCTTCTCTCCAAGGACCCTGGCCTTCCGCTTTCTCTCCTCAAAAGCCTCCTCCGCCTCACCGGACAGGAGATCGATCAGCTCCCGGCTTCCCCGCCGCATATTCTGGACAAGGAGCGTGGCGAATGTCCGGTACCTGATCTCGCCGGCACGGCGCCCCATATTCTCATACGCCTCTGTCTCGGAGAGCCCTTTCTCCATATCAGCGCACATGCGAAGGATCTCCTCGAACCCTTCCCGCCGCCGTCCGCCATTTTCCAGACTGCTCTTATAGTCGGACGCCATTTTCCCGAACGCGCTTCTCATACTGAGCCCCGCACACAGAAGGAGCACAAGCCTGCTCACAATATGCGGATAGTCCATGAGCATCTCCTCCTTTTTCCTCTCCGTTTCGGTCTCACGGTTCCGGATACCGGAAAAGATCAGAAGGATCGACACGATAAAGCCTGTAAGGAGCAGTGAGAGTCCTTTGTCTCCGCCGGCCCGCTCCCAGACTGTGCGCTTCCCGTCGATGGCAGCCGGGAGAACGAGGTTTTCGCTCTCTGGACTGTTCTCGGCACTGATGGCGTCGAGGATCTGCTTTCTGCGCAGCTCCGTATCCGTAAGGACCCGCGGATAGACCCGGATCGCGATCTCCTCCTCCCGGGTATCCTCCCCGAAAGAGACCGCCGCCGTCAGCGTGACCGGCGTCCCTCCCGGATCCGCCCCGTCCAGCAGGACCCCGTCCCAGCCGATCACATCCGGCCGGTCGGTGAACCAGGATACCGTGAAGGGAAGCCCCTCGAGAGAGGCCGGGAACCGCACATCGCCGTCGACATGATCTGCAGGCATTTCCCCGAGGCACGCTTCCGGAAGTGCTTTCGCGGCGCGGGCGAACATTTCCTCAATTTCCGTCTCCGTGTAGGATCTGGGCTCCACCTCGACTTCGATCTCCGCCGCTTCCTCCCCCACAAGGGCAACAAGGTCCTCCGTGAAGCTGACTCCGCCGTATCCCTCCCGGCGGATGAATCCCCTGAGAACGGTATCCTTCTCATAATACAGAGAACTGGCAGACGCCGCAAGGATATCGGAAATGAAAAGAACCACGAGAGCCGTCCGCACCACCCGATCCGGAAGATCCAGCGAAGAGAGGAGCTTTCGGTTCACAAAGGCCGCAGCCTTCCCGAAAAAGCCTCTGACCCGGAAGAACAGGATCCCAAATGCGGCCAGGAAGACCGCGTAGACAAAAAATATTTTCATCTTAATCCCTCCTTACACGCGAATATCTACGATTTTTCTTCCCCAGAAAAGAGAAACGGCATAGGTCAGCAGACAGCCCGTCATGACCGCGAATCCGAATGCGGTCGTGTACAGCACATCCAGAAATCCGGGTGCCGTGAACTGCAGATAAAGCAGGATGACCCCCGGCATGACGCTCATGATCTTCTGCTCATACTTTTTCGCAGCCACGCTCGTCTCGATCTCGCGCTCCACATCCATACGCTCTCCGATCCTCTCCGCCGTCTCCACTGTCACCTGGGACATATTTCCCCCGAGCCTTCTCGCCGCGCTGAAAACAGAAGCGAAGTTGCCGATCTCCTCCGATCCGGAGCGGACCGCGAAATCGTACAGGGCTTTCTCCGCGGGGACCGAGATGCGGATCCTGGCGTTGATCCGATGCATCTCCATCGTCATATCCGCATCCGGCCCGATGACGCCGGCCAGATCGCGTTCGGCTTCAAGGAAGGCATTCTCCACCGAATATCCGGCCCGCAGGGAGATGGCGATAAAGCTGATCACCTCGCGAAAGTCCCTCTCCAGCTTTTTTCTCCTCGCCTCCGAAAGATCCCGGATGCGCGCCCGGTAAAAGAGAAAGCCCGCCGGCATCAGAACAGGGAGCATGATGAGCCGCTTATAAAAGAGATAGTCGGCAAGCACGACGAGAAGAAGGGCCTCGAGCGCACAGAAGATCCCGGTCCTCACGTCCGGCCGGCAGACGCGGTAGTCCGGACCGTCCGAAATGCTCCCGGTCTCTCTCCTGACATATTCTGTGGCGCTGTGATGGGCCGTCTTCTTCCGGGACCCGCTCTCACCGCGCCCGGTCCTCCCTCTTCCCGAGACCATCCCTGACTTCTTCCCGTTCCCTGTTTTTTTCCACATACTTTCCCCCTCCGGACTTTTCCGCTGTGCACTCTCCAAAACCCCGGCACATTTCTCCGCTTTCCCCG
>CAMOXU010000091.1 GCA_946629525.1 uncultured Clostridia bacterium
GAAGAAGTTCCAAGGCTTGTGCAGATTGTTTGAATTGCTCACACAATTCCATTCCACACATAGTTTCGCAATTACTTAAGTAATTGAAGTATGACCAGAGAGTGTCGGAGGACTATTTTGCAGCCCCCCGATATGCAAAATATGTCTCCTTATCGATTCAGCTTAAAGGACATTTTTTCGACCGGCATGATGAGCCCTACGTGGTCGCCCATGTTCCACAGATATTCGTCGTCCACGATGAGATCCTGTTCGAGGTCCGTGTGGATGACATAGCTGTAGTGGTCTCCCTTGTAGATCAGGTTGCTGATATGGCCGTCGATCAGGCCTTCCTCCACCTTGTCGGTCATCGTGATATCCTGCGGCACGATCGAAGCGATGATCTTCGTCTTCGCCGGATCGATCGTCTCGCCGTGTCCGTCGACCAGCGTTCCGTCCGGCTGCCTGCGGCTTCCCGGAATGATCTTCGTGACGCTCGTGTCGAGCTTCTTGCCGTTGAACTCCAGCCTGTACTCGCTGTTGATATCGACCGTAAAGTAGTTCGTATGGTCCTCTGCGATCATAATGTGGATATTATCCGGCTCCACGTACATTCCGACCACATCTCCCACAGACGCTGTATGCACGGAGCGGGCGACGATCTCATTCCGTCCGGACTCGATCGTGATCTCGTAGTGCATACCCTTGAAGATGACGGAGATGACACGTCCCTTAATGATGCCCTTCTCCGGGGTCGTGATTTCGACGTCCTCCGGCCGGACGACCGCGGTGATATGCGTTCCCTCCTCCACGTCGTCGACACATTCAAATTCGCCGCCGCAGAAGCGGGCTTTCATTTTCCCGGTCATGATCCCGTTGAAAATGTTGCTCTCCCCGATGAAGTCGGCGACAAAGGCGTTCCTAGGCTCATTGTAAATGTCCTCCGGCGTGCCGATCTGCTGCATCTTGCCCTCAGACATGACCACGATGCGGTCGGACATCGTCAGCGCCTCCTCCTGGTCGTGGGTGACGTAGATGAAGGTGATGCCGAGCGTGTCGTGCATCTGCTTGAGCTCGAGCTGCATTTCCTTGCGCATCTTGAGGTCCAGCGCGCCGAGCGGCTCGTCGAGGAGAAGGATCGCCGGCTCATTGACGAGCGCCCGGGCGATCGCGATTCTCTGCTGCTGGCCGCCGGAGAGCGTCGTGACCGCGCGGCCCTCGAATCCCTCCAGATCGACCAGGTCCAGGACCTTCTCGACCTTTCTCTTGATCTCGGCCTCCTTCATCTTCTTCTGGCGAAGACCGAAGGCGATATTTTCATAAATATTCATATGCGGAAAGAGCGCATATCTCTGGAATACAGTGTTGATCGGCCGCTCGTAGGGCGGAAGCTTTGTAATATCCTTCCCTTCAAGGAGGATCTGCCCGTCCGTCGGAAGGTCAAAGCCCGCGATCATGCGGAGCGTCGTCGTCTTGCCGCAGCCGGAGGGTCCAAGGAATGTGACGAATTCTCCCCTCTTTACTTCGAGGTTAAAATCCGAGACCGCCTCAAAACCATCCTCAAAACGGCGGGTGATGTGTTTCAGCTCGATAATGTTTTCTCTTTTTTCCTGCATGGTGCTCTTTCCCCCGCAATGTATCTTTATTCCGCCTCAGAAGGTAGGCGGTGTGCTCACCCATATGAACTCCGCGTCCTTCCGGAACGGATTCTCGATATAGTGCTCGCAGTCAGAAGAAAAATAAAAGCTCTCGCCCGGGCCTACGTTATACAGCTTCTCCCCCAGATGGATCCGTATCCTTCCGGATATCACGTAGCCGAACTCCTCCCCCTCATGGGGCTTGTGCTCAAAGATCTTCTGAAGGCCCTTCAGAGAGACCAGGATCGGCTCCATCTGATTTTTCTGGGCGGTCGGAACGATCCACTGAACGCTCGTCCCGTTCTCGTCGATCTTCTCGAAGAATTCCTCCTTCGGGAAGACGACCTGTTCTTCCTCCGTCTCCTGGAAGAAGTCCGACGGAGTCGTGCCGAGACACTCGATGAGATCGAGAAGCGTTACGACCGAGGGTGCCACGAGACCGTTCTCCAGCTGGGAGATATAGCCTTTCGTAAGCTCCGTGCGGTCAGCGAGCTCCTGCTGCGTCAGGGCGTTAAGATTCCGAAGCTCCCTTATCTTTCGTCCAATACTTTTGTTGATCTGATCAGCTTCCATCTGCGCTCCATTTCTTCATGTTTTTTAATTCGAAACTTTAAATCAGAATTTACTAAACAAAGCACTTCACTGATTATAATACTATTAAACAAAAAGTCAACTATATTAAAACATGCGGATAATAAAAAAAGTGGCAAATCCTCTTATCTGCAAAAGTAAATGCCGCTTCTTAGATTGAGTTTTTCAGAGTGGATATTAACTTTTCAATTCAGCAAAAAAAGCGTCCCGCAGGCGAGACGCGTCAGAGATAAAGATCATAAAAAAAGAAAGACCCGAACCGCCTTAAGGCAATCCGGACCCCTCCCTCAGAGCGCGAGACGGGGATCGAACCCGCGACCCCCACCTTGGCAAGGTGGTGCTCCACCGCTGAGCCACTCGCGCATTGCTTGCCGCATCAAAAGCGACATTGGAATAATACATGAAAATCAGATGTTTGTCAACAACAAATATTTTGATGATTCCTCACATGTGCGGATATTCAGATGATCCGCAGCTGATATCCCGCAAATATCCCGGAGATTTCCGGCTGCGGCATCCGGGACGGATCCCTCACTCTGCCTTGATGATCGCCGAGAGGACATACTGACTGCTCCGGAAGTTCTTCTGACTGATGTTCTCAAGACGGATCAGGTCAAGATCCAGCCACAGCTCGTCCGCCGTCACCAGAATATGCGCGAAGAGACACCCGAAATCGAATTCATCCCATCGACCCATCCTGTCAATATCCCTCTTCTTCGAGAAGAAATGGATCCTGTTGGCCATCACGACAAAGCGCCACGGCTGCGCATTGAATGCGGACGGTGCGAGTCTCGCAACTTCGATGATGTCCTGCGTCCATCTGCGGGGATCCTCCTTGAAGATACAGAGCTCCTGCACGGACAGCCTCTTCGCGTCGACAGCCCTCCTGGTCAGCGGCCCGTCCGGCTTCCCGAACGCAAGAACGATGATCAGCTCCTTGTCCTCTCTCTTCTTCGCATCCCTGTAGCTGACATTCCCGAGAAAGCAGCTGGCGATCCCGAGCGTGAGCATATACAGACTGATCTGCTCCATGATGCATCCCGCATTCATCATATAGCGGTCTTTTTTCTCTGAATAGATGCTGAGGTAGTAAGGCGCTTTCACACCGAATAATCCCCACGGGGCGTGCTTTCCGTCCGTGTTGTCGGTGATGCCGATCTCTGTACTGATTCCCGGTGAGAGGAGCTGGGCATCCTCATAAAACGCTCCGATCGCGGCGAGCTTTTCCGGATCGATCGCGTCCATCAGAAACTTCCTGTTCGATTTTCTTAAAGAAATAGCCTCATATAAATTCATGCCACAAGTTTAACGCAGGTGCCCGATGATTTCAACGGGATTTTTTAAATTTCCCGTAACATTTTTGTAACATACTCGATGGAAAGGGCACCCGCCTTTTGTTGACATTCATTTTCAAAGGGATATAATAATCTTTAATTGTTCAATATATTCATATTTCAATTCAGTGCCACAGGCCGTCCGCCCATTCGCGGACATGCGGCGCTCCGCATATATGTGCCGGCACAGAAAATTTGCCGGGCACGCAGACGGAATCGCACTGAAAATCTTTCATTCAGGAGGCAGAATATGGAAAAGAAAAATATCGACTGGGGCAGCCTCGGCTTTGCTTATATGCCGACAGACAAAAGGTATGTCTCTAACTTCAAAAACGGCGCATGGGATGAAGGCGGTCTCATCGATGATCCGACCGTAACGATCTCCGAATCTGCGGGCGTTCTTCAGTACGCGCAGACTGTTTTCGAAGGTCTGAAGGCCTACACGACAGAAGACGGCCATATCGTCTGCTTCCGCCCGGACCTCAACGCATCCAGAATGGCTGATTCCGCAAGACGCCTTGAGATGCCGGTATTCCCGGAAGACCGCTTCGTCGAAGCCGTCAAGGAAGTCGTCAAAGCGAACGCAGCCTGGGTACCGCCCTACGGCTCCGGCGCAACACTCTACATTCGTCCCTACATGTTCGGTTCTGACGCGGTCATCGGCGTAAAGCCTGCGACAGAGTATCAGTTCCGTATCTTCGTGACACCGGTAGGTCCGTATTTCAAGGGCGGCGCAAAGCCCATCACGCTCAAGATCGCGGACTTCGACCGCGCTGCTCCCCGCGGAACAGGCCACATCAAGGCAGGCCTCAACTATGCGATGAGCCTTCATGCGATCGTTCAGGCGCACAATCAGGGCTTTGCAGAGAACCTTTACCCGGATTCCGCGACCCGCACCAAGGTCGAGGAGACCGGCGGCGCAAATATCATCTTCATCAAGGGCAACAAGTTCGTGACTGTAGGCTCCCCGACGATCCTTCCGTCCATCACGAGACGTTCTCTTGAATATGTCGCAGAGCATTATCTCGGCCTCGAGGTCGAGGAGAGAGATGTTCCGCTCACAGAGCTTCCGGAGTTCGACGAAGCCGGTCTCTGCGGAACAGCTGCAGTCATCTCCCCGGTCGGCAAGATCGTGAACGGAGATCAGGAGATCTGCTTCCCGAGCGGCATGGAGAAAATGGGTCCGACGATCCAGAAGCTTTATGACACTCTTACCGGCATCCAGATGGGCCGCATCGAGGCTCCGGAAGGATGGATCTGCAGGATCGACTGATCCGGATCTTTCTTCCCCACTGAGATAAAAGAGCCATACCCGGCAGTTCAAACTTTCGGGTATGGCTCTTTTCTATTCATTGCTATGATGTTCGCGAGGCGGAGCGCCGCATCGCATTCCGTCAAGGATCCTGCTCGTCCATCATTCCTCTGCCGATCCCGTCCAGCTCGCGGATCGCTTCCATATCGTCCTCTGAGATCCGCATATTATAGTGATATGTCTTTCCGTTCGGATCCGTGACCTTCACGTCCACGATCGTCCCGACGCCGATGGCTGCCGGAAAAACAGTTCTCCCGAACGGAACCATCTTCGGGTGATTCGCGGTTATGCGGTCCCATAATCCTTTCATTTTAAAAATCAGCATCGGATTGACCATACAAAATCCTCCTTCAGGTTCAGTTCACAGGGCTCCTCGTCATCTGTTGCTGAACAACCCGATCTTCTCCAGCGCCTGCACCTTCACTGAGTGCACCGCATACGGAATAATATCCGACATCTTCACGAGACCGCTGTTGACGGCCTGCATGATGCCCTGTCCGCAGGCAATGTCGATATCCGTAAAGACATTGATCTTGTGGACACCGCAGTCGATCGCCTTCTTGAACATCCTGTCAGACAGCCCGGATCCTCCGTGCAGGACCAGCGGAAGCTTCGCCGCCTCCGAGATCTCGCGGATCCTGTCAAAATCCACGTTCGGCGCAGTCAGATATGTACCCTGTGCATTGCCTGCCGCGATGGCCAGCGCATCGATCCCGGTCCTTACTGCAAATTCGGAGGCCTGATCCGGTCTCGTGTGATAATCCGTCAGTTCTCTCTCCTCGAGCTCCTCCGCGTACGGAACGCGCCCGAGCTCTGCCTCGACGGAAGCGCCGAAGGCATGGGCAACTTTGACGAGCTCTTTGACTTTCCCGACATTTTCCTCGAAAGGCAGCGCCGAGCAGTCATAATTTACGGAAGTAAAGCCTGCCCGAAGAGCCTGTGTGCACTTTTCGAAGGTGTATCCGTGATCGAAATGCACACCGACCGGCACCGAGGCCATTCTCGCCATCGGCAGCACAAAGGAAGCGAAGTCATACATGCTGCAGATATTGAGCAGCTTCTCCTCGATTCCGAGGATGACAGGTCTGTCAGCCTCTTCCGCTGCATCGATTACCCCGCGCGCCATCTCGAGGTTCACGACATTGAAGTTCGCGACAGCGTATTTTTCCCGGACGGCCGTGTCCAGTATTTCTTTCAGGTTTACGAGCATACCCCTCTCCTTTCAGTATCAGGCATAAGCAGCCTCCCGCGAAACCGTGCGCAGCATGTTAAATTGTATGCGCATTCAAACAGCTTCCGCACCAGGAACTTCTGCCATTAAATTTTGCGCTGAGTTTCGCAGCTGCCTGTCAGACTAAGTCAGGCTCACCGATCAATGATGGAACAGACGGATCCCCGTGAAGGCCATCGCCATTCCATACTTGTCGCAGCACTCGATCACCGCGTCATCTCTCACCGATCCGCCCGGCTCCGCGATATACTTTACGCCGCTCTTCTTCGCGCGCTCGATATTATCCGAGAACGGGAAGAACGCATCCGATCCGAGGGCGATATCCTTTGCCTGATCGAGCCATGCTCTCTTCTCCTCCGCGGTAAAGACATCCGGCTTATAGCGGAAGATCTTCTCCCACGCGCCGTCCCGAAGGACATCCATGTATTCTTCACCGATGTAGACATCAATGGCATTGTCGCGGTCCGCACGGCGGATCCCGTCCACGAACGGAAGCTCGAGGACCTTCGGACACTGTCTGAGCAGCCAGTTATCCGCCTTATTGCCTGCAAGACGCACGCAGTGGACGCGGGACTGCTGTCCGGCTCCGACGCCGATCGCCTGTCCGTCGTATGCGTAGCAGACTGAGTTGGACTGTGTATACTTCAGCGTGATCAGGGAGATGACAAGGTCCCGCTTCGCAGAGTCCGGAATATCCTTATTGGCCGTGACAATGTTCTCGAGGATCTTGTTGTTGATCTCGAGCTCATTTCTTCCCTGCTCGAAGGTGATGCCGAAGACCTCCTTGTGCTCAAGCGGCTGCGGCACATAGGACTCGTCGATCTTTATGACGTTATAATTTCCGTTCTTCTTGCTCTTCAGGATCTCAAGAGCTTCCTCCGTATAGCCGGGCGCAATGACGCCGTCGGAGACTTCGCGCTTGATGATCTTCGCTGTGGATGTATCACAGATATCGGAGAGGGAAATGAAATCGCCGAAGGAGCTCATTCTGTCCGCTCCGCGGGCACGCGCATACGCACATGCGAGCGGGGAAAGATCCTCCATATCATCTACAAAATAGATCTTCTTCAGCACATCGCTGAGCGGCAGACCGACTGCGGCACCCGCCGGTGAGACATGCTTGAAGGATGTCGCTGCCGGAAGGCCTGTCGCGGCTTTCAGATCACGCACGAGCTGCCAGCCGTTCAGGGCATCCATAAAGTTGATATATCCCGGGCGTCCGCTGAGGACTTCGATCGGAAGATCCCTTCCGTCGTTCACATAGATCCTGGACGGTTTCTGGTTGGGGTTGCAGCCGTATTTAAGCGCAAGGTCTTTCATATTCGTTCATTCCTCCTTAGGCCAGTGTACTTTCCTCTGGCATTTACGCGTCTTTATGTGCAATTCGGATCAGACGTTCTTATTTACGATCCGGGTCTCAAAGCTGCCGTCCTCAAGGTCTATGTACCGGACGAACAGAGAGACCTTATTCTCGTCATTCAGGCTGTTCCAGATCATGTCTGTCAGCGCATCGATCCCCGCATCCACTGCGACCGGGATCGGTTCCCCTTCAAAGCTGGGAAGCGGGTTCCCGTCATCGACGTAGGTGCTGATGAAATGTCCCGTTCCGGGAAGCGCCGGTGAATAAGAATAGGTGAATCTGTGGTTGGAGTCAGGGTTTCCATCCGCGCTCTTTAAGATCGAGATCGCATAGTTAAAATCCTTCCCGACCCTGTGGATCACTCCCGAGATCCTCGGTGTGTAATTCGGGCCGTCCGGCTCGTACTGCCGTTCGCGGAGCGACTGCTCGAACGTCTGCTGGTGGTCGAGCCCGTCATAGATCGTGTCTGTCTGATCCCCGTTCGTGACGATCGTCTTCGAGCCGAGCACACGGACCGGCGCGTAGATGATCAGACTCGGATCCTCCATCTTCGACGGATCAAATGCCTCTGTGCGGATTCCGTCTCCGTCTTCCACGAAGACACGGTTCCTGGAATTAACGCTTCTTCCCATGATGAAGTATGCGGCCACTGCGTGCTTTCCGTCCGCTGTCCTGCCGATCATAATTCCTCTTCCCGGATACGTCTTAGATTTCAAAAGCTCATCAAGTTTTTGCATTTTCATGATTCCACTTTCCTCCTTTGGGGGATTTCGAGATACTCTATGGGCATCCCGTAGAGCTCGGACAATGCCAGAAGGTCATTGACCTTGATCTCCGTAAAGCCCTTCTCCCAGTTGACGATAGTCTGCTTGTTCCTGTTCAGCTTGTGAGCCACCTCCGTCTGTGTCAGACCGGCGTTGACACGCGCTGCCTTCAGTTTAATCTTTGGCCCCCTCATTATCTACCCCCTGAACCGGCTTTTCCGTTCGATAAACACATGTTAATCCATTTATAATGGATTTTCAAGATAATTTGTCCTCCCGGAGAGCCGTTCTCCCTTAATGCCGATCCCCTTTTTTTGTACAATAGGGTCAGGCATCCGGGAAATGCTGCCTGTTCCGGAAATGATTCACCCGTTTCCTTTCCATGCAGCGGCCCGCTTCTGCCATTTACTAAGACCAGCATCATTCGGAAAATCCGCCGTCTGAGACTGTCCGGAGGGATAAAATGGACCGGGAGCTCAAAAAAACGCTTTCTGAAAACTTAATGAAGCAACTGAACGCGAACGGTCTCTCGCAGAAACAGCTTGCAGAGGATCTTGATCTCTGCCCGCAGACTGTCAACAGCTGGGTCCACGGGATCTCTTACCCGAATGAGAAAAATCTGAGCCGGCTGCTCTCCTATCTGAAATGCAGCCTGCGGGAGCTCATCGACGATCCTTCTCTTATCCCGCACGACGGATACAGAAAGATCAGCGACCGGATCACTCTCACGGAATATGACAGAAATCCCGAGATCCACGCCCTGTTCGATTATATCGTGGCGCTCGTCCGTGAGAATAATACGGAAAAGCTGACGGAATTCTACCTTCTGATGGAGGGTTCCGGTCCGGCTGACAAAACTGAGTGATCTTTCCGTCTCCGCCACGGTCCTTATTCTTCATCGGGCAATACGCGTGAACTCTGCTGTGAGAACCGATTCACCGTCCTCATAATCATAACCCGGCCTGCTTCGCAGGCCTTTTTAGCCGGAGTTCCTTACGGAACTTCCGATAAGCTCTTTCATCAGACACACGCAAAGCGGAACCAGCCTTCATCGTGAGTACAGTCCCGATTCCTTTTCCCGGGTCCCTCCCGGGAATCCTCTTCTTTTCTTACAGGGAATTCCTCCGTATTTCATGCACAGTGCGGACCTGCGGAATTCTTTTCTTGTATCCTTCCAAAGAATTCATTAGTATTATAAGCAGGACACGTTCGGTTTACGCTCTGCCCCCTCCGGGATGCGGCAGGCTGACCCATGCTGATAAGAGGAAGACCTATGACCCGCGATCTCGTTCTATCCATATTGAAGACCCGAAAAGGGTATGTCTCCGGCGAACTCATAAGTCAGGAGCTCGGTCTGACACGCGCCGCGGTCAACCTTGCCGTCAAATCCCTGAGGAAAGACGGCTATGTCATTCTCTCCTCCACCAAAAAAGGATATATTCTGAAAAGCGCTCCGGACCGGCTGAGTGCCGGGGAGCTTCTCACGATCCTGGGGCCGGAACGCATGCGCACGGTCTCTGTCTTCGATACGGTCCATTCAACGAACCGCGTTCTTTCAGAGCTCGCCTACGATGATCCGACGGACGGCCGGATCGTGATCGCGGATGCGCAGACAGGAGGCCGGGGGCGCTTCGGACGTTCCTTTTTCTCCCCTGACGGATGCGGGATCTACCTCTCCTGCCTCTTCCGGCCGGAGACACCGCCTTCCTCCTCCGTCTCCGTAACTGCCTGGACTGCAGTCGCAGTATCGAGAGCCGTCGAGACCGTCTGCGGGGTGCGCCCTGGCATCAAGTGGGTAAATGACCTCATCCTCGGCGGAAAGAAGTTCGGCGGGATCCTCACGGAAATGTCGATCGAAGGCGAGAGCGGACGCATCCGCCAGATCATCACAGGCATCGGCATCAATGTAAACAACCCTCCGGGCTCCTTCCCGGACGACCTCTGTGCCACCGCCACCTCCCTTTACGCCGAGACAGGGACCATCTTCTCTCGCGCGGAACTTGCCTGCGAGATCATCCGCGAACTCGACCTGCTGCGTACGGCATGGCCCGGCGGGCAGGATGACTATCTTCGTGAATACCGCGGCCGCAATATAACGACCGGGCGGACGATCCTCCTCATGGACGGATCCGGACGGACCGCGGAGGCAGAGAGCATCGGGGAGGACTTTTCACTCAATATCCGTTTCCCGGACGGATCGACAGAGCATCTCACGAGCGGAGAGATCAGTATCCGGCAGGCATAACGGCCGGCCGGACATGCGGAGCGTTTTTGTGTAATAGGAAACGAAG
>CAMOXU010000092.1 GCA_946629525.1 uncultured Clostridia bacterium
ATCCTGAAAATGCAGACGGGAGAAGCAGCAGTGCAGAGCATGCACATCCTGAAAATGCAGACAGGAGCAGGAACAGTGCAGAACCGGCGCAGCTCGAATTCGGAGACGGACAGGGCAGAGAACGGAGAACAGACATGTCCGCACTCGAAGAAGTCCGGGAAATATGTGAAAAGTTCGGCATATCTGACATAAACCTCGTGAAGCCGAGCATCGGGGAGGCCACACGCGTTCTCCTTCGCAGACTCCCGTGGAAAGTCCTCGTCCACTCGCTGGAGGACGAAGAGCATCTTGGTCACCTGTATCAGCTCGCGGCAGAGAAAGGCGTTCCCTGTGAGGTCTATCCGCTGGTCAACTACAGAGCCTGCGGAATCATAAAATCGCTCGCCGATACATGACCGGACGGTCATTCCGGTCGTCTGCCGGAAGGTAATGTGACGGAGAAAAGGCTCCCCGTGCATATTGATGTCGGGCTGGAAGGAGAATGAACATGAAAGAAATTATATTCGCCTGCGACCTGGACAATACGCTGATCCACTCATGGAAGCACCGCAGAGAAGGGGATCTCTGCATAGAGCATATCGGGGAGAGGGAGCAGGGGTATATGAGCCCGGAGGCGGTGAAGCTTTACGGGTCTCTTCCGGAAAATGTCCTCCTTGTGCCCGTGACCACAAGATCGGTCGATCAGTACAGGAGGATCCGCTGGCCGGGGAACCGGGAACCGGAGCTGGCTGTCACAACGAACGGGGCGATCCTGCTCGGGCCGCGGGATACTCAGGGCGATGAGATGATTCTTTCGAAAAAGCCGGATGCAGCGGGAGAGAAAGACGGAGACGGTCCCTCGCAGAGGAATTCGGAAATTCCGCACCCGGGAATGATCCGGCAGTGGATCTCGGAAAGCGAAAGCGCTGCCGCTTCCCTGAGAAGGACGATGGAGGAACTGCTGGAAATTCTTTCCGCATCCGGACGGTTTCAGCGGGTGCGGACAGTCGATGATTTTTACCTGTTCGTCTGCTGTGAGGAAGGGCAGGATCCGATGGACGCACTGCCTGAAAGTGCTTTCGGGACAGGCCTGCAGGTCGTATCCTCCGGGAGAAAGGCGTATCTTCTGCCCCCGATGTTCAACAAGGGGGAGGCAGTCAGACGTCTGAAAGGACATCTGCAGCCATCCGTGATCCTTGCGGCAGGTGATACGGAGATCGATCTTTCGATGGCGGAGCCGGCTGACCGGATGTGTATTCCCGAAAAGCTTTTTCGCACATGCGGGCAGGAGATGCCGCAGAGAGTGCGGGAAAAGCTTCTTATATGTCCGGAGGGGGAGGACTTCTCTGCATTTGTATTGAGAGAGGCATGGAGGTGCGCAGAACACATGTGAGTCCCTGCGCGCGGAGAATTCTCATGCTGCGTATTCAATTTGAGACTCGCAGCGCGGGAATTAATGTGTCGGAAATGAAACACCGACGCGGATCTCATATTTGGTCTGTGTGGAAAAAGAGAAGAAAGAAGGAGCGAAGGACGCTGTCTGTCCCTCGCTCCTTTATTATGCGCGATAAAGCCTGAGATTGTACACATCCCGCCGCAGGATCAGTCGATGGCGACCTGGATCCCGCCTCTTCGCTCTGTCGGCTGAATGACGACCGTGACTCTCTGGTTGCCGTACCACTCGAACGAATAGGATTCGCCGGATGCCTGACCGATCAGCGTTTTCCAGTTGAAATCCGTTGTAATGTTGGGATCACAGGTGCCCCGCTGTCCCATCCAGCAGACGACCGCGTCCGGGTCGACGGAAATCGTATTTCCCGTGTGGTAATTGCTGAGGACGATCGGGTTTCCGTTCGTGGTGATCGCGACGTAGGCATTCGGGCCCTGCCCGATGAGCTCGGTCGTCGCCATGCCTTTCTGGGACATGATGCCCTGCCCGAGGAACCGGACACCGTACTTGCAGTCCTGGGTAAATGCGAGCAGATTCTCGGATTCGACGGATATGGATTCGCCCATCTCAAGCTTGTAGACCACGACGTGCTGGCTGTAATCCGCATAATAGGTCACGGAATCCCCGCGGAAGGTGACTTTCATGAGCGGAAGATTCTCTCCTGCCGCGCGGCGCATGAGAGAGCCGAGGGCTGCCTGGGCAAATCCCTGTTGGGGGCCGAGAAGCACTTTTTCAAATGTATAATTCTTCTGCCCCTGATTGTCACCGGCTATGAACGCGCCGGCCTTTGTATAAAGAATGTCTCCGCCCTTGCAGGTGACGCGAAGGGTCAGCTCATTGACTGTCTCTAATGTTAACATAATTTGTCCTCTTTTCTGTGCCGAAGTCTTTCTGATTCTCAGTCAGATACCTGGACGCCGTAGAGCTCACAGAGCCCGCCCAGATCCCGCGCAACGCCGTTGCCGATGGCATTGAATTTCCAGCTGTCCTTGTAGGCGTAGACCTCACCGATCATCATCGAGATGACATTGTCATAGTACTCGTCCATCTGAAAGCCTGTGAGCTCGGTGCCGGTCGCGTCATCCACGATCTTTATGACGGCATCCTTCACCATGCTGAAGTTCAGCTTTTGCTCGGCTGCCTCATTGATCGTAAGGACGAAGGTGACTTTTTTGACATTTGCGCTTATCTTTGTGAAGTCAATGTGGACGCTCTGCCGGCCCGTTCGGGCCCGGTCACTGAAGCGTACACTGGCGTCGGGGCTTTCCGGCTGTCCGTAGAAGACGAACCAGTCGTCCCCGGGCACTTTTCCATTCTCTCCCAGCAAAAATGCAGAAACATCGATGTCGCAGCGCCCGTCCTTCACGTTCCAGTCGAGATATGCGGTGATCGATTTGAGCGGCTGCATGGAGAGGGCCACTTTCTGTCCTTTTCGGACAGGTTTCTCTACCACAAGCGGCGGACGTTCCGGCGGTGGCGGAAGGGGAACGCTTCCTGCAGGTGCAGGTGCGGGTGCGGGGGCTGCACTTCCCGGCTGCATATTTCTCTGATTGGGGAGACTGCCTCCGGGATACGCATTCCCCTGATTAGGGATATTGGCTCCGGGATACACATTTCCCTGATTGGGAAGATTGCCTCCGGGAGGCATATTTCCCTGTCTGGGGACACCGGGATTCTGTGCGGCTGCGGGACCCGGAGCAGACTGTCTGCTGTAGCAGCCGGGCGCGGCCTGACCTGACTGGCTGAAAGAAGGACCCTGCCCATAAGCGCTGTACTGACCGGAGCTTCCCTGCAGACTGTCCGGCATGAACTGCCCGGCATTGCCCTGCTGAACATTGGATCCGAACTGTCCGGCATTACCCTGCCGAACATTGGATCCGAACTGTCCGGCATTGCCTTGCTGAACACTGGATCCGAACTGTCCGGCATTGCCCTGGACACCGGATCCGTACTGCCCGGGGGATCCGTTCTGTCCGCCGTATTGATTATTACCGTACTGGTTGTTTCCGTACTGGTTATTGCCATACTGATTATTGCCGTACTGATTATTGCCATACTGATTATTACCGTATTGGTTATTGCCGTACTGATTATTTCCGTATTGGTTATTACCGTACTGATTATTGCCGTACTGGTTATTACCGTATTGATTATTGCCGTACTGGTTATTACCGTACTGATTATTGCCGTACTGCGCATTTCCGTACGGGTCAGCCGGCATCGGGATGTTTCCGTATTGAGTGTTCGGGTACTGCCCGTTCCCGTATGGATTATTATTAAGGCCGGGGCCGCCCATTCCTCCGCCTGCCGCTGCTCCGAGCATCACTCCGGCAGCACCGACCGCGGCGAGCGTGGTGACGGTATTCAGATTCAGAATATTTCCGGAGCTCATCGGAGCCAGGCGCCGCAGACTGTTGATCTCAATGATTGAATTGCGGTCAAATGCGCCTCTGGTATTAAAAGGTATATCGATCAAACGGACCTCCTTTCCTGAAAGAACCGGACAGGTAATCTCATACAGGATCTTGCGGATACCTGTATACGCTTAAGTCCATAAGGAAAATGATACCGGCAGTGCAGACCGCCGGACTTTTCGAATGATTGAAAATATCGGCGGATCGCAGCCGCGCAGATAGGGAGGTGCTTCGCACCTCGAGCGGCGCGGAAGGACGCTGAGGCGTTCTTCATGTGTCTGCCATACCCGTATCATACCATAGAGAGTGCGGTTTTTCATTTAATTTCGGGGAAATCGCCCTGCCCGGGACGGAGTTAATGAAATTTTTATGAATCCAATTTGGAAAGATCCATTGGAGAGTCAGCACCGCAATGATACTCTTAAGAGTGTTCGCCGGCATATCTTTTCTCTTTCAGATGTGCCCTGTATCCCGGAGACATTTATCAGATCCGTGCGGGATATTCGTGACTACTATATAGATGATCATGAAACATAACAGACGGTTATGCTTATGGACATCTTGCTGCTTAAGTGAAGAGTAAGCTGACTGACATGAGAGGTGGCATATGATTATTCGAATAGAAGATGATTTTGATCTTGAGAAGATCATGTTGAGCGGACAGTGCTTCCGCGTACGGAAAGTAAATACCGGCGCCTATCGTTTCATCACAGGCAGCCACATCCTGTATATACGGGAAATAGAGCCGCATACGTTTGCGTGCTCGTGCGGTGAAGAGGAGTGGGAAGCGGTCTGGCACCCATACTTCGATCTGGACCGGGATTACCGTGCGGTACGGGAGAAGATCCGCTGTGAGAACGAATTTATCAACCATGCGGTGGAGATGGGAAAGGGCATCCGGGTCCTCGTGCAGGATCCATGGGAGATGCTCGTGACATTTATCATTTCACAGAGAAAGAGCATTCCCTCGATCGCGGCCTGTGTTGAAAAGATCGCAAAGACCGCCGGAGTGCCGATCCGGGCCGGGATGCCGGACGAATCGGTGAAAGACATAGACGAAGTCGGATCCGGAGAGATACAAAATACAGAGACAGTAAAGCGCGAATTTGAAGAGGAACAGAAGACCGGGACAGTAAAAGACGGATCCCCGGAAAAACGAAAGGCAGAGGAGGCAGAAGAAATCTGCAGATTCCCGACGCCCGAAGAGATTCTGGCGGCAGGGGAGGAGCGGATCGCAGCGTGCGGGCTCGGCTATCGGCTCCCGTATGTGATGCGCGCGGCAGAACAGGCGCTCGCCATGGATTTTGAAGCGCTGAATCAGCTTTCGGACGAAGAACTGTTCCATACATTTACCGGATTCTACGGCGTCGGGAAGAAGATATCGAACTGCGTCTGCCTCTTCGCCTACGGAAGGGTATCGAGAGTTCCTGTCGACACCTGGATCGAGAAGGTGATCCGGGAGGACTGCGGGGGATGTGATCCGTTCCCGGGCTTCGGGGAGGTGGCGGGGATCATCCAGCAGTATGTCTTCTATTGCGCCAGGATAGATAAGAAACGTCAGCGGTGATTTTATCGGGAGTTCCGCGAGGACCCCCCGATAAAAAAGCCGATTCATCGACCGAATCAGATTCACGGGTCCGCGAAGCGGTCCCGATTATTTATTCAGTGTGCAGCCTGCGTGCTTTGGATTATAATGAATTTCAAGAGGTATCTCACTACACAGCGCATCCGTCTCGTGACTCCGGTCTGCAAATAAAAAGTCAAGTAAAATTTGATGATTGTTGGAGTCACGAGTCAGTTGACGCTTGCGAAGCACTGACACGGAATCCGCCTGCACGGACCGTATGGAGGAATATTCAATATGCTCATTATAAAGAACGGACTTGTCACAGACCCTGTTACAGGCACAGAGGAGCTCCTTGATCTCGCGATCGAGGGGGATACAATATCCCGCATCGCCCGAACGATCGATCCTGACGGCGAAACGGGGACAGAGGGCAGGGAATGCACCGTGATCGATGCCGCCGGCTGCCGTGTCTGCCCGGGCCTCATCGACACGCACGTGCACTTCCGGGATCCCGGCTTTACGGAAAAAGAGTGCATTGAGACCGGCGCGGCCGCCGCAAAGAAGGGAGGATTCACGACCGTCATCTGCATGGCGAACACCCGCCCTGCCGTCGACTGCGAGGAGATCCTTGCGCGGAATCTTGCAAAAGGGCGGGAGACGGGCATCCATGTCCTTCAGGCCGTCACTGTGACGAAGGAAATGAAAGGCCGCGAGCTCGTCGACCTCGAAGCGCTGGCCCGTGCCGGGGCGGCGGGATTTACGGACGACGGCCTTCCGATCCTGGATGAGAAGCTGCTCTACGAGGCGATGCAGCGCGCGCATGCGCTCGGCCTGCCGCTCAGCCTGCATGAGGAGGATCCGGCATTTCTGGCGTCCCAGGGAGTCAACCAGGGGCGGGTCTCCGAGGCGATGGGTCTTGGCGGCGCTGCGGCGCTTGCGGAGGAAGTGCTCACGGCCCGTGACTGCGCGATGGCTCTCCATGCGGGGACGGAGCTTGTCATTCAGCATATAAGCTCCGGAAATTCAGTGAATATCATCCGTGCATTCAAGGCCATGGGAGCGCATATTCATGCGGAGGCGACGCCCCATCATTTTACGCTCACGGAGGACGATGTCCTCACATACGGCACCTATGCCAGGATGAATCCGCCTCTCAGAACGGCGGAAGACCGGGAGGAGATCATTAAAGGTCTTATGGATGGGACGATCGACCTCATTGCCACGGACCACGCACCCCATACGTCTGCGGAGAAGGCCCGTCCCTTCGCGGAAGCGCCGAGCGGGATCACCGGGCTGGAGACTTCCCTGGGGCTTGCCGTGACGAAGCTCACAAGGACCGGCCGGCTCACAATGCTGCAGCTTCTCGAGAAAATGTACCTGAACCCGGCCAGACTCTATCACCTTCCTGCGGAAGGACTCCGGGAGGGAGCGCCGGCAGATATCGTGATCTTCAATGAAAATGAGACCTTCACGGTCGGGGATTTTGCCTCCCGTGCGGTCAACTCCCCGTTTACCGGCTGGACGTTGTATGCGCCGGTCCGCTATACGATCTGCGGAGGAAAGATCGTGTATGAGAGAAGAAAATAAAGCGTTTTTAACCATTTCCCTGCCAGATGTGATAAAATCATAATTGCGCAGTTTTTTCCCTGCGATATCACATACTAATATAAGGGAAGGTGCAATTATGTCGGAAAAGAGAAGGCTTTCAACAACCGAGACGATCGCATACGGGCTCGGCGCGGTCGGCAAGGACATGGTATATATGCTCTCGGCGAGCTATGTCCTCTACTATTTTCAGGATATTCTGGGCGTTAGCGCGCTCGCGATGGGCGTCATCCTGATGGCTGCGAGGATCTTTGACGCGTTCAATGACCCGGTCATGGGCGTGATCGTGGCGAAGACAAGGACCAAATGGGGAAAGTTCAGGCCGTGGCTGCTCATCGGTACAGTGACCAATGCCGTCATACTCTATCTGATGTTCTCCGCTCCGCCCTCGCTTGACGGGAAGGGCCTCGTCGCGTATGCGGCGGTGACCTATATTCTCTGGGGCGTCACCTACACAATGATGGATATTCCCTACTGGTCGATGATTCCTGCCTTCACGGAGGGCGGAAAGGAGCGTGAGAACCTCACGACGCTTGCCAGATCCTGCGCCGGAGTCGGTTCCGCGATCATCACGATCGCCACTGTTCTCTGCGTTCAGAAGCTCGGCCGGATGGCCGGAGCGACAAGCGTAAATGAGATCGAGCGCGCCGGATTTAAATACTTCGCGCTGATTATTGCGATCATTTTTGTCGCGGCGATTGTCTTTACGTGCACAATCAAAGAAAAGTCCACTGTGGATATGGAGACGGCCAGCGTCGGGCAGATGTTCAAAGCCCTGCTTGCCAACGACCAGACGCTGACGGTCGTCATCGCAATCGTTCTCATCAACTCCGCGATGTACATTACGTCGAATCTTGTCATCTACTTCTTCAAGTATGACTTCGGCGGGAGCGGCTGGTACAACAGCTTTACGCTCTTCAATGCCTTCGGCGGAGCCGTCCAGATCCTGTCGATGATGGTGCTTTACAAGATCTTCAGACTGTTCAGGACCAACATGCAGATCTTCTTTATCTGTATCGGGATGGAGATCATCGGGTATGCGGTACTTCTGGTGCTTGCATTTACCTCGATGTCCAATGTGTTCATCCTCTTCATCCCAGGCTTCTTCATCTTTGCTGCCAGCGGCGTCCTGAATGTTCTGACCACGGTCTTCCTTGCAAACACCGTGGATTACGGGGAACTCAAGAACGGCCGCCGGGACGAGAGCGTGGTCTTCTCCATGCAGACATTCGTCGTCAAGCTGGCCTCTGGTGTCGCAGCGCTCATCGCGGCAGGCTGCCTCCAGATCTTCAGCCTGAGCAATGAGGCAACTACGGAAGCTGAACAGACCATGGACCTTTCCCAGGCGGTTGCCGCTTCCTCAAAGGTCGGGCTCCGCATGACGATGACGATCCTTCCGATCATCGGACTGATCGCGGCATTTTTCTGGTTCAAAAAGCACTATATCCTGACGGATGAGAAGATCGAGGAGATCTCGAAGCAGCTGAGGAAGTAAAAAGAATGGAGCTTTCCTCTTCCAGCGGCTGGTGCAGATAAGAAGGTCGGATCTTTCCTGTTCAAAGGCTGGCGGAAATGAGAGCGCCCGGGGATTTTGAGCCCCGGTTGACAGAAATATGCATAAAATGCGGGCTTACGGCCCGCATTTTTTGTGTAATTCGGATTTTGACATACAAAGCCACATACTGTATGATAGACAAGAAGCAAAGGTGCCTCGCCGACCCTGTCTTGCAACGGGTAGGGAGGCACCTTATTTTTTCATAAAGGAGTTAATATGGGCGGCTTTTTTGCATCGGCACTTAAGGAAGACTGTGTATTTGATCTGTTCTTCGGAACGGATTATCACTCACATCTCGGAACCCGCAGGGCAGGTATGGCAGTCTACGGAAAAGACGGCTTTAACCGTGCGATCCACAATATTGAGAGCAGTCCTTTCCGGACGAAATTCGAGAGAGATCTCACGAAGATGGAAGGATATATGGGAATCGGCTGCATCTCGGACTATGAGCCTCAGCCGCTGATCGTCCGTTCTCATCACGGCACCTACGCCATTACCACGGTCGGACGCATCAACAATATCGACGAACTGTCGAAGAAGATACTGGACATGAACGGGACGCATTTCCTTGAGATGAGCGGCGGCGATATTAACGCGACGGAGCTCGTTGCAGCGCTCATCAATCAGAAGGACAATCTGGTCGAGGGAATCAAATATGCGCAGGACATGATCGACGGCTCCATGACGATGCTGCTCCTGACGCCGAAGGGAATTTACTGCTCGAGAGACAAGCTTGGAAGGACACCGCTCGTGATCGGGCGGAAGGAAGAAGGCTTCTGCGCGAGCTTTGAAGCATTTGCCTACCTGAACATCGGATATAAAGATTATAAGGAGCTGGGGCCGGGCGAGATCTGCGTCATGACTCCGGACGGCGTGACGACGCTCTCGAAGCCGGGCACGAAAATGAGGATCTGCACATTCCTGTGGGTCTACTACGGATATCCCTCCTCAAGCTACGAAGGAGTATCCGTCGAGGGAATGCGTGTCCGCTGCGGAAACAGGATGGCGAGACGCGATACGCTCACTAAAGAGGATATCGACGCAGTCGCAGGTGTTCCGGATTCCGGAATCGCCCATGCGGTCGGATACGCAAATGAGTCGGGCGTGCCTTTCTCAAGGCCTTTCATCAAGTATACCCCGACATGGCCGCGGTCCTTTATGCCGACCATGCAGACGAAACGCGACCTGATCGCAAAGATGAAACTGATCCCGGTGCATGAGCTGATCGAGAATCAGAGACTTCTCCTGATTGACGATTCGATCGTCCGCGGAACGCAGCTTCGCGAGACGACAGAATTCCTGTACCAGAGCGGTGCAAAGGAAGTCCATGTGCGGCCTGCCTGCCCGCCGATCCTGTTCGGCTGCAAGTATATTAATTTCTCGCGCTCCACATCGGAGATGGAGCTGATTGCGAGACGGATCATTAACCAGGAGGAAGGGAAGGTCGTGGAACGTCCGGTCCTGGCGGATTACACGAATCCGGATACGGATAAATACCATCGGATGCTCGACGGCATCTGCAGGGAGATGGGCTTTACGTCTCTGCGCTATAACCGGCTTGACGACATGCTGGATGCCGTGGGGATTCCGCGGGAGAATCTCTGCACATACTGCTGGGACGGCAGGGAGTGAGATCAAGTCTCGCCTGCGAGACTTGGCGCGGGATTTAAGATCAGCGTCAGCTGATATCTTCCAAACCGAATACCTGCGCATCCTCGCGGAGCGTTTATCTCAGTGGGAGATTGGACCCCCACTGAGA
>CAMOXU010000093.1 GCA_946629525.1 uncultured Clostridia bacterium
CTGCTTCGCAGGCCTTTTTATCGGGAGTTCCTTACGGAACTTCCGATAAGATATAATATATTACAAGTATTGTACATCGGTGTTTTTATTCAGGCGAGAGTGATTTTTACAGGAAAGCCTGGGTCAGGCGAACGTTTGCACTTTCCGGGACGATAATGCGTTGCTTTTGTCTGATATTTAATTTAATATATTAATATCGATAATTTTTCTAAGAGAGGAACAGTTATGGTAAGCGCAACAGGATTCAAAGAAAGAATCGCCGGAAGAATCCCCTTTTTGACGAAGAGCGAGACCAAGGTCGCACAATACATACTGGAGAATTACGACTCGGAAGAACTGCTGAAATATAATGTATCGGAGCTCGCAAAAAAGGCGGAAGTGTCGGATGCCACGATCATTCGTTTTTGCCGCTCGATCGGCTGTACAGGGTATCAGGATTTTAAGGTCAATGTAGCCAGAGACCTGATTCCCCGTGAGAAGCAGCTGGATCCCAATGTGGAGCACGGGGACGATACGAGAACGATCTGTACAAAAATCTTTACGGCGGAGATCAGCGTTCTGAATGACACGCTGGCAGACCTTGATTTTGATCTGATCGATGAGATCGCCGGGCGGATCAGAAATGCCAGGAACCTCTACATCTTCGGTACGGGCGGAAGCCAGATCGTCGCGATGGACGCCCAGCACAAGTTCCTTAAAGTGGGAATCCGGGCCTATGTCTATCAGGACGCGGATCTGCAGAGAATGTCTTCTTCCCTTGCGGCGGAGGGAGATGTGGCCCTATGTATTTCATTTTCCGGAGGGAACAACAGTATCATCAGCTGCATGCGCAACGCCAAGAACAACGGTGCGTATACAGTCGGGATCATAAGCCTTCCCAAGTCCTCGCTGGTCCGGCAGAAGCTGCTGGATGCGGTCGTCTACTCCGCGTATGATAAGACGATCTTCCAGTCGGAGTCGGTCAGCACAAGAATTGCCCAGCTGGCCATCATCGATTCGCTGGTCAGCAAGGTCGCTCTCATGGACTATGAAAAATCCCTTCACTCGATTTCATCGACGAGAAGGGCGACATCGGAGAACAAGATATAAGTCCGGAATATTGAGAAAGAATATTTCAGATTTCACAGAAAATAATCAGGAGTGTTCCGGTGTCCCTGCCTCGCGGGGTGTGAAGCACCGGCCCTTATAACGGGTGACAACTGAATATTGTATCAGTCACAAGCTGCCGTTTTGATGAACGGCAGCTTTTTTTTGTGCGATAAGGCCGGAGGCTGCCTGTATTGTACGGTGATTATACGAAAACTGCCTGTATTTGTACGGTGGTTACACGAAGGCGGCCTGTATTTGTATGGAAAGAAGGCGGGAATTGCCGGTATTTGTTCGTGAAATTTCCGGATTTACAGGATAAAAGAACTCTATTTCGGAGAAATTCGGATTATTCGTAATGAAATTAGCAGCTTTGAAATGTAATAGAACGCAGAATTGTAATATTATTACAAATCAAGGCGAAAGAAATTGTAAGGAATTACTGAATATTTCAAAATTCACCGCGGGATATTGACATTTTATTTCAGAAAATGTATTCTTATTTCAACGAAGGAAATAAAATTACAGAAAAGACCGAAATGAAGCAGAAACAAAATTTCAATATTCCAAAAGGAAAGGAGAAGAACAGATGAAAGCAGTTATTTTACACGGACCGGAAAACTATCCGAACAATTACGAGGTGATGGATATCGAGAAGCCGGTCTGCGGTGATCGGGACCTGATCATCAGGATGAAGGCTGCAGCCCTCTGCGGAACGGACAAGCGGATCTTCACAGGCGGAAAGACAAAAGGCGTCCGCAAGGATTCGGTCGTCGGCCACGAGATCTGCGGTGTCATCACAGAAGTCGGCAAAGAGGTCGAAGGATATGCCGAAGGTGAGAAGGTCGCAATCGCCAACGTTATCCCCTGCGGACACTGCGCAGCCTGCCTGAGCGGAAGAGAGAATGCATGCCTGAACCGCAAGGCGATCGGCTATGAGTTCAACGGCGGCTTCGAAGAATATGTCCGTATCCCGGATATCTGCATCGAGAGCGGAAATGTCGTCAAGCTTCCGGAAGATGTCAGCTACGCTGCAGGCGCCCTGATCGAGCCGCTTGCATGCTGCATCAGAGGTCTGAAGAACACAGGGACAACATTCAACGACACCGTCCTCGTCATCGGCGCAGGCCCGATCGGCCTCATGCATCTGCAGCTCTCCAAAATCGCCGGAGCGAAGAAGGTCTTCGTCAGCGAGCCGGATGCAGGCAAGAGAGAACTTGCAAAGCAGCTCGGCGCGGCAAGAGTCATCGATTCCATGAATGAAGATCTCGAGCAGATCATCATGGAAGAGACCAACGGAGAAGGCGTAGACAGAGTCGTCATGGCGATCGGCGTCAATGCTCTGGTCAACTCCATCCTGAAGCTTGCCAAGAAGGGCGGCACGGTCTGCCTCTTCGCAGGATTCCCGAAGGGCAAAGTCAGTGAGATCGATGCTTCCATCATTCACTACAACGAGCTCATCGTGACCGGATCCACAGCGTACAGAAGGATCGACTACCTGCAGGCAGCAGACATGGTCCGTGAGAAGATGATCGACCTCGATGCGATCGTCTCCCACAAGTTCCCGATCGAGGAGTTCCGTGAGGCGCTTGACATCCACATGGCAGGTACAGGCCTCAAGGTCGTGATCGAGAATTAAGTCTGATCCCTGCATGGCAGGTACAGACAGGACGGCCGTGATCCTGAACCGGATCTGATTCCTGAATGGCAGGAAAGGTCCCGGGTCAATAATCTGGAAGGGATGACGATCCCGGCACGAACCGCATCAAAAAGTACATTGAGCCGAAGAAGACAGGAATTCTTCCGGCTTGAGTAATAAGTATCACATTCATTATTTCCATACTGCGAAAAAGCAGAGAAAGAGAAAGGAGTCACTATGGCAGAACCGATGTATGCAATGGGAAAGGCAGTCAGGCTTTCAAGAATGGTCAATCCGGAGAGCAACAAGATGATGGCGATCACAGTTGATCACGCCACATCCAGAGGAATTGCTCCGATGACAGGTATCCAGGATATCCAGACCGCGATCGACAAGATCGTCGCCGGAAGACCGGATGCCATGACGATGACAGGCGGCATCCAGAAGAGATGCTGGGGCCCGCACGTAGGATCCGGAATTTCCGTATTACACAAGATCTCCAACTATGCACCGACATCTCCGACCAATGACGTCGTATTCGGTTCTGTGGACGCAGCGGTCCGCATGGGCGCAGACGCAGTTTCCATGGGATGCATAACACTCGGTGATTTCCAGAACGAGCAGTTCGCAAGAATCGGTGAAGTTTCCGAGTACTGCGACAAGATTGGCATGCCGCTCATCGGCCATGTATATCCGAAGGGTGAGAGCGTTCCGGTCGACAAGCGCACAGCATGGGAGAACATCGCTTACTGCGTAAGAAGTGCCTGCGAGCTGGGCATGGATGTTGTAAAGACAACTTACACGGGCGATCCGGACAGCATGGCTAAAGTTATCGCATGCGTACCGTCTTCCTTCCGCGTTGTTATCCAGGGCGGCGACACACCGAAGGGCCTTACTGGCGACGCACTTCTTGATTACTATCTCAAGATGACACGTGAAGCGCTGGATGCAGGTGTCGGCGGTGTCACGATGGGCAGATGGGTATGGGATTACAAAGATGTCACAGCACTTGTCATCGCTCTTCGCCGCCTGATCCACAAGGGATACAGCGTAAAGGAGACAAGAGAGCTCCTTGAGACTGTCGAGAACGACAAGAATTACGAAGACTATCTCCTTCTGAAATAAATCCGGATGCGGGATTCCCGTGACGGCTGTCATGAGATGAATGCACGGAGTGCAGCTTGTCTCGGACAGAGGCAGAATACAGTCATCAGAGAGTAAGGCCTCCGGCGGACCGCGGCAGCGGGAAATGTGCTTTGCGCGGGACGGCGGGAACGCCGGGGCATTCTTGATTCAAATATCAGGAGAGGGTCTATGGGAAGGTATTTACTTGGTGTAGATGTAGGGACGACTTCACTCAAGGTTGCGATCATTGATCAGGATGCGAAACTTCTGGGAATCAGCTCGAAAGCCTATCGCCTGATCACACCGAGACAGGACTATGTGCAGATCGATGCCGAGAGCATGTGGGATGCGTTCGTGGAATGTGTCCGCCTGCTCGGGGAGGGCAAAGGGATCGACTTATCCCAGGTCGCCGGCATTGGCATCTCCTCTCTCTGCCCGGGGCTTGTGGCTCTCGGAGAGAACGGAGAGGTCCTGTACGATCCGATTATTTACTCGGACCGCAGAAGCAAGGAGGAGGCAGAGCTCATATTAGAGGCTGTCGGCTCAGAGAAGCTCTTTGAGATCACTGCGAACGGGTCTATGGCGGGTGCATTTTCCGGAACTTCGATGCTCTGGATTAAGCGAAACCTTCCGGAAGTCTACGCGAAAACAAAATATTTCGGTCACCTGAATACATTTCTTGCTCAGCGAATGACCGGAAACTTTGCGATAGATTACTCCAACGCCTCCTACACGAATCTCTTTGAGACGACAGGCGGCAAGAAATGGTCGGATGAGCTCTGCAGTGCCATCGGCATCGACCGGGAGAAGCTTCCCCCGCTTCGGGAGTCGACGGATGTGGTGGGAGGACTGCTGAATAAGGGACTCATCGAGCTGGGAGTAAAGGAAGGAACACCGGTCGTGATCGGAGGGGCCGATACCCCGTGCGCCACTCTTGCAGCCGGCGTCACGAGGGCAGGGGATGTCTGCGAATCAGTAGGAACGACGGACGTGCTTACGATTTGTATAGATAAGCCTGTCTTCGATAAAGGCTTCATCAACCGGTGCCATGTTGTGCCGGGGACATGGATCTATCAGGGAGCAATGTCCTTTACAGGCGCAGCCAACAACTGGTTCCTGGACGAGTTCTGTGGAGACATTAAAAATACGGCGATCGACATGAGGACAGCCTACACGATGATGAATCAGGAAGCAGCGCAGGCGGAACCGGGATGCGGAGGAGTCGTTTTCCTGCCTTACATGCAGGGCGAGAGAAGTCCGATCTGGGATTCCTATGCGAGAGGCGTTTTCTTCGGCATTTCCCTGAAGACGACGCGCAAGGAACTCAACCGGGCTGTGCTGGAAGGCTGCGGATACGGGCTTCGTCAGCTGTCGGAGATTGCGGAAAGGATTACAGGTCAGAAGATCACTTCCTTCACATCGATCGGCGGCGGCGCAAAGAGCGAAGTATGGGCCCAGATCAAGGCGGATATCACCGGAAAGGATCTGCTCATCCTCGATATGAGCGATATGGCGCCGGTGGGTGCGGCACTTCTTGCCGGAGTAGGCGGAGGCGTTTTCAAGGACGTATACGAGGCATCCGACAAGGTGGAAAAGAAAGTCTGCCGCGTGGTACGAGCATCGCATGAGAACGATGCCGTTTATCAGAAGAGATATGAGACGTACACGAGTCTCTATCCGGCACTCAAGGACGTTTATAGGATCAATGCAGACTGAGGACAGATGAGAAATCCGTCCAAAGCCGGCAGAGATCGACAGGATAGGAAGATATCGCTCGGCTGTGCTCTGTCGCGAAAGATGCGATATAGTACCACTGCTTCGACAGATGACGGCATATCTTCAGTTTGAAAAGCAACATAGACACACAGAGATATATAAAATAAGGAGTTAATTATGAAGAAGAAAATAATGAGCGCCATCCTGGCAGCAATGTTGGTAGTTCTTTCCGTAGCAGGCTGCGGAAGCTCAGGCGGATCATCCAGTGCCGGCGGATCAGGCGCGGCAGCATCAGGGGCAAGCACGGCAGCACCGGCAGCCGACGCGACAAAGATCACGATCGCTGTTCCGGATCCGGAAGCATCCTACATCTACGCAGCAGCCTCTGAATTTGCAAAGCGTGCGATGGAATATTCCAACGGCACACTGGACATCACAGTATCCGGCAACGGTTCTCTCTACGGCGGCGACACGGCTGCAGGTATCAAGCAGCTCTCCGCAGGCTCTCTCCAGATGCTGATCCTTGCTACTTCAGTTTATGCAAGCTTTGAGCCCGGCTTCAATGTCATCTCTGTCCCCTACATGTTCGACGATCAGGCACAGCTCCTTGACTACCTGAACAGCGAGACAGGCGACGCCCTTATGAACCGCGTAAATTCCATGGGCATCACGACAGTCGGCAAGTGGACCAGATCTTTCCGTGAAGTCACGAACTCCAAGAGACCGATCAACTCTCCGGAAGACCTCTCGGGTGTTGTCCTTCGTGTTCCGAACAACTCTCTGTACGTTGAGTTCTTCAGCGCATGCGGCGCTGTCACGACTCCGATGAACTTCTCCGAAGTTTACAACGCTCTTCAGCTGAACACTCTTGACGGCCAGGAGAACCCGGTCGACGTTCCGTATTCCAACAAGTTCTACGAAGTTCAGAAGTACATCTCCTTCACGAATCATATGGCTGACGCATGGCTCGTCGGTATCAACTCCAAGTTCTATGATGGCCTCACAGATGAGCAGAAGGCTGCTATCGACAAGGCAGGCGAAGAAGTCCAGCAGTGGAATGTCGACATGATGGCTGAGCAGGATAAGGTCGCTCTTCAGACTCTTATTGACAACGGCATGGAATCCAACGAGCTCTCCGAGGAAGGCAAGCAGGCATTCATCGACGTATCCAAGAGCTGCTATGACAAATTCAAGACTCTGATCAACGACGACGAGCTTTTCGACGCAACGACCAAGTTCACGGGAAGAGCATAATCTGTCGGTCAGCAGTATTCGGATAAAAGGCTTGCAGAGCAGACCGGATCAGGAAGATCGGATTCGCGAAGCGGGTCTCAAAGAATCAGGAACTGCCGGTCTGCATGCAGCGCTTCAGACGGAGTATCCTGCATGAGTACGTGGCATCTTTAGGAAAATGAGTTCCGCTTCCGGTAAGTAAAAAAGCGGGGTATCGCATCCATATCTGCAGTAGCTCTATATGTTAAGCGGCATGAATGAGCGCCGGACATACATCAGACGCACACAGGTTTCATGCGATACCCCCTTCACCTTAAGATTTGAGAGAGGCGGAGAGGAGGAAAAATGGAACGAAAGGAATCAAAGCTTTCCGGGTTCTTCGATATCGTCAATAAGATCGAGGACTGGATCCTGGCTATTCTTGTCATCGGCATGGTCATCGTCATCATGCTTCAGATTATAGGACGTGTCATCGGCCATCCGCTTCCGTGGACGGAAGAGACCAGCCGTTATCTGTTCCTGTGGATGATGTTCGTAGCGCTGGCAGCAGGCTTTAACCGCTGTGAATCATCCCGTGTAACACTGCTTCTTCAGGTCGGCCCGAAGTGGCTCAAGAAGTTCAGTGAGATTTTGTACGCAGTACTCGTCATCGGCTTCTTTATCGTGATGTTCATATACGGAATCGAAGTCGTAAGGCAGCAGGCGATGCTCCATGAGATGGGAACGGCACTCAGAATTCCGATGACGATCATCGGCATCTGCCAGCCTGTCGGAGCTGTGCTCGGTATCATCGGTACAGTGCAGAGCTTTATGGAATATCACACCAAGGTCGCCATCGGCGATAAGGAAACAGAGAAGGCCAAGGCACTGGAGAACGAGGGGTGATTGAGATATGAGTATGAGTCTTGTTTTAATCCTGTTATTTTTAGGTCTTATGTTCTTGGGCGTCCCCATTGCTGTATCTCTGGGCGCGGCATCCGTAATCGTTATGGCGACCATGACGGAGCTCCCGCTGTCCATGGCAGCGCAGTCCATGTTCACCGCCATGAACTCCTTTATCATGGTAGCCGTACCGCTGTTCATCCTCTGCGGTTCTCTTATGGATGAAGGCGGAATCGCAGATCGTATTTACGACCTCGCCGAAGCGCTGGTCGGCTGGATCTACGGTGGTCTTGGCCATGTATCCGTCGTTGTCAACATGCTTTTCGCCGGAATGTCCGGTTCATCCGTAGCTGCGATCGCTTCGATCGGCAAGATGAGTATCAACGCGCTGGAGAAGAAAGGATATCCGAAGGATTATGCCACAGCGATCAACCTCTCCGGTTCCATGCTCGCTTCGGTCATTCCGCCCAGTATCCTGATGATCAATGCGGCTGCGACAGGAAATGTCTCGATCGGCCAGGCGCTTCTCGCAGGTCTGATCCCCGGCATCCTGATCGGTATCATTTTCATGGTCTACAACTACTTCTACTGCAAGCGCCACAATATCGGTGACCGCGCGAAGTTCTCCGGAGCAAAGCTTCGGAAGGCATTCGTCAGAGCGATCCCCGCTCTGCTCACACCGGTCATCCTTCTCGGCGGTGTTTACACAGGTATCTACACACCGACAGAAGGCGCGGCGATCGCCGTTGTCTACACATGCATCATTTCCATCTATGTATTCAAGAACCTGAAGTGGAGCGATATTCCGAGGATCATGATGAAAAATGCCCGCTCCACAGGTACGATCCTCTTCGTCGCGATCGCTGCCAAGCCGGCTTCTCTGCTCTTTGAGATCGACGGTCTTCCGAGCACGATTGCCAAACTGATCGCCGGAATCTCGGACAACAGAATCGTTATTCTCCTTGTCCTCTATGTATTCCTGATCTTCGTCGGAATGTTCATGGATGCGACGGCTGCCATCTTCATCCTGGTGCCGATCCTTCTTCCGGCTGTACAGGCTGTCGGTGTTTCCCCGCTGTTCTTCGTCGTATTCCTGGTCATCACACTGTCCTTCGGTCTGATCACACCTCCGGTCGGTGTCTGCCTCTATGCAGCGGAAAATGTAACAGGCTTGCCTTTGGAGAAGATCATCAAGGCGTCCGTACCGTGGATCGGCCTGATCGCGATCTCGCTCGTGATCTTTATCCTTTTCCCGCAGATCATCGAAGTACCGGTCGGCCTGGTATTCGGGTCATGACGGTACCGGCTATACATTAATTGATTGACTGAAACTTCCCACATCCGATGCGCTGACGATCCGGGAATATTCCCGCAACGGGGCGCTCCGGCTGCAGCAGTGATGCATGTGGGAAGTTTTTGTACATGAGAAATTCGATTCAAAACGGAACTTCAGGATTAACGGAGGAAGAATGAGAATGAAGATCGTAGTATTAGACGGCTATACCGAAAATCCCGGCGATCTCAGCTGGGAAGCGCTGGAAGCTCTCGGAGAACTGAAGGTCTATGACAGGGTCTCCTATGAGGAATCTCCGGTGATCGCGGAGATCATCGGAGACGCGGACATCGCAATTACCAATAAGACTCCGATTTCGAAAGCGACCATGGACGCCTGCCCGAACCTCCGGGCGATCGCCGTGCTCGCTACAGGATATAACGTAGTGGACTATGCGTATGCCAAAGAGAAAGGCATACCGGTCATGAACGTTCCGACGTACGGGACACAGATCGTCGGACAGTACGCAGTGGGCCTTCTGCTGGAGATCTGCTCGCATTATCAGCATCATTCGGACACGGTGAAGGCCGGCAAATGGGAGAACAATGTCGACTGGTGCTACTGGGATTTCCCGATGATCGAGCTTTACGGCAAGACAGCCGGCATCATCGGCCTCGGAAGGATCGGTCGCACGACGGCCGGCATCCTGAACGCGATCGGCATGAAGGTCCTGGCTTACGACAGCTTTGAGAGTGAAGAGGGAAGGAAGCTCGCGGAGTATGTGGAGCTTGACAGACTGTTCGCGGAATCGGACGTGATCTTCCTGCACTGCCCGCTCTTCCCGGCAACGGAGGGAATCATCAACCGTGAGAACATCGCGAAGATGAAGGACGGCGTGATCCTGATCAACAACTCCCGCGGCCAGCTGGTCGTGGAGCAGGATCTGGCGGATGCCCTGAATTCGGGGAAAGTCTACGCAGCCGGTCTCGATGTCGTCTCCACGGAGCCGATCAAGGCGGACAACCCGCTCCTCACAGCGAAGAACTGTCTTATCACGCCGCACATTTCCTGGGCAGCACAGGCGGCAAGACAGAGAATTATGGATATCACTGTCGCGAACGTGAAATCCTTTATTGACGGCAAGGCGGAGAACGTAGTCAATAAGTAAAACTTTCCAGATCCGGGAAGATTTTGGCAGTTGAGAAGTCGTATTTATCTCAGTGGGGGAAGACCCCCGCTTCTATAAGCGGGGGATAACCAATAC
>CAMOXU010000094.1 GCA_946629525.1 uncultured Clostridia bacterium
GCAGGAATGGAAAATGTAAAGGCTGCTGTGACCCTTCCGGAGCTGCGGGAAGCGGGAATGTCCTATGTCTCCTGCCGGGACTATTTTGAAGGAAAACTGGGGCATCTGTATCTGGCGGACACCGGCGGGACAGTACCGGGCAGCGGCAGCGCGGACGCGGAAGCTTTTGTCACGGAATGTGATAAGGAAGGATATGAAGGCCGGCTGTCACTGCAGATATCTTTCCGGGACTGTATCCTGACGCCGGACCGATGGATCTTTGAATCCGCTGCATGGATAAACGAGATGAAAAAAATTTAAAGAATCATATTGACAGATACATAATAATACATTATGATACAAACAGAAACAAACAGATACATTTCTGGAGGACAAGGAGGATACAATGAGTTACACAAGCAAGGACATCAAGAACATTGTAGCAGAGATCATCGAAAAGAAAAAGGATAAGGGCGGCGTGAAGTCCATCTACTTTGTGGGCTGCGGCGGTTCCCTCGGCGCTCTTTATCCTGCAAAGACGTTCATGGAGAAGGAAGCCGTATCGCTTCGCTCCGCATGGGTGAGCAGCAATGAGTTCGTTCACAGTACACCGAAGGACTTCGGCGAGAATTCCATCATCGTGCTGGCCTGCCACAAGGGCAACACTCCTGAGACGATCAAGGCCGCAGAGCTTGGCAAGAAAGTCGGCGCCGCTGTCATTCTTCTGACCTGGCTCGAGGAATCGGAGATCGTAGAGTTCGGCGATTATGTGATACTTTACAGCTTTGATGCAAGTCCCGACCATCTGGCAGGCGACATTGACTATGCCGGTGAAAAGACCCTGTGTGCATTGCTGGTAGCGGTGGAACTTGTTGCACAGACAGAGGGATATGCAAATTACGCAAAATTCCAGGAAGGTCTGGGCCTGATCTCAGGTATCATTAAGAATGCAAGGAAGCATGTGGCAGAGCGCTCCCTGGCTTTTGCGAAAGAGTACAAAGATGATCCGGTCATCTATACGATGGGAAGCGGTGCAGCTTACGGCGCGGCTTACATGGAAAGCATCTGTATCTTCATGGAGATGCAGTGGTTGAACTCCAGCAGCATTCACACCGGCGAATTCTTCCACGGCCCGTTTGAGATCACCGACAAGAACCGCGCGTTTGTGATCCAGATCAACGAAGGATCCACCAGGGAACTGGATGAGAGAGCCCTGACATTCCTGAGGAAGTACGGCCAGCGTATCGAAGTTCTTGATGCGAAGGAACTGGGCCTTAGCACCATCGATGCCTCTGTGGTCGACTATTTCAATCATTCTCTTTTCAATAACGTGTATCCGATCTATAACCATGATCTCGCTACGGAACGCCAGCACCCGCTGCCGACCAGGCGTTATATGTGGAAGGTCGAATATTGAACCGGTTTCTGTTCCTGTTTTAAGAACTCATACTTGTAATAAAGTTATAAAGAATAATCAAAATATAAGGAGGAAAATATGTTCTGGATAGAACTGCTTATCGTGATGGCGATCATTTTCTGGGGTGTTCGCAAGGGAGGCCCTTTTCTGGCTATGGCCGGCGGAATCGGCATGTTCATCATGGTATTTATTCTCAGGGTCAAACCTTCTGATCCTCCGATCACGGTTATCCTGATCATGATCGCCGTCATCTGCGCGGCGTCTATGCTGCAGGCATGCGGCGGCCTGGATCTTCTGGTCCGTATCGCGGAGAAGATTCTGCGTAAAAACCCGAAGATGATCACGGTCATGGCGCCGTTGGTCGCATGGCTGTTCACTTTCATGTGCGGCACAGGCCATATCGTCTACTCTCTGCTGCCGGTCATTGACGAGATCGCCATGCAGACAGGTGTCCGTCCAGAGAGACCGATCGCTGCTTCCATTGTATCCTCGCAGTTCGCGATCACGGCCTGCCCTCTTTCCGCAGCGACCGTTGCTGTGCTTTCCTTTGTTGCTGAGTCTCCTTATGCGTCACAGATCAATATGTTCACTCTGCTTTGTGTCGCAATCCCCGCAACCCTCTGCGGTACGATCGCCGCTGCACTGGTGATGCTCAAGAAAGGCAAGGAGCTTGCGGACGATCCCGAGTTCCAGCGCCGCCTTGCAGCAGGAGAGATCGAAGATTTCTCCAAGAGAGAGCACAAGGAAGTGGAAGCCACCAAAGAAGAAAAGACTTCCGTTACTATCTTCCTGATTGCTATGGTAGCCATCGTCGTCATGGGTGCCGGCGCCAAAATCCTTCTTCCCACATTCGCGGATGAGTCCAAGCTGGCTCTGACCACTGTCATCGAAATGTTCATGCTCGTCGCGGCAGGCCTCATGGTCGTCTTCTGCAAGGTCGACAGCAACAAGCTTCTGGACCAGCCGGTCTTCAAGACAGGTATGTTCGCAGTCATCCTGGCTTTCGGTCTCTGCTGGCTCGTGAATACTTTCATCGGCGACCAGGCCTCCTTCATCACCGAAAATATGGCCGCTATGACCAATCAGTATCCCTGGATCTACATTATCGCAGTTTTCATCGTAGGTGCTATCACGACCAGCCAGGCATCTACCACTATGATCATGATCCCCATCGGCATCGCGCTGGGACTGCCTGCGAATATCCTGATCGCCGGCTGGATGTGCTGCAACGCCAACTTCTTCATCCCGGCTTCCGGCCAGTGCGTGGCTGCCCTCGCTTTTGACTCCGCAGGCACGACGAAGATCGGCAAGTATGTCCTGAACCACAGTTACATGCTTCCCGGCCTTGCCTGCACGATCATATCGGTTGTCGTGGCGATGGCTCTCGGCGCAGTGCTCTTCTGACAGAAAGGGGATGAATATGGAAAATTGCAGGATCATCGCAATAGGCGACAATGTCTGTGACAAGTATTTATCAAGAGGAAAGATGTATCCGGGAGGACAGTGCGTCAATACCTGCGCCTATGCGGGACTGAACGGTACAGAATCCGCTTATCTGGGAAAATTCGGGAACGACTCTGTAGCAGAATGTGTCAAGGAAACTCTGGACAAACTGGGCGTGGATTACTCGCATTCACGTACTTACAAGGGGGAGAACGGATATGCTCTCGTGACCCTCAACGGAAATGACAGAGTTTTCCTGGGATCCAACAAGGGCGGCATCGCAAAGGAATATCCCTTCGCCTTCAGCCCGGCGGATCTTGAATATATCAAAGAGTTTCAGCTGATCTATACAAACCTGAACAGCTATATCGAAGAGGAGATCGATATTCTCGCCGGAACAGGCGTTCCAATCGCATATGATTTTTCGGTGCGCTGGACGGATGATTATCTGAAGAAGATCGGACCTTACACCACGGTGGCGATTATGTCCTGCGCGCACCTTTCGGATGAGGAGCGTGAGAGGGAAATGAAAAAGGCACAGGCAGCCGGCATCAAGGTAGTCCTGGGCACCATCGGAGAGGACGGTTCCTACGTGCTTTACGGCGATGATCTCCTGTACGCACCGGCAGTGCATGCGGATGACGTCATTGATACGATGGGGGCGGGCGACAGCTATTTTGCGGCATTTCTCTGCTCACTCCTGGGATCCTCCAAAGAAGGAAAGATCGTAGAGGGAGATAAGGAATCCATGAAGGCGCGGTTGACTGCAGCCATGAATACCGGCGCTGAGTTTGCAGCGAAGGTATGCGCGATGGAGGGCGCTTTCGGATACGGTGTACCGATCACCGGAAGGACGGATGTCTGACGGATAACCAGCAGCAGAAAGCGGAGAACCGCTTCGGAATGGAGGAAAAATGAAACCTGATGTATATGTAAATAACGAAGAAGGCATCAAGGTCGTTTATAAAAACCCCAAATGGCTTGTATGCATCAAGAACTGGAAGCCGGACAATGATATTGAGGGAATCGCGCATCTGGAGATTCATCACACGACGGATGAGCAGTTTGTGCTCTGCGCCGGCAAAGCGATCCTGATCACGGCGGAGCGTGAAGGAGACCGTTTTACCAATATAGAGCTTACACTCATGGAAAAAGACAAGGTATACAACGTGGCGGAAGAAGTCTGGTTCTACTCCATCACACAGAAGGACACCAAGATCGTCTATGTGCAGGACTCCTCCTGTTCCATGGAAAACAGTGAGCTGTGTGATCTCACTCCTGAAGAGATCGCGTATATCCAGAGAGAAGCGGAAAAACTTCTCGCAGACTGATCCCGGCGTTTCCCGTGCGGCAGCGGAATGGAACTCCGCTGCCGCACGCAGTTTTTCAGAGAAAGGAAGGAAAGACGCATGAAGCTTGCACCGATGAACTACCATTATCTGCGCTATCCGGTCAGGAAATTCCTGGACAAAGTCGCGGATTCGCCCTTCGACAGCATCGACCTGTACTGCAGCGCCCCTCAGCTGAACATGTTTGACTATACACTCGGGACACTTCTGGAGCTGGACAGAGAGATCAGGGAAAGAGGGCTGTCCGTCATGGCAATGACGCCGGAAAACTGTGTCTATCCCGTCAATTTCTGCACGCAGGATGAGATCACACGCCAGTCGTCGATCCGGTATTATCAGCGTGCGATCGACACAGCGGATTTTCTGGGCTGCCCGAAGGTTCAGATCAGTACCGGATTTGGATATTTTGACGCCCCCCGGGAGGAAGCCTGGAATCTATGCCGGGATTCTCTGGAGAAACTGGCTGCGTACTGTGAACGCAGGAAGGTGACGCTCCTTCTGGAAGAACTGAAGGTGACGACGACCAATGTTCTGATCACCAGCAGCGATCTTGCGAAAATGATCGATGAAATAGGATCTGACGCAATTGTCGGCATGGTCGACCTGGATCAGATGACATACGCAGAGGAGACGATCGATGATTATTTCGGGAATCTGGGGGATAAACTGCAGCACGTGCATTTTAATGACCGGGGTCATACAGTACCGGGCGACGCGGATTTTCCGATGAAACAGTATTACGAGGATCTTGTGAGGAACGGATACGACGGGACGGTCTCTTTTGAGATCTGTGACCGCAGGTATTATGTGGATCCGGACAAGGCGATTGATGATTGCATCACATGGTTCAGAGAAAATACAAAGGAGTTGGGATGATATGTGGACTAAAGAGATGTTTGGGGTACAAAAACCGATCATAGCGCTGCTGCATCTGGATGCGCTGCCGGGAGACCCTGGTTTCTGCGGAAGCATGGAGACGGTATTATCCCATGCGAGACAGGATTTGACTGCTCTTCAGGACGGAGGCGTGGACGGAATTCTTTTTGCCAATGAATTCAGCCTTCCGTATCAGCCCGTAGCGGACATAGCGGTCATTTCCGCAATGGCTTATATCGTGGGAAACTGCAAGGACCTTCTGCGAGTGCCATTTGGTGTCAATGTGGTCAAAAATCCCATTGCGACCATTGATCTGGGCGCAGCCGTCGGCGCATCGTTCGGGCGCAGCTGTTTTTCCGGTGCTTATATGGGAGAATACGGGATCTACGAGTCGAACATGGGACAGGCGATCCGCCGCAGAAAAGAACTGGGTATCGATAAAACGATGAAACTGTTGTTCAAGGTCAATCCGGAGGCAGACAGTTATCTTGTTCAGCGGGATATCCGGGTCGTAGCAAAGTCCATCATGTTCGGCAATTTCGCTGACGGACTGTGCGTATCGGGACCCGCAGCAGGTGCGGAGCCGGACGACATGAATCTGAAATTGGTCCATGAGGTGGCAAAGCCCCGGAAAGTGCCGGTTTTCTGCAATACCGGATGTAATCATGCCAACGTGAGGGAGAAACTGCAGAACTGCGATGGCGTATGCATGGGAACGGCTTTCAAAAAAGACGGAGTTTTCAACGGCCGTGTGGATGTGGAGAGAGTCCTCAGTTTCATGGAGATCGTGAAACAAGTGCGGGAGGAGCTGTGAGATGAGCCGCTATTATATGGGAATCGATATCGGCACCTTTGAATCGAGAGGGATGCTTATCGATGAACATTACCAAATCGCTGCGGACTGCAGTGCCAGGCACACAATGGAGAATCCCCGTCCGGGCTGGTTCGAACATGACGCGGAGAAGATCTGGTGGGGAGAATTCTGTTCACTGTCCCGCTCCCTGATCCGGGAAGCGGGCATCGATCCCGCCGACATTGCCTGCGTGGGAGCCAGCACGCTGGGAACTGACTGCCTGCCCGTGGACGAAAACTGCAGACCGTTGCGGCCGGCCATCCTGTATGGGATCGATGCCAGGGCATCGGAGGAGATCCGTTGGCTGACGGAGTACTACGGGGAAGAGAGGGCGCATGAACTGTTCGGACATCCGATCTGTTCCGGGGACACAGCAACGAAGATTCTCTGGATCAAACGGCACGAACCGCAGGTCTATGAGAAGACGTTCAAATTTCTCACCGGAAGCTCTTATCTCACGGCAAAGCTTACCGAAAATTACGTCATTGATCAGTTTCTGGCCAAAGGCTCCTTCCGCCCCCTCTATAACGCGGACGGGAGCGTGAACGAAGAGAACTGCCGGCTCTACTGCCGGCCTGATCAGATCGCGGCGGCAGCCTGGTCGACAGACATAGCAGGAGGCGTGACAGAAAAAGCGGCGGAGGAAACCGGCCTTTGTCCCGGAACACCGGTCATCACCGGAACCGGGGATTCCACTTCGGAAGCGATCAGCGTGGGACTGGTGGAGCCTGGAACTGCGTTTTTTCAATACGGATCGTCAATGTTTTTCTACTACTGCGTGGATCGTTTTCTGGATGACTACCACTCTCCGAACGGAAACGGATCCATCAAAGGCGGAAAGGTCTTTACCGTACCCGGTACGTTCTGTATCGGTGACGGGACGAACGCGGCCGGCACGCTGACCAGATGGGTGCGGGACACTTTCTACCGCGAGGAGCTCGCCGCAGAGGCATCCGGGGGAGAGAATGCCTACAGTGTAATGGCAAGAGAAGCCGCGGAGGTACCGGCCGGCGCGGGAGGGCTGATCATGCTTCCATATATTTACGGAGAGCGGAGCCCGATTCAGGATCCGGATGCTGTCGGCATGCTTTTCGGGCTCAAAGGGTCGCAAACCCGCAAAGAGATCAACCGCGCAGCGCTGGAGGCGGTGGGATATTCGACCTATCAGCATTTGCTGCTCTTTGAGGAAATGGGAGTCCCTACGACTTCCGTCATTACTGCGGGAGGCGGCACCAAGAACCGGGCATGGATGCAGATCGTTGCCGATATGGCCGGTATTCCGATTCGGATCCCGCAGCCGTATCAATGCTCTTCGTTCGGAGACGCGATGCTGGCGGCGCTTGGAGACGGGGCGCTGGAGAGTTTTGCGGCTCTCAGAGAAGCACTGCCGGAAGGCACGATTATCTGTCCGAACGCAGATAATCATGAATACTACAAAAAGCACTATCCGTTGTACAGGGAGCTTTATCTGCGCAACAGGGATCTGATGCCGCGATCATAAAGAAGAAAAGAGAGGAAGGATTATGCTGATCGATGCACATGTAAGGCCGGCTCTGTTTGAACCGATCTGTCAGGACAGAAACCGATTCCACAATCGATGTGACGCAATGCATTACCATCGGATGAACCCGTCCGGGATGGAGCTGTTGAAAAAACAATATTTACTGGCAGACATAACCGGTGTTTTTCTCCTTCCTTCGGACTGTTCTGCCGAAACGGGGGATTCGGAGATATCCAACGATGAGATCGCCCGGATCGTAGCGCTTGATCCTGATTTATATTATGGTTTTGCCGCCGTTGATCCCCGCAACAAAAACGCGGCGTCGGAACTGACAAGGGCGTTTACGGATCTCCGCCTGCGGGGACTGTATATCAACACCGCCCGGCTGCACATATATCCGGGAGACGCAAGACTCCGCGCAATGCTGGATATTTGCAGGGAGTATGGAAAACCCGTGATCTTTCACGCAGGATTCTCATTCGAAAAAGATGCTTTGGCGATGTACAGCAGACCGATCGATTTTGAACCGGTCATCGCACAGTATGAGGATATCAATTTCTGCCTGACCCATATGGGCTGGCCCTGGGTGCAGGAGACTGCAGCGCTTCTTTTGAAATATCCGAATGCTTATGCCAACACTGCGCTGATGAATTTTGACGGCCCTTACCAGATCTACAGGAAGGTATTTCTGGAGGATATGGGCGAATTGTGGGTGGAGCATAATCTGTCGGACAAAATTCTGTTCGGGTCCGGTTCACCGAGGATTCGGCCTGTAAGAAGTAGAAGGGGGCTGGACAGCCTCGGCTTCTCCGAGGAGACACGGGAAAGAATTTACTACAGAAATGCGAGGCGATTCCTTGGCGCGAAGGAGTATTAAATACATGAAATATCTGTTAAAAGAAGAAACGGTCTGTGCGGACCGGGAATTTGAATTGATCCGGATTACAGACAAGGTACGGGATTTTGTCCGAGAGAGCGGGATTGTGAACGGAATCTGCTTCTGTATCACGGAACACACCACGACCGGGATCACCGTCAACGAGAGCCTTCCCTGTGTCGAGAAGGATATCCTGGAGACGATGGACCGGATCATACCTGAGAATTATCCTTATCATCACAACCATTATCTCGATTCCTACGGTACGATCGGCGGGAATGCTCCCGGACATCTCAAATCGCTCCTGACAGGCAACCACTGTGTTTTTCCGGTGATCGACGGTGAACTTAAGCTCGGACATGCGGATGATATTTACTTCTGTGAGTATGACGGGATCAAAACCAGACGGTATATGATCTATATAATAGGTGAATAAGGCAAAAATGAAAAAAACAATTGCAATGGCAGATAACTGCATAGATGTATATTATAAGCTGGATCGTTACTACCTGACGGGAAACAGCATTGATTTCGCGCTGAATTATAAGGATCTGGGCGGCGATGTTACGGAAATGACGATTCTTGGCAATGATGTGTTCGCACTGGCATTGGAGGAAAGACTGAAAGAGAGAGGGATTCCGCTTCGAGTCCTGGCCCGCGTTGACAGGCCGACCGGAATGGCTACCATGGATCTGGTCGACGGCGATAAGATACACCTGCACTTTAAAGGCAATGCCATGGAAGAGATCAGGCTGTCGGAAGAAGATCAGGAATATGTGAAACAGTTTGATATTGTCTACGCGGAACGGTGGACCGGCATTGACCGCTATGCAGAAGACCTTAAACAGCCGGGACAGATTTGGGTGTATGATTTCTCAAAGCGCCTGGAGCTGGAGAGCAATGACCGGATATTGCCATATATAGACTACGCTTTCTTTTCCTATGACAGGGATGACGAGTATATCCGTTCGTTTATGGTAAAGACCCGCAAAAAATGTGCATCGAAGAACGGCGCCGTCATCGCCATGCTCGGAGAGTACGGCAGCCTTGCTTTTGACGGAGAGAACTGGTTTTTTGAGCCGGCGCAGAAGGTTCCTGTGGTGAACACCGTTGGTGCAGGAGATTCTTATATCGCTGCATTTACGTACGGAGTGAGCCTCGGGGAAGATATCCCCTCGTGTATGCGCAGAGGGAGGGAGCGGGCCACACAGGTGATTCAGCAGTTTGACCCATATTTATAGTATAGGGAACTGTATATGCAGAAAAAGTACGTGATCTTTGATTTTGACGGTGTTATTGCCGATACAGAAGAACGCAATAAGGAGTATATGGAGAGGGCTTTGTCTTCCTTTGGCATTGCCCTCACTCCACAGGACAAGATTCTCCTGATCGGCCGGAGTGATAACGTTGTTCTGAAAGATATTTTGAAACGCGGGACAGAGCCGGTTTCAATGGAGAGGTATCTTCAGAAGAGAAAAGAGATCGGGAACTCCTATGAGGACGGTACGATCAAGCCTATGCCGGGGCTGCTTTCTTTTCTTGCCCGCCTGAAAAAGCGGGGGATCAGGCTTGCGATCGGCAGTTCCACCTCCGCAAGACTGATCCTGGCTGCACTGGATCTTATGGGCCTGCTTTCGTATTTTGATGTGATCGTGTGCGGGGACATGTGTGATCATTCCAAACCTCACCCGGAGATCTATCAGAAAACGATCTGTTATCTTCACGCCGATCCCGCGGCATGTGTCATTGTGGAGGATTCCGAAGTCGGCATTCAGGCAGGTCTTGCTGCCGGCGCCGAGGTGCTTGCCTATTGCGGGGCAGGGTACGGGAGAGAAGGAATCCTGCGGCAGGAT
>CAMOXU010000095.1 GCA_946629525.1 uncultured Clostridia bacterium
CCACGGACTTTATGACGGCGGAGGCATGTGAAATACCCTGGAGCGTGCTGCAGACCTGCATGACGCGGATCATCAATGAGGTCAAAGGAGTGAATCGAGTGCTGTATGATCTCACGAGCAAGCCGCCGGGGACGATCGAGCTGGAATAATGAACAACATCGGGAGCCCGCAATTGCGGGTTCCTTTTTCTTCTCGTCAGATGACCGGAGGGTGCCGTCTGAAATATAGGGACTGATATGAAATATACATTTTCCGGGAATCCAGTTAATGGTAAAATCAGTATATTGGATGAAGGTCCTAAAGACAGTACACTCAGCATATGCGAAGAATACAGTAAGAATGGCATCAGCGCAAATTGGAAGAAGTCTATGGAACGAAGAAAAAAGACAGGACTGTTCACGCAGGTATATATACTGATCATCATCAGTATTGTTATCATAGGCGTGGTAACAGCTGTGAGCGAGTATATAATCTCCGAAAGAAGAGTCAGAGCAGAGACGGACATATTGGCGGAGGCCGCGGCAGGGGAGGTCATATCCTCCATAAAGGAATACCCGGCTTATCGCTGGCTGCTCACATATTGGACGGACCATGCGGAGGAGCTGGACGTTCAGTACGATGTGGATTATTCCAAAGAATCTCCAACGGGAGAAAAAGTTCGTCTTCTTCAGAAAAAGCATCCGGATATGGAGATCAGATATTGCAGCGAGGAGGAGGTCCTGGCTTTGTCGGCCGAGGATCAGAAGCTGTATGCCGAGATCGTGTACTCCTGGCTCAGTGCACGCATGAACGGGATAAAGCAGAATTTTGGCTGCGACTTTCTGTACTGCGCTGTGACCGATATCGATTCCGGTGAGCAGCCGTATGAATGCGAACTCTACCTGTTCAGCGGGGCAAATCCGGATGAAGTCAGAGGGACGGAGTATGGAAATGTATATACGCTCGGGGTCACGACACCTCTGCAGGGGGATAAAAAGCGGCAGGGGTATATGCGGCAGGCTGTTCTCTTTAACAGGGAGCACAGAAGCGTAAGCGAGAAGTATGATAACCCCGGTCATTATATCGATTATTATACGTGTCTCAGCATCCTTGAGGATCGGGCAGTCCTTACAGGGACGAGCTTCAGTCTGCAGACAATGAAGAGAAAAATATTGTCTGCCGCGCTTGTATATTCTCTGAACACGATCATTATGGAGCTTCTTTTGTTGAACCTGGCTATGATCCTCATTTCCCGGTTCATTCTGAAACCGCTGGAAAAGGTACTGAGTATCATACGCTCCTATACGGAGACGAAGGACAGCAGGAAATCCGAGAAGGAGATACGAGCTCTTCTCACTGAGAAAAAGGGATTGGCAATCAGAAGAAATGAAATCGGCCAGCTGGCTGAAGACTTTGTGGATCTCACCCGGGAGATAGAGGATTATACGGCGCGGATCAGGGATGCCGTGGCCGTCCAGAAACGTATGGAATTCGAACTTGAAACGGCTTCCGTTATTCAGCAGCAGATGCTGCCCGACGGAGCACCCGATTTTCCGGATCATCCCGAGTTCAGGCTGGGTGCGAGCATGAAGCCCGCGAAAGAGGTGGGCGGTGATTTCTATGATTATTTTCTCGTGGATGATACGCATCTGGTCATGGTGATGGCGGACGTATCAGATAAGGGCGTTCCCGCCGCACTGTTCATGGCACAGGCCCGAACGCTGATCAGAAGCAGGGCCCAGAACGGAGAGGATCCTGAACAGATCCTTTATTACGTAAATAATCAGTTGAACGAGAGCAATGAAAAGGGGTTCTTTGTGACCGTTTGGCTCGCGCTGCTTGATCTTGAGACCGGGGAAGGACTCGCGGTCAATGCCGGCCATGAGCATCCGGCGATCTGCAGAAGCGGAAAAGAGTTCGAGCTGGTCAGATACCGGCACAGCCTGGCGGCAGGTATCATGGAGAATATTTGTTTTAAGCAGCATACATTCCACCTCGATCCCGGGGACAGGCTGTTCATCTATACGGACGGCGTGCCGGATGCCATGAACACGTCTTCGGAGCAGTTCGGCACAGACAGGATGCTCGACGTGCTGAACGTTTCCCCGAATGCGGATCCGGCATCACTCCTTTCGGCTGTCTCGGAGGCAATAGACGGGTTTGCCGGCGAAGCAGATCAGTTCGACGATACGACGATGATGTGTCTGCATTATATCGGGAGAAGTAACGAAGACAGCAGCGATCAGCCGCGATGAAGGAGGATCCTGCTTTGCGCGCGGATCACATGAATGAATGCATAGGTATTGCGCAGTGAAGAATAAGACACGAAAACCCTGCAGACCGTGCTGTATCGGCTTGCAGGGTTTTCATCTCTGACACAGAATACTCGTGACTACTACTATATAGATGGTTATGAAACATAACAGTCGGTTATGATTATGGCCGTCTTGTTGCTTCATTCGTGAGATGAAGGCACGTAAATGAAACTATTCTCCAACATGGCGCTTTGCTTCGATCTCAGCTCTCCCACCAGATGGTGAGCACCACTTTCCCTTTTTTGGAGGGAAGCGGCAGAGTAAAGAGATCACCGCTCTTTATGATCCGATCTGTGACATCGATCCCGTCCGCCGTGACCTGGCGGATGGCCCTCTTCGATGCCCAGCCGACCTTTCCCGACTCATAGAGAAGAACGATATCGCAATCCTCCTGCGCTTTGGTGTGTTCAGCAGCCATAAAGCCCGCATACTTGTCAAGAAGTCCGAGACAGGCCGTATTATTCACAGCCGGCACGAAAACATACCAGGCAAAATCGCCGGATGGAAGAGTGCCATCGATCTTCTCCGTCCTTGTGACAAGCTTCACAGTACCTTTCAGGAAATCGTACATCCAGTACTTTTCTTCGGTGAGCTCCGGGATCTCCTGCGCCGAGAAAGAGAACGTCTGCTCCTGATCTGTCAGATTCAGGGCGGCGATCCCGCCCCCGCGCGTTCCGTCTTCACGGGTTCCTGTGTTCTGAAGCTTCAGCACACCGTCTTCCCGCGGGTCGGTAAAGACGCAGTCCTCTGTCGGCATGGCGGACCGGTCCATCATGAGGATCCTTCCGTCCAGATAGGACAGGCACGAAAGAGTCTCCGGATCTGTGCCGCCTGTCTTATCGCTGAAATAGACGGGACCGCCGCTGATCGCTCTCAGCAGCGCATGCTTTTTCGCGTGTACATGCTTAGTCCAGAACATATCCCAGTCACAGCAGTAGATCTCGTTGTGGTACAGGGCGTTATAGGCGTTCTGCATCAGGTGCTCAACGAAACTCTCTTCCTTCTCGGGCAGGAAGTCGTCGCTGTTGCGGGAAACGGCGGAGGAGGGTCTTGCCAGAACATTTTCCATCGCCATTCCCATACAGTTGATCATATTTCCGTCCATACGGCTCACACCGCTCTCCAGCTGCTGGTGAATGCCGCGTGCTGCCCGGCTCAGAGGAACAGTATCCTCGTAGTAGAAGGGGCAGATGCTCTGACCGTCGACTTTGACAAAGTCGATGCCTTCGCTGCGAAGCTCACGGTACCAGTTATGGTAAAAAGCCGATCCTCTGTCCGGATCCGGGACCAGATGTCCGGCGGATGTTCCCAGCAGGGAATCCTTCAGATCTCCGGCAAGAGTGCTTTCCGGATCGACGCCGTCCCAGTATCCTCCCAGCGCATGCCATACGCCGAACCAGCGGATCTGTCCCGCATCCCGCAGATCCTTCGTCAGCGGACCGAAGCCGCCGGGGAATTTCACGGGATCCGGCTTGTAGTCCGCCAGGGTCTTCTCTGTCGACGTCATCCAGCCGTCGTCGATCAGCATCCAGCGGACAGGTACCTGCTTTTTGGCGAGCTCTGAGGCCTTTTCGCGGATGCCTTCGGCACAAACGTCTGTCCGGAAGGCATCCCAGCTGCACCAGCCGAGGTAATGGAACATTTCCGGGATCCTGCGGTCTTTTCGAAGAGGAATCTCTTTTATCTCAGACAGCATGGAAAATGCCGCATGCACGGCCTGCATCACCGTATCACCTTCCGCCCAGAGGAGAACAGGCTCGTTGAGGCATGATACGCCGCCCTTAAAGGATGTCATTTCAAGAAACAGGCAGTGATCTTCCTCGCCGGGGCAGAGTACTGCTTTAAAATGCTCACCCACCATCGGCACAAGGCAGACGATCCTGTCCCGGAACTGGAGCAGTGCGAGCTGCGTGTTGTCCGGGATCTCCGCGCAGGAAGCGGGGAAAGAGGGACGTGTCCACCATGGATTATACAGATAGAATGCAGTGATCTTCTGCGGCTTTTCGGAGAGGGGAAAGGCCATGCGGACAGGTCTTTCCTTTTCAAGGAGGCAGCTCGGCTCCAGCGTGTTGGTGTGGATCGAAAGACCAAGCGTCATCAGAAGACAGTTCTCAGATTCTTTCGTCTGCATCTGCATGCGGATATTGTCTGTTTCGGACCAGCCGGTATCTGCGGAGAGAGCAGTGTTAAGCGTCTGCCCGCGCTGGCGGCGGATCGTTAATGCAATGTTGTCGGTAAGTAAGAGCCTGTCTTTCATATTGACACCCCATTTCAAAAAGTAATTATGTTATGTTGAGAACCGCTTCGCGAACCTCATAATCATAACTCGGCTTGCTCTGCAAGCCTATCTATTGAAAACCGCTTTGCAGTTTTCGATAAGATCTATTTAAACCTCCCGCAGAAAGATCCTGCGGGCTTCATATTCCCGCTCCAGGCTGAGAAGGGGAATCCCCTGCGCCATGAGCGCTGCTCCGCAGAAGACCTCACCGCTCTCGGTGTCCTCATACATCCTGCGGCTGTCCAGCCCTTTCAGGCGGAGAAACCGCAGCGGCTGGCCGCCTCTCCGGTTCAGCGACACAATGCTGACCAGTGCCCTGCTTTTGTCTTCGGATACCGTCATCCAGGCTGCTTCTTCCCTGTTCGCGACAGGATCTGTCAGGCGGTAATAGAGTCCGCCCATAAGCAGATCGCTGTATGTGTGATAGTCGTCGATCTGTCTTACTACTTCATTTTCCTCTTCTTTTGTCAGCGTTTCAAGGTCAAGCTCAAATCCGAATCCGCCCGCAAGCGAAACAACGCGGCGCGTAAAGAATGGAACGGTTCTTCCGGTGCATCCGTTCGGGACAGCGGAGACATGGGCGCCGAATGTACTCTGCGGATATCCGAAGGAAGTTCCGTACTGGATCTGCAGACGGTCGATCGCATCCGTGTTATCGCTGCACCAGATCTGCGGACAGTAATACAGCATCCCCGCGTCATATCGTCCGCCTCCTCCGCTGCAGCCCTCGAGCAGCAGCTCCGGATAACGCGCAAGCAGTTTTTCCATGAAGCGGTATACACCCAGTACATATTTGTGCAGGATCTTTCCCTGGCTCTGCTCGCCGGCAGCTGCCGTACAGACGTCGGAAAGGGACCGGTTCATGTCCATCTTGACATAATCCGGACGGCATTCATCGAAGAGACCGGCAATCTGGTCGAACACCGCATCCACGACTTCACTGCGCGAGAAATCCAGGACGAGCTGGTATCTTCCGCGGACCGGCTTCTTGCCGGGGATCTTCAGCGCCCAGTCGGGATGCTGCCTGTAGAGATCGGAATCCTCGTTGACCATCTCCGGCTCGATCCAGATCCCGAATTTCATGCCCATAGAACGGATCTCTTCCGCAAAGGACTTCATGCTGCCGCCCATTTTCTTCTCGTTGACGGTCCAGTCTCCGAGACCGGCATAGTCCGAATTTCTCTCACCGAACCATCCGTCGTCGAGTACCATCATTTCCACACCGAGGCCGGAAGCTTTTTTGGCGAACCTGAGAAGCTTCTCCCTGTCGAAATCCATCCCCATCGATTCCCAGCTGTTGATGAGGACCGGGCGGCTGCGCTTTGCCCACGGGCCTCTGCAGATATGGTCGTTGATCATGTTGTGCATTTTGTGGCTCAAATCTGTCAGTCCGCAGTCGGTAAAGATCATGGCGGCTTCCGGTGTCTCGAAAGCTTCCCCAGGCTCGAGCCGATAATCGAACCGCTCCGGCTGGATGCCCTCCGCGATCCTTACCGTCCCGAACTGGTCCATGGCCGCTGAGCAGCAAAAGGACCCGCTGTAGAGGAGGGAAAGACCCATGCAGGATCCGTGGTCTTCGTCTGTCCTCCGATCCGCGAGAATCACGAACGGATTATTCTGGTGGCTGGACGTGCCTCTGCGGCTGCCGATTCTTGTTTCCTCGTGCCGGATATGCAATCTCTCGGGCGTTCTCTCACCGCAGTGCCGGCCTTCGAAATGAATGAGATCCCATTCCCCGCCCAGAAAGTCGACCGAAGCGCTGGCAGCGTTCTGAAGAATCAGGGGGTTCTTCCCGGAATTGACGATCCTGGCTGCCCGGGTAATTGTATCCGCATGCGGGAAAACGCCGTAAAGGAGTTCCACATGAAGGCCGGTGCTTTCATCCCCGAGAAGAACCGTCAGGGTGGAAGGATCATCCGCCGGATCCGCCTCATTCGCATGAAGGCAGGGGAGACCGTCCAGAGTGTATATTCCGCTGTCGATCCGATGATCCTTATATCTCAGGTCGCATCCGGAAGGACCATCTGCTCTGCGCACGCCGAGAGCTGTATAGCGATAGTCGCCGCTCCCTTCGCAGGGATATTCGAGGGGCATGACGTCAGCGGAGATGCCGCGGTCCGTGCCGGCATCGTACGGGTTCCCAGAAAAGCCCCGGTCCCCCCAGGCGATCGCATAACTCATATCGCCCGTGATGCGCGGACCATAATAGGTATGCATGAGAAAACCGCACGGTCCGATCTTCATCTGGTAGCTGGTGTGGTCTGTATGTAGAGTGATGGTCTGGCTGGTTTTATCATATGCGATCGGCATGGCAGATCCTCCTGTGTGTGTGAAGATATTTCTATGTACCTCTTACAGAAGATATTTCTATGTTCTTCCCGAAGAAGACAGTTCTTAGCATTTTTCGCAGAAGTCAGTTCTTAGCATTTCCCGCAGAAGCCGGTTCTCTGCATTTCTCACAGAAGATACTTCTTTGCTTTCCTCTCGGAAAGCATTCTGGCAAATGGATTCCGGCCGCGGGGTCTTGTACATTCTTCACTTTCGCTGTTCCCTTCTGAAGGGGCAGCAAAGGCCGGCTGAAGGATCTTCCCGACGATATAGGCGAGCAGGGCGAATCCGAAAAAGGTTCCTATAAATGCGTATGTCGGGCGGTTGACCTCATCGAGATAGATCACCGAAAGCGGCAGGACCGTGAGAAGAAGGGCCGAGAAAGATCTCAGGGGATGGAGAATGGCCGTCCATGCCGCCTGCATAAGAATCTCTTTCAGGGAGTTCATGTTTTCTCTGGCCGAAGCCATGACGGGAAGGGACAGGGCAAAGAGAACGACCGTGCAGATCATGACTGCGATCACACCGGCTGAGACGATCAAAAGAAAGCCGCCTGCTGCCTGACAGATCTGCAGGTTCGTCACACCGACGATCATGATCCCGACAAATCCCAGCCAGAGAATGGTACCTTTCAATCCGTACTTTACAAGCCCGCGGCCAAAGGCCTTAAGGGGGTTGATCTCTGCCGTCGTGCAGGCACGTCTTGCCTTATCCTCTGCGCGGATCAGCTCAAATACAGCGTTGTACATACCTGCGGCAGCTGCCCCGACGGTGAAAAAGGGGATGCAGCATACAGCGAAGAGGATGTTGATGACGATGATCGTCCCGCATTTCGTCATAAGCCGGCCGAAGGTGCTTTCGTTGGTCATGAAATTTCCCATATTTCTGCTTCCTTTCTGCAAGTTGTTCTCAAGCGCCTGCGAAACTATGTGCGGAATAGAATTATATGAACGAATTTAGAAGTTCCTGGCGCGTAAGCCGTTTGAATGTTCATACAATTTCTATGATGCACGGACTTTCGCAACCGTCTGAGTTGTTCTCATCAGGTGCTTGCGACAGTCTGTACTGCACGGATTTGTACAGAATTTCGTAAACGCCTGAACTTTGTTTCCTTTGCGGGGACTGCGAACCTGCCATGCAGGTCCGCAGCCCCTTGTCTGGTGTTGAACAAGAGAGAAGTTTTACGCTGCGCATTCATCTTAAAATATATGCCGCAAGATGAATGCGTCGAAGATCAAAGTTTTCCGCCGGATGTCGCGATGCCCTCCACGAACTGCTTCTGGAAGATCAGATACAGGATGAGCATCGGAATGACCGCCATGACCGCGCCGGCCATGAGCTGCGGATAATTGCTGGTGAACTGGCCCTGGAGCCTGGAAAGCGCTGCCGTCAGGGTCGTACATTCTGTCTTCGGGCAGACGATCATCGGCCACATCAGATCCTTATAGGCAAAGAGGGCAGTAAAGATACCCAGAGATACCAGGGAGGATCTTGTCAGCGGGAGCATGATGAACAGGAACCGCTGTGTGATGCTTGCTCCGTCGAGCTCGGCCGCCTCTTCCAGGGACGCCGGGAGACTCTGATATCCCTGCTTGCACAGGTACGTTCCGAAGGCTGTGACTGCGCCGGGCAGAAGAAGAGCGAACTGTGTATTCATCATGTGGAGTCTGGATACGATCAGGTACTGCGGTATGATGAAGATCTGGCCCGGGACCATCATCTGCACAAGGATCAGTGCGAAGAAGAACTTCTTGAACGGGAATTTCAGTCTGCCGAACGCATACCCTGCAAGTGTCGCCGTAAGGCAGGCGCAAAGGACGCGCAGGAAGATCATGATCAGTGTGTTCTTATAGAGAATCAGGAAGTTGTAGGAATTCCAGACCTCTATGAAATTTTCAAAATGCCAACCGCTCTCCGGGAAAATGTAGAACGGATTGACGGATATGGACTCGCTTCGGCTCTTGAAGGCCGTGAGGACCATCCACGCAAAGGGTGTGATCATGGCCAGGGAGCCGAGGATCAGGAACAGGTGGATCGTTCCGGATGTCAATCTCTGCTTAGCACGCCATCCCATCGTTTTACCTCCTAATTATTCGTAGTGTACCCACTTCTCTTCTGATTTCTGCAGCAGGTAAGTCAGGATACTGATGATGCAGATCAGGAACATGATGATCGCTGCGCCGTATCCTCTCTCGGATTTGACGAACGCGTATTCATAGAACAGATAGGTGATCGTCTTGACGGACGGCCATGCGCGGCTGCTCTCATCCATGATCATGAACGGCAGGTCGAAGAGCTGCAGGGCACCCATGATGCCTGTCTGGATAATGAAGAACAGCATCGGGCTGAGCAGCGGGATCGTGATGTGCCAGAAGCAGTGGATGCCGGAAGAACCGTCCACAGATGCTGCCTCGTAGTAGTCTCTCGGGATATCCTGAAGACCTCCGAGGAGAAGGATCATGTTGTTTCCGATGGAGCTCCAGACACCGACGATGACGATGGCGATCAGTGCGATCTTCGGATCCGTGACCCAGTTGATCTTCGCGTGGAAGAGATGATTCAGAAGGCCGTAATCCTGGTTGAACATCCATTTCCAGACCATGGCGACCGCTGCGGGAGCGCACACCATCGGAAGGAAGAAAATGGTCCTGTACACGCTTCTGAGATGCATCTTGCGGTTCAGCAGGACCGCAAGCACAAGCGAGATGCCGATCGTCAGGGGAAGGCTCAGGGCTGCGTATTTCACTGAGTTCCAGAGTGTCCGGAAGACTTCCTTATCGTGGAAGAGTCTCGTAAAATTTTCAAATCCGATGAAGGTGTTGCCGATTCCGAAATCACCGGTCTTGCACATGGACTGATAAACAGTTTCAAAAATCGGATAGTAGTTCAGGATCAGAAGACCGATGATCGTCGGGGCTATGAAGAGGAGCCCTGTGATTGCTTCTTTCCGGGCTTTGGGTGTCATCTTTTTTTTCTTCAAACCGGATCCCTCCTTTCTTGGTTCTGCACTTCCGGGCGCTTGCGAAATGCTGTACATCTATGGAGATTGTTCACATGATTCCTGCAGTACGTTAATTTCGCGGCTGCCTGTGTTCAGTGCCTTTTTTATCTTCTGTAAGTGGGCCGAAGCATCTGCCATAAGAGCAGGATGCTTCGGAGGTTTTATCTCAGTGGGGAAGACCCCCGCTTCTATAAGCGGGGGATAGGTCAATAT
>CAMOXU010000096.1 GCA_946629525.1 uncultured Clostridia bacterium
CGGTACGCACGGTGGTGTGAGAGGACGGGGGCTAATCACCCCCTCCTACTCGATTCATGAACGTTTCTTTATAACTTAACAACGTTTGCGGCCTGCATTCCGCGCGGCCCCTGCTGCAGATCAAACGTTACTGCCTGACCCTCGTCGAGAGACTTAAAGCCCTCACCAACGATTGCGGAAAAATGAACGAATACGTCGTTCCCGTCTTCGCCGGTAATGAAGCCGTAGCCCTTCTCAGCATTGAACCACTTCACAGTACCTTTGTTCATTGAACTATCCCTCCATAAAAGATTATAAGTAAATATGTCAGATATATGGAAAATAAAAACTCTGATGCACGGAAGAAAACTCAGATGATCCTGCCCTCAGTGAATGCTATATTTCGATACATCTATACCAAAAGAAATTATAAGCTTCCTATGCGCAAAGGTCAAGGAAAAACACAAAAACCCGCTTAAATTAGCGTAAAAACTAAAAAGTCTGTCCGGCGCACCGATACGGATATTCCGTGTTCCCGGAGTCCGGATGAAGGTGCAGAGGGGCATTCCGATCCTGTCCGGTGGTTCCGGCCGGCCTGCTTTTGCTTGAAGGAGGGGGGAAGTTCGTGTATGATAAAAAAAATACACTTTACGAGCGGAGGACCCAGCATGATAGGAAAATTAGTTGAGAACATTAAAAAGACAAATGCACCGATTGTAGTCGGGCTTGATCCGATGCTCGCTTTTGTGCCGGATCATATGAAGAAGGAAGTTTTCTCGGAATACGGGGAGACACTGGAAGCGGCTGCGGAGATCATATACAGGTTCAATGCAGGCATCGTGGAGGCCTGCGCGGATCTTATTCCGGCCGTAAAACCGCAGATCGCGATGTATGAGCAGTTCGGCATTCCGGGCCTTGCCGCTTTTAAAAGGACGGTGGACCTGTGCAGGGAGAAGGGACTGTGCGTGATCGGGGACGTAAAGCGCGGGGATATCGGATCCACCTCGGCAGCATACGCGGCGGCCCACCTCGGTACAGTGGAAGTCGGGTCCAGGACATATGCTCCGTTCGGAGAGGATTTTGCAACGGTCAATCCGTATCTGGGCAGTGACGGCGTGAAGCCGTTCCTCGATGTCTGCAAAAAGTGTGACAGGGGCATCTTTGTCCTCGTCAAGACCTCGAACCCCTCGAGCGGTGAGTTCCAGGATCGGGAGATCGACGGCAAGCCTCTTTATGAATTCGTAGGCGAGAAGGTCCGCGAGTGGGGAGAGGAATACATGGATGACTGCGGCTACTCAGAGGTCGGCGCGGTCGTCGGCGCCACGTATCCTGAGATGGGCAGACGTCTCCGCGAGATCATGCCGAAGAGTTTTATCCTCGTCCCGGGCTACGGCGCGCAGGGCGGAAAGGGAAAGGACCTTGTGCATTTCTTCAACAAGGACGGACTCGGCGCGATCGTAAACTCTTCCCGCGGTATTATCGCTGCGTGGAAGCAGGAGAAATATTCGAAATTCGGACCGGAAGCTTACGCGGATGCGGCAAGGCAGGCTGTGATCGACATGCAGAAAGATATTTCGGAGGCACTCGGAAGATGAAAAAAGAGACTGCGCATGTGGCGGCTCAGGAACGGATTGCCGCGGATATTATGAGCCTCGTCCTTCGTGTATCCTTTGCAGAGGAAGTAAGGCCGGGACAGTTCCTCTCCGTCTACTCTGCCGACGGTTCGAGACTTCTCCCAAGGCCGATCTCTGTCTGCGATGCAGATCCGGAGGAGGGGACGATACGGCTCGTATACAGGATCGCCGGGAAGGGGACGGCGGAGTTTGCGAAGCTCACCCCCGGATGCGTCGTCGAGGTCCTCGGACCGCTCGGGAACGGATTCCCGGTGGAGGAGTTCAAAGATAAGCGGGTCCTCCTCGTCGGCGGGGGCATCGGAATTCCTCCTCTTTATTATACCGCAAAATCTCTGCGGGATCCTGTCTTCGCGGTCGGCTATCGTTCCGAGACCTACCTCCTTCCGGAGATTTCCGGCCGGTTCGAGACGCACATCGCTACAGAGGACGGTTCTCTCGGAACAAAGGGCAACGTTCTTGACGCGATCCGGGAAGACCGCATCGTCTGTGACGTGATTTTTGCCTGCGGGCCGAAGCCGATGCTCCGTGCCCTGAAGGAGTATGCCGGGGAGAATAATATAAGATGCTTTGTCTCCATGGAGGAGAGGATGGCCTGCGGGATCGGGGCATGTCTGGGATGCGTTGCACGGACAACAAAGCCTGACGCGCATTCTCACGTGAAGAACACGAGGATCTGTAAGGACGGACCGGTCTTTGACGCGGAGGAGGTGGATCTTACATGATAAGGACCAGCGTAAATATTGCGGGTGTTTCGCTTAAGAACCCGGTCATGACCGCTTCCGGGACTTTCGGGTCGGGGATGGAATACGGAGAATTCTTTGATCTCTCGAAGCTGGGAGCCGTTGTGACGAAGGGAGTCGCAAGCGTTCCGTGGGAGGGAAATCCCACTCCCCGTATCTGCGAGACCCCGTCCGGAATGCTGAACGCGATCGGGCTGCAGAATCCCGGAATTGATGTTTTTGTCAAGCGCGACTTGCCTTTCCTGCAGAAATATGATACAAGAATTATCGTCAATGTCTGCGGGCATTCCGTGGAGGAATATCTCGCTGTCGTCGAACGGCTTTCGGACTGCGCCGTTGATATGCTGGAGATCAATATCTCGTGCCCCAACGTTAAGGAGGGGGGAATCGCTTTCGGGACGGATCCGAAGGCGATCGAGTCGATCACGAAGGCAGTGAAGGCGAAGGCAAAGCAGCCTGTCATCATGAAGCTGTCCCCGAATGTGACGGATATCCGCGAGGCTGCGAGAGCTGCGGAGAGCGGCGGGGCGGATGCCCTGTCCCTGATCAATACGCTCACGGGAATGAAGATCGACATAGAGCGGGGGACGTTCGCAATCGCCAACAGGACGGGCGGCCTCTCGGGTCCGGCGATCCGGCCGGTCGCGGTCCGTATGGTCTATGAGGCGTCCCACGCGGTGAAGATCCCGGTGATCGGTATGGGCGGGATCGCTTCGGCGGAGGATGCGATCGAATTTCTGATGGCGGGAGCGAGAGCTGTGTCCGTCGGGACGGCGAATTTCCACGATCCCTGCATTTCCGTAAAGATCGCGGACGGAATTGAAAAATTCCTTGAACGCAAGGGGATCGGAGATGTGAATGAGATCGTGGGCTGCGCGGGAAACGGAGGTATCTATGGAACAGTATAAGAAGGATTTTATCGAATTCATGGTCTCGAGCGGTGTGCTCCGGTTCGGTGATTTTGTCACGAAGTCGGGCAGGAAGACACCGTTCTTTATCAACACCGGTTATTACAGGACCGGCGGACAGATGGCGAAGCTGGGAGAGTTCTACGCGCGAGCGATCCGGGATAATTTCGGACTGGATTTTGACGTGCTCTTCGGACCGGCCTACAAGGGAATCCCTCTCACGGTCGCTGCGACGATGGAGATCAGCAGACTCTACGGGCGGGATATTAAGTATTGCTCGAACCGCAAGGAGATCAAGGATCACGGTGAGAAGGGAATTCTGCTCGGAAGCCCGATCTCTGCCGGAGACAAAGTCGTCATTATTGAGGATGTGACAACGGCGGGGACGTCGATCCGTGAGACGGTGCCGATCATAAAAGCGCAGGGAACGGATGATATTGTCGGACTTGTCGTCTCTGTGGACCGCATGGAACGCGGGACGGGAGAGGTCAGCGCGCTCACGGAGATCGCGAATGAATTCGGGATCAGGACCTGCTCGATCGTCACGATGAATGATGTGATCGAGTGTCTCTATAACCGCGAGTACGAGGGCAGAGTGATCATAGACGATGCACTCAGGGAACGGATCGATGCGTATTACAAAGAGTATGGCGTCCGGTGAGGACTCGATGCACAAAAAGCGCTTCCGGTCTGCAGCGCGCGTCCTCTTTCTGATCTATGCCGGCATACTGGTCTACTTCCTGTTCTTTGCCGACTGGTACGGGCATGCTCCGGGCAGGGCAGTCCGGTCCGCTCCGAATCTGGTGCCGTTCCGCGAGATCAGGAGGTATCTGCAGCGTTCCTATATAATCGGAAGACGGCTGGTCTTCTGGAATCTCGTCGGAAATGTGCTCGGCTTCATGCCGTTCGGCTTTATGCTGCCGCTTCTTTCGGATTTTTTCAAAAAGTGGTACAGGGTGCTTCCTGGCGGATTCCTCCTTACGCTGCTTGTGGAGAGCGTTCAGCTCATTTCCGGTATCGGAATATTTGATGTGGATGACATGATCCTCAATACACTGGGGGCATTCCTGGGTTATTACGTATATCTTGCCGCAGTCCGGATCGGGAGGCTTTTCTATGGCAAATGAAAAGAAATATCAGTTCAGGGAAAATGTACAGTCGGAAGGGGGCAGGATCTCCACGATCCTAGCCGTTCTTTCCTTTCTTTTGTTCATCGCTGCGGCGCTCATGTCTTATTCGGCGCAGGGGAAAGCCGGCAGCTTTGCCGGATGCCTGGCGTTTGCCGGGGCAGCGATCTCCGTGTACGGCTTTCACGAGGGGATGAAGTCTTTCGGCGAGAAAAATGTTTCGAACCGCCTGTCCGTGATCGGATCCATCTCCTGCGGGATCATCATGATCGGCTGGCTGACCCTCTTTCTGACAGGGCTTGCCGGCATGTGAGAGATCTTCGTATATTCGCTCTGCGATGAGAGACATGAGAATTCCGTATCGGAGAATAAGAGGCAGAACCGCCTCGCGAACCTCATAATCATAATTCGGCCGATAAATCGGCCTTTTTATCGGAAACTGCTTCGCAGCTTCCAATAAGATATATTATGAGAACCGCTTCACTTTGTTTCGCGAACCTCATAATCATAATTCGGCCGATAAATCGGCCTTTTTATCGGAACTGCTTCGCAGCTTCCGATAAGATATATTATGAGAACCGCTTCACTTTGTTTCGCGAACCTCATAATCATAATTCGGCCGATAAATCGGCCTTTTATCGGAAACTGCTTCGCAGCTTCCGATAAGATATATTCCAAAGACAATGAATGAACGACTTTATTTAGCTTATTACAGATTGAATCAGATCCCGCAGGAGAACTGCGTACCGGAGCCTTTCGGATCGTATTTCAGAGAGGTCGCCCGCTTTCTCCTCTCGGTGAGTAAGGATGCGGAGAATCATTCCCTCTATCGGGATATCCTCCCGGAAAATTACGGAAATTCGTACGCGAACCCGGATTATGCGGTAAAAATGCTCGGGGACGGGATGGGACAGATCCTCTCGGCTGTCTATGCGGAGCTCAGGGGAATTATACCGTGCGTCTTTGAGGAGGACACCGAAGGGATCTGCGTTCTTCTGGAACTCTTCATTGAGATCTACGGCGACTTTTCCGGCGGAGATATTCCTGAGACCGGGGCGGTGCGGGATATTTTCCGGTCCTACTGCGAGGACTATCTTCCGGATTACGCAGCCCGGAGGATCAGGGAGCAGGTCTCAGACGGCCATTCCTTTGCGCGCGACATCATTATGAACGCGGATTATTCCGGGACGGATTATCTGTACAGATTCGGGGAATACATCACAGAGGACGTTCTTGAGACGGCCAGGTATATTGAGAGTCTGCCGCAGGAGGAGATCGACCGGATGGCGGGCACCTTCACGGAGGGATTCCGGAACGGCTTTATCCAGATGAGGAAGGACATGTCTTATAAGAAGACCGTCCAGATCGTCTACGAGCTTGGCTTTGAGAGGATGATCAAGGCTGCGGTCCTCAATTTCAGGAAAATGGGTCTTGCCGCCACCTTTCTGAGAGCTCCTGCGCATCTTGTCACGAAGGGCGGGAACCGGAAGAACGGGTATACCGGCGCGATCCCGAATATGCAGTTCGATTACGACCATCGTGAGGATCTGGGCCTGTTCCTGGATGACGAGTATGTGACGAAGCGTCTGCGGGCCCTTCAGATGGGGTATGAGGCTGTGAAGGAGGAGGCGAACGCGCACGCCGGTCCTGCCGTGCTCGAGACTTTCGGTGAGGAACCGTTCACTCCGTCCATATGCCGCTCCTGTATAACGCTTACTGATGCGCAGACGGCGAAGATGACCCGCATGAAGACGGAGGGGATCAGGATCACGAACCGCTACATCCCGGAGAAGGACCGGAGCTTCACGATCATATCCTACCCCGTTCCTGCGATCGGCAGGGATTTTCCGGCGATTTTCAACGAGACCGTGAAGATCAACACGATGGATAATGATGCTTACCGCACACTGCAGCAGTCTCTGATCGACGCGCTGGATCTTGGTCATGCTGCGCGGATCAGGGGGGCCGGAGGGAACCCGACGGATCTTGTTGTGCATTTTCATCCGCTCGAAGATCCCGCAAAGCAGACGGCCTTCGAGAACTGCGTGGCGGATGTGAATATCCCCCTGGGAGAGGTCTTTACCTCGCCGGAGCTTGAAGGGACGAACGGAGTGCTTTTTGTTTCCCGCGTATTTTTGAACGGATACGAGTTCAGGGATCTGAAGCTCACCTTCCGCGACGGATGGATCACAGAGTACTCCTGCGGGAATTTCGAGGATCCTGAAGAGGGCAAGAAGTATATTGAAAAAAATATCCTCTTTGGACATCCGGCACTTCCGATGGGTGAATTTGCGATCGGGACGAACACCAGAGCCTATGTCTGCGGAAAAAAATACGGTATCGAAAATCTTCTTCCCATTCTCATAGCGGAGAAGACCGGTCCGCATTTTGCCGTGGGGGACACATGCTATTCATTTGACGAGGATAATCCGGTCTATAATCCGGACGGGAAGGAGATCATCGCGAGGGACAACAGTGTGTCCCTGCTGCGAAAGACGGATCCGGGCAGGGCGTATTTCGGATGTCATACGGATATCACGATCCCATATGAAGAGCTGGGAAGCATAACGGTCCTTCGAAGAGACGGCAATAATATACCCCTCATTGAGAACGGGAGATTTGTCCTTCCGGGAACAGAGAAGCTGAATGAACCGCTCGATCAGTGGGCGGAGGAAATGAACACGCATTAAGAGACAGGAGGAAGCTTTAAATGGCGAAAGTAGGAATTCTGATGGGCTCTGATTCTGACATGCCCGTGATGGCGAAAGCCGCAGCCGTGCTCGACGAGCTCGGCGTATCGTATGAGATGCATATTATCTCGGCTCACCGGGAAGTTGACGAGTTCTTCGCGTATGCAAAGACCGCGGAGGAGCGCGGACTCAAGGTGATCATCGCGGGAGCCGGGATGGCGGCCCATCTTCCGGGAATGTGCGCGGCGATCTTCCCGCTCCCTGTCATCGGGATTCCGATGCATACGACTTCCCTTGGGGGCAGGGATTCTCTTTATTCGATCGTACAGATGCCGTCCGGGATCCCGGTCGCGACCGTCGCGATCAACGGAGGCGCGAATGCGGCTCTCCTTGCCGCAAAGATTCTTGCAGTATCCGATGAGGAGCTTCTTTCCAGACTGAAAAAATACAGCGCAGATCAGAAGGCTTCCGTGATGGCTAAGGATGAGAGGCTGCAGGAGGTCGGGTACCGGAACTATACAAAGCAGTGAGGGCATGCGGCTCTGAGAGACCGCTGTTCATGCATGATCGCTGCCGGAAGCAGATGCGCCTGAAGTCCTATGGCGGGAGTCACGGGGATGCGTGCGCCTGCGTTCCGCAGGAGGCTTTCTTCTTTATTGCGGGATCTTGCCCGCGATGAAGGCGGGTTACACTTCGTGCATGCATCCTGAGACTTGCGTCGCGGGTGCTGCGCGATAAAGATTAAATATGCGAGGGAAAAATATGGATTACAAGAGCGCGGGTGTTGATATCGAGGCAGGGTATAAATCAGTTGAACTGATGAAGGAACATGTTAAAAAGACAATGCGCAGTGAAGTTCTCACAAATCTCGGCGGATTTTCCGGCGCGTTCTCCATGGAGAAATTCAAGCAGATGGAGAAACCGACCCTTGTGTCCGGCACGGACGGCGTCGGTACAAAGCTGAAGCTTGCCTTCCTTCTGGACAAACACGATACGGTAGGTATCGACTGTGTCGCGATGTGCGTCAATGATATCGCATGCGCGGGCGGAGAGCCGCTTTTCTTCCTGGACTATATTGCATGCGGCAAGAACTATCCGGAGAAAATCGCGCAGATCGTGAAGGGCGTCGCGGAAGGATGCGTGCAGTCGGATGCAGCCCTGATCGGCGGCGAAACGGCGGAGATGCCGGGATTCTATCCCGAGGATGAATATGATCTGGCCGGCTTCGCGGTCGGTATCGTCGACGAGAAGGATATCATTTCCGGAAAGGACCTGGCGGAGGGAGACGTGCTTATCGGCATCGCATCTTCCGGTGTTCACAGCAACGGGTTCTCTCTTGTCCGGAAGGTATTCCCGATGACAAAAGAGTCTCTTGGCACGTACTATGAGGAGCTGGGGAAAACACTCGGGGAGGCACTGATCGAGCCGACGAGGATCTACGTGAAAGCTCTCGCAGGCGTTAAGAAGGCAGGCGTGCGCATCAAGGCCTGCAGCCATATCACGGGCGGCGGATTCTATGAGAATATTCCCCGCATGCTGAGAGAGGGTACACGTGCGGTCGTTGAGAAGGACAGCTATGAGGTCCCGGCGATCTTCAAGCTGCTTATGAAGACGGGAAATATTGACGAGCACATGATGTATAATACCTACAATATGGGGATCGGCATGGTGCTTGCAGTCGATCCCGCAGATGTGGAGACTGCAGCAGCCGCGATCCGCGAGGCGGGTGATCAGGCATATGTGATCGGAAAGATCGCTGCCGGAGAGAAAGGTGTGGATCTTATATGAGCGGAGTACTAAGGATTACGGTACTTGTCTCCGGAGGGGGCACGAATCTCCAGGCGATCATAGACGGAATCGCGGACGGGACAATAAAAAATACTCAGATCGCGGGTGTCATCAGCAATAATTACGGAGTCTACGCGCTCACACGGGCAGAGCAGGCGGGGATCCCCGCATTTGTCATCTCCCCGAAGGATTTTGCATCCCGCAGGGAATTTAATGAGGCGCTGAAAGCGAAGATCGACAGCCTGGAGACGGATCTCGTGGTGCTGGCAGGGTGTCTTGTCAGGATCCCGGAGATCCTGATCGACGCATACGAGAACCGGATCATTAACATTCATCCGGCGCTCATCCCGGCATTTTCGGGGATGGGATTCTACGGACTGCACGTGCATGAGGCCGCTCTCGCGCGCGGCGTGAAGCTCTCGGGTGCGACGGTCCACTTTGTCAACAAGGATCTGGACGCGGGTCCGATCATTCTTCAGAAAGCTGTAGAGGTCGAGGAGTCTGATACGCCGGAGACTCTGCAGAGACGCATCATGGAACAGGCAGAGTGGAAGATCATGCCGCAGGCGATCAACATGATCGCGAACGGCGAGATCGAGGTAAGAGACGGCAGAGTCGTCAGAAAGTGAGGGTGCATGAAGGTACTTATAGTAGGTTCGGGCGGAAGAGAACATGCGATCGCATGGGCAGTCGCGAAAAATCCGAAGGTAGAGAAGATCTACTGCGCACCCGGCAATGCCGGCATCGCGGAGTTCGCTGAGTGCGTCCCGATCGGGGCGATGGAATTTGAGAAGCTCGCGGAGTTCGCGGAGAGCAATAAGATCGACCTCAGCATCATCGGCATGGATGATCCGCTCTGCGGAGGAATCGTGGATGTGTTCGAGGCGAAGGGGCTTCGTGTTTTCGGCCCGAGGAAAAATGCGGCGATCCTCGAG
>CAMOXU010000097.1 GCA_946629525.1 uncultured Clostridia bacterium
ATATCACGGAAATGAAGTGCGTCCGTCACCCCTACACACTTGGAATTACGGCGCGGGAGGGCGTGGAATTCTGACACCGGAGTCCGGGCGCGGGAGGGCGTGGAATTCTGACGGCGGTATGCAGGCCGGGTATCCTGTGATGGTCGGAGAATGAGACTATCATATGAGAAGAAGTACGGCCACTTCCGCTTTCGGAGGACCTTCCTGAACAGGCTTATCATACACGGGGAAAGTACTTGCATTTCAGCCCGTCTTACCTATACAATAGGGGATATGCAAAATTTGGCCAGCGCACATCAGGAGCGCCTCGGTGTTCCTGCCGCGCCGCGCAAAGTGCGAAGCACCTTCCGGATTGCGCGGCTGCGATCCGCTGGATGGCTGGTCTGCACACCGGAAAATTTACAAAAAGGGGAAACACAATGGAAAGAGAAAGCTTTAAATCACGGCTGGGCTTCCTGCTCGTCTCCGCGGGCTGTGCCATCGGTATCGGAAATGTCTGGAAATTCCCATTTATAACAGGGCAGAACGGAGGAGGCGTATTCGTCTTTTTCTATCTTCTGTTCCTCGTCATTATGGGAGCTCCGGTCCTTGCGATGGAGCTGTCCGTCGGCCGCGCAAGCCGCAAGAGCGTGATCCAGGGGTATAAAGCCCTCGAACCGCAGGGCAGCAAGTGGCATATTCACGGCTGGTTCTGCATCATCGGCTGCTACCTGCTCATGATGTACTACACAACGGTATCCGGCTGGATGCTGGATTATTTCGTGAAGTTCCTGACCGGAACATTTGACTCCGTGTCTCCCGACGTCGTTTCGAATGTCTTTTCGGATATGCTCGGGAATCCGGGCGAGATGGCAGTCTACATGATCATCACGGTCATCCTCGGAATTCTTGTCTGCAGTATCGGTATTCAGAACGGCGTGGAGAGGATTTCCAAGGTCATGATGCTCTGCCTCCTCGGCCTGATCGTGATCCTCGCGATCCACAGTCTGACGCTTTCCGGTGCGAAGGAGGGCGTGTCCTTCTACCTTCTCCCGGACTTTAAGCGGGCGATGGATAACGGGATCGGCGGTGCGATCACCGCGGCGATGAATCAGTCATTTTTCACGCTGTCGATCGGCATTTCCTCGATGGAGATTTTCGGAAGCTACCTGTCGAAGGATTATTCTATCGGCGGCGAGTCGCTGCGGATCTGCGTGCTGGATACATTTGTTGCGATCGTGTCCGGCCTGATCATTTTCCCGGCCTGCTTCAGCTACGGCATTGAGACGACGGCCGGCCCGTCCCTGATCTTCATCACGCTGCCGGAAGTCTTCATGCATATGGCGGGCGGACGAATCTGGGGAACGCTGTTCTTCCTGTTCATGACATTCGCAAGTCTCTCGACGGTCATCGCCGTCTTCGAGAACCTGATTGCGGCCGGTATCGACAACTTCGGATGGTCCCGCGGGAAATCTTCGCTCATTAACCTGATCATCCTGCTGGTCGGCAGCCTTCCGTGCGTGTTCGGCTACAATATCTGGAGCAATATTCACCTGATCGGCGGCCGTGATATTCTCGACACCGAAGATTTTATCGTGAGCAACCTGCTGCTTCCGATCGGGTCCCTGATTTTCGCCCTCTTCTGCACGGTGAAATACGGCTGGGGCTTTGACAAATTTATTGAGGAAGCGAATACCGGAAAGGGCGCGAAGATTCCGCGCGCGCTCAAGTACTACTTTATGATCGGTCTGCCTCTTCTGATCCTGGTGATTCTTGTACAGGGTCTGATCGGCTGATGGGATTTACAAGCAAAGGACCTGCCCTGGGGCGGGTCCTTATTTTTCACCCTTGCGGAGCGATTTCACGCCGTATTTCTTTTGAACCGCGGAGAGCATCTCATCGAGCCTCCGCTGCTTTTCTTCTTTCACCCGCAGATCTTCTGCGGCCTTTTCTTTTGCCCGGATCTCTGCCTCTCTGCGAGCGTCTTCTTTCCGGCGCTCTTCTTCTTCCCGCCGCTCCTCTTTCCTGCGCTCGTCTTCCGCCTGCATTTCCTCCGCCCATGTAAAGAGATCCATCTGTGTGTACGGGCTGTCGTCGATTCCCGAGCAGCCCACCCCGAGGAGTCGGAGCACCTGCCCCGCGGCAAAGAGCCCGTCCGGACCGGTGAGAAGCGCGGACATGAGGTCTTCGGCAGCCTTCGTGATGACAGCAGCGCTGTTCGTCGAGGAGGACAGTCGGGTCTGCCTTGTATGCCGCTGAAATTCTCCGGTCTTCACAATGACGAATACGGTGCTGGCCCGCACATTGTCTTTGGCGAGGCGCGAGGCCACTTTCTCCGCCAGCCGGTGCAGGATCGGAAGGGCGATTGCTTCATAGTTCGCGGCGCTGATATCCTCCCCGGTCGTGGTCTCGTTGGAATAACTTTTCGCCTGCTCCCGTACGCTCCTGACAGGGGAATCGGATATGCCGTTCGCGTTGTTATGCAGATACTCTGCAGACTTGCTTCCGAGGATGCTCTTTAAGAGGGAGAGATCTGTCTGTGCCAGCTCTCCGATCGTGTTGATGCCCATTGTCCGGAGCTTTTCCGCGGTCTTCTTTCCGCAGCCGAAGAGTTCTCCGACCGGCAGCGGCCAGAGCTTTTCCGCGATCTCCTCCGGGTAGAGTGTGTGGATCCTGTCGGGCTTCGTGAAGTCGCTGGCACATTTTGCGAGAATTTTGTTCGTGGAAATGCCCACGTTGACGGTGAAGCCCAGGGTATCCCGGATCTCATTTTTTATATGCTCCGCAGCGCAGTACGGATAGGGCTGTCCGGCATCGATCTGCTCTTTGAAATACTTTGCGGAATCCGTCATGTCGAGAAATGCCTCGTCGATCGAGACCTTTTCGACCTCCGAAGCGTACTTTTTGAGGATCTCGATGAACTTACGGGAATATTCGCGGTAGGTCTTAAAGTCCGACGGGACAAGAACGAGTCCGGGGCACTTTTTGAGAGCGGACACGACCGGCTCGCCGGTGGTCACGCCGTACATTTTGGCGGGGATGGACTTGGCGGTGATGACCCCGTGGCGGGTCTGCACATCGCCTCCGACCGCTGAGGGAATGAGGCGCAGGTCGACCGCATCCGGATCCTCCCGGAGCCGCTTCACGGCGGACCAGGACAGGAAGGCTGAATTTACGTCGATGTGAAATATGATGCGTGGCAATCGTAGTTCCTCCCGTTCGTTAGATGCTAAAACTTCTTACTTTCTTTCAGGTTCCTGATGCTCCCGGATTCAATTCTCGCTCGCGAGAATTGGCGCGGGATTCGGGTCAGCGCAAGCTGACATCTTCCAAACCGAATCCCTGCGCATCCTCGCGGAGCGTTTATCTCAGTGGGGGATTGTAACCCACCACTGAGACGAGCAGGATATTAGTCTATCCCCCGCTTACAGAAGCAGGGGTCTTCCCCACTGAGATAAATATTTCCATGTCGGGACGCTCCCGCTCGCCGCCGTATGAACGCATACATAAGCCCGAAAAATCCTGCTTTATCCGATGATCCCAAGAAAATGCAGATACGCTCCGACCGGCAGAAGCCTTCCCAGCAAGCCGGGGATCCTGTGCAGACTGAAAGGGTCATAGAAGATCGGACACAGGATCAGATGGACGGCCAGCAGGGTCAGGAGCCATGCATTGTAGGTCAGCGGGCTCCGGAATATCTCCGAGAAGACGGCTGCCCAGACGGCAGCCAGGAGAATATAGAGGACCCAGAGGAGAAGCTCTGCAAGGAATCCTGACAGAATGATCATCGATCCCGTGGCAGAAGTTCCCTGTGCCGGAAGTGTGTTGCCGGGTCCGCCCGTTGCTCCCTGTGCCGGAAGGCCGCTGCCGAATCCGCCCGCTGCTCCCTGCATCCACAGAGGCTCCGAGACCAGGAACAGAACAAAGAACACGAGCGCGGGAATCGCCGCGGATGCGAGGATATTGAGACAGCGGAAACGGAAGCGGGACCCTCTTCGCATGGATCCAAGGAGTACCCCGGTACCCGTGCGCCCCGCGTCGGAGGCTGGCGCGGCGGCCAGGATCATTTCCATGAAGAGGAGCAGGGCATAGATCCCGTGCACCGTGAAAAGACGGGAGCCGTGCTCTGCGCCGGAGCCGCCAGTGTCTTTGCCTGAGCCGTCCGTGTCTGCGTCGGACTCACCGGCATCCCAGCCGGAGTCATCGGCGCTTCCGCCGGAGTCATCGGAGTCTTCGCCGGATGCCGGGGTCTCGACGGAACGGAAATTCATCTTAAAGAGATTTCCGTTCTCAGCGTAGTAACCGCTCTGCCGGAGCATATATTCGTAGATCTCTTCGGTGCTGACCGAATTGCCGGACGCGTCCGTCCGGTCGGGAAAATAGTCATTCGCTGCCTTTTTCATGAGGACTCTGGTGTAGACGTGATAGAAAGCCGCGTAGACAGTTTCCTTCGCAACCTCTGTCTTCGAGGAATACGAGGAGGAGACGACGGTGATGGTATTCTGCGGCTTCTCCTGCGCAGCCTTCTCATCCAGATCGGCGGCGAACAGGAATGCGGTATCCGCGTACGCGGTCTCGACTTTTTGGACCGCTTCCTCTTCGGAGCCGGCCCTCAGGAAAGAGAGCAGGGAGTCCGACTGTTCGAGATATCCGGCGATCTCCTCCGCGTATTCCGAATTTTCCGGAACGTAGAGAAGAATACGGTTGTTCTCGCGGCCGGGCAGGATCGTCCGGTTCACGAGATAGGGGATCGCCGGCGCAAGAAGCAGAATGATCCACATGAGAGGCGAGTGCATCCATTTTTTAACGAGAAGGAAGAAGCGTACGGCATATTTTTTCATGCGCGCTCACCTCCTCCCGAAAAGAGCCAGCCTGCAAGAAAAATGACCGCGCAGATGCCCGCAGACAGGGCAAAATTTCTCTGAAGCACGATGTCCATGAGAAAACGCCTCCACCATGTGAGCGGAAGCAGATACGAAATCTTCCGGATCGGAGCGGGGAGGAAGGATACCGGCAGAAATGTTCCCGAAGTCAGGATCATGAGCATCGTGAGTACGAGAAGGAGCACATAGCCGGTCCCGTTCCCGGAGTCCCACGAGTAGACAAGATGGACAAATGCGCTCATGGAGAGGATCGGGAGCCAGAGGGCAAGACAAAGCGGCAGGGTGGGGTGGACCAGTCCCTGTGTAAAGCGAATGTGCCCGAGAACGATCTCCTGCAGGAAAATGAAGAGCATGGAGACAAGCCACAGCACGCTCGAGACGGCGAAGATCTTCATGAGGCCGATCCCGCGCCGGGAGAGGCCGCAGGGGACGAGCTTGCGCTCGATCGAGAGGTCATTTTTCCCGTACAGAAAGCCGAAGTTCAGTGAGATGAGGAGGGGCAGGAGCAGCCAGAGACCAAGCTGCAGGATCCCTGTGAAGGAAAATCTTGACAGCCGGTGATTCTGATACACCTTCCCGCGCTGCAGGACCTCCATGATGAAGGTCTCGGTGACTTCCAGATTCATCTCGTCAAAGGACCGGTCGGAGCGAAAGGCGGACCAGGCGTCGTTGATCGCGTAGATGGCGGACTCCCCGCTGTCGATCAGGACCACGCCGTCCTGCAGGATCTCCCGGAACAGGATGGTCTCCGGGAGCGGAGATTTTCCGGTGATGAGCTCGGCGGGAGTGTTCGCGCCATTCACAAGGTCTCCGGCGAAATGTTCCGGGAACACCATGACGGCCTGCAGCTCGCCCCGGGAGAGCGCGTCCACGGCTTCCTCCGCATCGTGCAGCTCCTCGAATGTACAGACAGAGGAGATGCTCGACATGGTCTCCGCCAGCCCGACGGCCTGCCCCATGACCCGGCTGTTCTCCGGGAAGACCATGCCTATGCGGACGGGAGAGAGCATGGAAGAATGGTATAGCAGGAGACCTGCTCCTGCTATACCTGCAAGGATCAGTGCCGCACTGCCCGCGAGGCTCGCGAGCATCATGAAGAGGCACCGGAAGATCCTTTTGTATTCAATTATGAGAAATGTCATGTACCTTTTCATGTGCCGTTCAGCCTTGCGCTCTTATCCCCAGGGATACACCGGAATCCGGATATGTGCTCAGGAAGGCATCGGCGTTCCTGATAAGCAGCCGGACTTCCTGCATACAGCTGTAATTGTTATTCCGGAAGTCAGTGGAAATAATTTGACAGATCCTGCACGAAGGGAGTGAGATCCTCCAGGGACGCGGTATTCAGATTGATCTCGGTACCGGACGGCACCGCGAAGCCCGCCCCGGATTTGGGGGAGAACCGGATCGACGCGTCGATCAGAAGACCATTGATCTCCTGATCGTTCAATTCGAGGATCAGATCATCGTTCTCTTTTTTTACGACTCCGTCTATCGTCATCCCGGCGGCTGTTACCGACAGCGCGCCGCTCTTCGTATTGTAGCTGTAGGAAGCGGCTTCCTGTCCTTCGTAGACAGTGACGGACATTTTCTCGGTATCGCCGGTCGTTGTCCCATGAAGGGCCATTGTCTCGGTCCCGTCGGATGTGACGACGACGTTCTCCAGCGGATAGGCGCCCCCTTCGATGTCGATCTCAAAAGTATTCCCGGCAGAGCTTGTGAGCCGGACCGCCACGATCTTTGACTTGTAGAGATAGACGTTGACGGTCAGATCCTCGCTTATCTGTATATTGTCAAATGCGGATGAAAAATCAGACGCCGACAGACCGAGTGAGCTGAAATAATCCTGCGGGAGACTGCTCTCGATATATTTTTCGTAAGAACTTTTGTATTCGCCGACCCAGCTGTTGAATGCGGAGGCCGTAAGCACTGTGGTGTAGCCTTTTGCGTTGACGTCTTTGTCGTTGAAGAGGAAGGTCTCTTTCTCTGTCTTTTCCCAGTCCAGAGCATTGAAGTTTTTCCGCGTGATGGCCACGAGGTCCTCCTGCCAGGAGTCTGCCGACTCTTTTGAGCTCCAGATCTGCTGGAGGAGGCTGTTCACGGTCGAGGAAGAAAGTCCGTTCTGTGTAAAGAAATCGTTGATGAACCCGGTGGGGGCGGTCGTATAGTCGTACACTAACTTATACGAAGATACGTCGGGCAGCTGGGCCTGGATCGTCGAATCATCCATAAAGAAAATGCCGTATGCGGCCTCCGAGTCGTTCGCATAGGAACCATTGACAGAGAGTTCCTTCTTTTTATAGTCGACCGAGAGGTTTCCGTCCACTGACAGGGAGGTCCCATAGAAATCAGCGTAAAGATCCAGATCTGTCGAAGATGCGCTGCTCTTTGCCAGCGTCTTGCTGCTCTCGGCGAAGAGCCCGGCAAGCTGGTTTCCCTCTGCGGTCTTCGTCGCAGCCAGCAGGATCTGATCACCGGGCTTGAGAAGAAGATTTTTTGCAAGGAAGAATATGCCGACCAGCGCGCAGACCGCCGCGCAGGCGATGAGGATCGGAAGAAGGATCTTTTTTGGTTTTTTTGCCTTCCCCGCGGGGCCGGCCGGTCCCGGTCCGGGCTGTCTGTAGGAATTTCCGGACTCTGGTGCTGCACCGGAGCTGCCGCTTCCTGAAGTATAGTTCTGACCGGATGCCGGATAAGAGTTTCTCATGGTCGAGTCGCCCTGATCGAAGGAGTCGCCCTGATCGAAGGAGTTCCCCTGATCGAAGGAGTTCCCCTGTACGTAGGGATTTCCGGTCCGGCTGCTCTCGACGGTCCTTTCATCGGAATCGTAGAAAGCGTTCTGCCCGTAGGAGCTGCTCTGTGTATTGTCCTGTCCGTAGAAGGTGTTCTGCGCGTTTCCCTGCCCGTAGGGATAATTCTGTGCGTTGTTCTGCCCGTAGGAGCCGGACTGCGCATTTCCCTGTCCGTAGGGATAATTCTGTGCATTGTTCTGCCCGTAGGAGGTGTTCTGCGCATTCCCCTGCCCGTATGGATAGCCGGATGCATTGTTCTGCCCGTAGGAGGTGTTCTGCGCATTCCTCTGTCCGTAGGGATTGTTCTGTGCACCGGTCTGGCCGTAGGAGCCGGACCGCGCGCTGGTCTGTCCGTAGGGATCGTTCTGCGCGGAGTCCTGCCTGAGCGGCGACTGACCGCTGCTCTTTCCGGGGCGATATGCGCCCTTCTCATCTCTTCGATAAACGACGGTGTAATCCTCGTCGTCCGCCGGATTTGCCATATTCGGAGAATAACCCGCATCCGTCCGGATAGGTTCGCCGGTCTCCGGATCAAATCTCATTCCCATAGCTGTCTCCTTTCCTTTGATTTCTATGCAGTACAGTGTTCCGCAATTGTCTGTCTGATCTGTATCTGTGTGTCTTCACGTTATGTAAAAATGTCAATGTCATTATGTATGTGCGAATTCGCCGGCCTCAGAAAGAACTCCGTTCTCAAGGAGCAGGACCCTGCTGCTTTCTGCAATTTCCGCGTCGTCATGCGTGGCCGTGATGATAATGCCGTTCGCCGACCGGTATTCTCTCATCCAACCTCTGATCTCTCTCTTATAGACATAGTCCAGAGAGGACGTCGGCTCATCCATGATCATCACAGGCGGCCAGTTCACAAGACAGCAGGCGATGCTGACGCGCCGCTTCATTCCCCCGGACAGCTTCCTCACAGGTGTCTTCAGAAGATCGGAGAGATGGAACATGTCGATGAGGGCATCCTCCGGCCGTCCCAGCTTTCCGCTCCAGAGACTCAGATTGTCCTGTACCGAGAGCTCTTCAAGCAGCGGATTGTCCTGCGGAAGATATCCGCAGTATTTTCCGAAATCGGGGAGATCGCCCTTTGAGGAGAAGTAGCGGATCGTGCCCGTATCCGGCTTGAGGATCCCGCCGAGGATCTGCAGAAGCGTGCTCTTTCCGCAGCCGTTCCTGCCGATGACGGCGATCTGCTCACCGGCCTCGGCGGTAAATCCGACTCCCCGAAGGACCGGGTTCCTGCCGTATTTTTTTGTGATATCCGCCACCTCTACTGCCGGCATTGTCTCTCCTTTTGATCAGTGTAAAAGCATGTGGATCGGCCCGGCGTTCCGGTCGTGCCGTGCGGGTGCGAAGCACCTTCCGGGATACGCGGGTGCGATCCGCAGAAGGATGTCATTCCTATTTCATTATACAGAACAGAGGGTACTGTTGTCTAATAAAAACGGAATATTTAAGCTTTTTGTCAGAAATTTTACTGCCTTATACCGCCGGGAGGCGGGGAGTTACTGCAGCGGTTCGAGATAAAGGTCCCGAAGCTTTTCAAGATCCTCGGCGCTCATCGCATATTCCTTCCGGAAAAATGTCTCGTAATCCGGATATCGCTCCTTTATGGAGGTGATCACGGCCTCCCCGAAGGACCGGTCCGCGCTGTTCGCAGCCGTATATTCCTGAATATATTTGTGATAAGCCGTGATTCACGGGAATTGTGTGAATATATGGAAGGCATTCGCACAGAGTTTCGCTGTTTCCTGCTTTTAGTATATTCGATTTTCAGGTACAAATGAAGGAAAAAAGCCAAAGAGGATCCGGGAATGATTCGCTCCGGGAGGCCGGATCATTCGTGGGCGCGGGGAACGAATGTGGAGCGGTCCGGATAATAGTGCTATAATGATTGCAGCCTGCAGG
>CAMOXU010000098.1 GCA_946629525.1 uncultured Clostridia bacterium
CATAAAAAAACAGGCGCTATGCGCCTTTCAGGAATTTGAGGTGTTAAAGACCCGTCCTCATAATGATAAGATAATACTGATTGGAACTGTTCACATCCATACTAAAAACAGCGGAGGTTTATTATGTATTTCAGTGCAATTGTACTTCCTGTTATTTTTATCCTTCTCTTGCTGCTCCTTTCGTGCATCAAGATCGTGCCGCAGGCCAACGCCTACGTGATCGAATTCCTGGGAAGCTATAAGGCGACCTGGGAGCACGGACTTCATTTTAAGATACCGTTCTTCGAGCGGATCGCCGGAAAGATCTCTCTGAAGGAGCAGGTATGTGACTTCGCACCGTCGAACGTGATCACCAAGGACAATGTATCCATGAAGATCGATACGGTCGTCTACTTTAAGATCTTTGATCCGAGGCTGTACACATACGGCGTCGACCGCCCGATCAGCGCGCTTGAAAATCTGAACGCGACTACGCTCCGCAACATCATCGGCGGAATGGAGCTGGACCAGACGCTGACCAGCCGTGATATCATCAACTCCCAGATGCAGCAGATCTTGGATATCGCTACGGATGCGTGGGGAATCAAGGTCACCCGTGTTGAGCTGAAGAATATCATTCCTCCGGCTGAGATCCAGAACGCGATGGAAAAGCAGATGAAGGCAGAACGCGAGAAGAGACAGACGATCCTTGAGGCCGAAGCCCACAAAGAATCCGTTGTCGCCCGTGCCGAGGGTGATAAGCAGGCGAGAATTCTCGCTGCGGAGGCGGAGAGAGATGCGCAGATCGCCCGTGCACAGGGCCGTGCGCAGTCGATCATGCTCGTATATCAGGCGGAAGCCGATGGTCTCAAGGCCCTGAAGGAAGCGCAGATCGACGATGCGGTCCTCAAGCTCAAGGGGATCGAAGCCCTGAAGGATGTCTCCGACGGCCGTGCGACAAAGATCTACATGCCGACGGATCTCTCGGGGGTCATTTCCTCGCTGGGCCTGATCTCCGAGGGAATCGGGATCGGGGACGCGACCCCGATCGACCGCTCTGCACCGCCGAAGCAGGCTCCCGACGCAGATCCGTGCTGTGACGAGCCGGAGAGGACGCCGGAGACCGTGAGAATGAAGAAGGCGGAGCAGAGCCGCCAGATGAACATGCCGGTGAGAAGGCCGGAGAACGGGTACGTAAAGTAAGGAACGGGGCGCGGGAAGCATAGAGCTGCCCGAACAGACAGGAATAATACATATGGAGTGCACCGCATGCGGCGGGCAGTATTCTTAAGGGATCTGCCGCGTGCGGTGCTTCTTTATCTTATAGGAATATTTGGATCTTCTGCGGGTTCAGGAGCACATCTGTGTTTTTGTCCGGCTTTTTTTATTTTTTTAGATTTTTGTTGACAAGGTTCCCGACAGAGAGTATATTATCACTTAGATGTTAGCACTCCAACATGCTGAGTGCTAACAAGAAGAGAAAGAGAGTGATCGACTTGGAACTTACAGAGAGAAAACGGAAAATTTTATATGCGATTATCCGGAACTATCTTGAGACCGGTGAACCGGTCGGTTCCAGAACGATCTCCAAGTACACGGATCTGAATCTGAGTTCCGCGACCATCCGGAATGAGATGTCCGACCTGGAGGAGATGGGGTACATCATTCAGCCGCATACCTCCGCCGGAAGAATCCCTTCCGACAAGGGATACAGACTGTATGTCAACGAACTCGTCGAGGAGAAGACCGCACAGGTCTCCACGATGAACAGCCTGATGATCGCGAAGACCAACAGGATGGAAGAGATCCTGAAGCAGGTCGTAAAGCTGCTCGCATCGCGGACGAACTACACGACGATGATATCGGCACCCTCCTACAGGGGCAACAAAGTCAAGTTCATCCAGCTGAGCAGACTGAATGCGCGCCAGCTCCTGAACGTTGTCGTCATAGAGGGCAATATCGTAAAGAATCACATCCTGGATCTCGATGAGGAGATCACCGAGGAGCAGGTCCTGAAGCTGAATCTCCTTCTCAATACAAGGCTGAACGGCCTTACACTTGCGGATATCAATCTGGGGCTCATTTCCAATATTAAGGAGGAAGCCGGATCGCACGTGCAGGTCGTCAATGATGTTCTCGATACGATCGCGGATGTGATCAGAGCCGAGACGGATGAGAACATGGAGATCTACACGAGCGGAGCGAATAACATTTTCCGCTACCCTGAACTGGCAGATACCGAGCGCGCGAGTATGCTGATCAATACGATCGAGGAAAAGAGCATGCTTGCGGATTTCATCAAGGATTCCGAGCAGAAGGAGCTGAGCGGTGAGACCGGGATCAAGGTCTACATCGGCGAGGAAGGCCCTGTGGAATCCATGAAGGACTGCAGCGTCGTCACGGCGACCTACGAGCTGGGCGACGGGCTCCAGGGAACAATTGGTATTATCGGGCCTAAGCGTATGGATTACGAGAAGGTCATGAATAATTTAAAAACATTCAAGGCGTCACTTGGCGAGCTCTTCAAGGAAAACAGAGTGGTGGATCAGGATGACACCGGAGATGGGAAAGCGAGGGAACCTTAAGGTTTGAGCACAGAAGAGAAGATGGCTTCGAAAGAAACCTTTAATGAAAATGAAGAGATGAATGCTCCGGAAGCGGAGATGAAGGAACCGTCCGGGACGGAAGAGCCGGTGAAGGAGGCTCGTGCCGGAACGGATACGGCGGAAGATGCCGGGGAGACTTCGGAGAACGATGCGGCATCCGAAAATGATTCCGCAGAGGAGGCAGCTCCTGAGGAATCGGCGGAAGAAGACGCAGACTCCGCAGAGGAAGAAAAGGCAGAATGCGAAGAGTCGGAAGAGGAAGCGGACACAGTGAGTTTGTTTGGCGGCAGCAAGAAGCTGAAAAAAGAGATCGCAAAGAAAGTTGAGCAGATCAGCGAACTGACTGACCGCAATTTAAGGCTCATGGCGGAATTCGACAATTACAGGAAGCGCACCGAGAAAGAAAAATCCGCAATGTACGGGCTGGGCGCGAAGGATGTTGTCGAGAAGATCCTTCCGGTCATCGATAATTTCGAGAGAGGCTTTGCCCTTGTCGCGGAGGAGGATAAGGAAGATCCCTTCACACAGGGAATGGAGAAAATCTACAAGCAGTTCCTCACCGTTCTTGAGGATCTCGGCGTAAAGCCGATCGAAGCGGTGGGCAGGGAATTCGATCCGAATTTCCACAATGCCGTGATGCATGTGGACGATGAGAATTACGGCGAGAATATCGTTGTGGAAGAATTCCAGAAGGGATACCTCTACAAGGATTCCGTTGTAAGACATTCCATGGTCAAGGTCGCGAATTGAGAAAGGCGCCCCGGAAAGGAACGGGAGATATCCTCCCCGGACCGGAGGGAGCGGAAGGCAGCGGAGATGCGCTGACGTATCAGTTAAGTTTGGCGGGAGACCGCTTTACTATAAATAAAGAAATACAGATTTATTTACAGAATAGATTCAGGAGGAAATGAAAATGGCAACACAGGAAAAAATCATCGGTATCGACCTCGGTACTACGAACAGCTGCGTAGCAGTTATGGAAGGCGGCCAGCCGGTCGTCATCGCAAATGCGGAAGGCGCCAGAACAACACCGTCTGTCGTAGCAGTGACAAAGACAGGTGAGAGACTTGTCGGTGAGCCGGCTAAGCGCCAGGCTGTAACGAACGCTGACAACACGATCGCTTCCATCAAGAGAAAGATGGGAACGAACGAAAAGGTTACAATGGGCGGAAAGAGCTATACACCGCAGGAGATCTCCGCGATGGTCCTTCAGAAGCTGAAGGCGGACGCTGAGAATTATCTGGGCCAGAAGGTAACAGAGGCAGTCATCACTGTCCCGGCTTACTTCAACGACGCACAGAGACAGGCTACAAAGGATGCCGGCAAGATCGCAGGTCTCGAAGTAAAGCGTATCATCAACGAGCCGACGGCGGCAGCTCTCGCATACGGCCTTGACAATGAAAAAGAGCAGAAGATCATGGTCTACGACCTTGGCGGCGGCACATTCGATGTCTCCATCATCGAGATCGGCGACGGCGTCATCGAAGTTCTCGCTGTAAACGGCGATTCAAGACTCGGCGGCGATGACTTCGACAATGCGATCACGAACTACATGCTTCAGGATTTCAAGGCCAAGGAAGGCGTTGATCTGTCGAACGACAGAATGGCTCTTCAGAGACTGAAGGAAGCTGCGGAGAAGGCAAAGAAGGAGCTTTCCTCCTCCACAACGACGAACATCAACCTTCCGTTCATTACCGCTACAGCGGACGGCCCGAAGCATTTCGACATGGACCTTACAAGAGCCAAGTTCGATGAACTGACCAGATCTCTCGTCGAGAGAACAGCAGGACCGGTCCAGAATGCGCTGCAGGATGCAGGCCTCACGGCTTCCGATATCACGAAGGTCCTTCTGGTCGGCGGTTCCACACGTATCCCGGCTGTTCAGGATAAGGTTCGTGCTTTAACAGGCAAAGAGCCGAGCAAGACTCTGAATCCGGATGAGTGCGTTGCAGTCGGTGCTTCCATCCAGGGCGGCAAGCTTTCGGGCGACAGCGGCGCAGGCGATATCCTTCTTCTGGATGTCACTCCGCTTTCCCTGTCCATCGAGACAGAGGGCGGTATCGCAACACGCCTGATTGAGAGGAACACGACGATCCCGTTCAAGAAGAGCCAGGTATTCTCCACAGCTGCAGATAATCAGACAGCAGTTGACATCAATATCCTTCAGGGCGAGAGACAGTTCGCGGCGGACAACAAGTCCCTCGGACAGTTCAGACTGGACGGAATTCCGCCTGCAAGACGCGGCGTACCGCAGATCGAAGTTACATTCGATATCGATGCGAACGGTATCGTAAATGTATCCGCAAAGGATCTCGGAACCGGCAAGGAGCAGCACATTACGATCACAGCATCCTCCAATATGTCCGATGCCGAGATCGACAGAGCTGTCAAGGAAGCAGCTGCTTTCGAGGCGGAGGACCGCAAGCGCAAGGAAGGCGTCGATGCAAAGAACGATGCTGAATCCGCAGTCTTCCAGGTCGAGAATACACTGAAGGAAGTAGGCGACAAGATCGATGCAGGTGAGAAGGCCGCGGTCGAGGCCGATCTCGCTGAGCTGAAAGCTCTTGTCGAGAAGCACAAGAACAATAACAACCTGAGCGATGCGGATGTCGCCGAGCTGAAGAACGGCAAAGAGAAGCTCATGAACGGCGCGCAGAAGCTCTTCACAAAGATGTATGAGCAGATGCAGCAGCAGGCGGGGCCGCAGGCAGGACCTCAGGCAGGACCGCAGGGCGGCCAGAGCTATACTGCGAACGGCGGCGGAGATGACGATGTAGTCGATGCGGATTACACCGAGGTATAATATGTAAATCACAACGGCTCCCGCTTCTTGCGGAGTGGGAGCCGGTTTTTTCATGTCATCTGGAGCATTTCCTTTCCTGTGGCATGAAGCAGCAGGCAGCTGCGGAACTCTGTATGAAGCGGAGCTATAGGAACAGTCAAACGATCTGCACAATCCCGGCGCGGAAGCAGTTTGAATGGTTTTAGGATCACCGTGAAATACACAACTCCGCAATTACCTGGACATGAAGTAAATCTGAAAGGGATTTTCCAAATGGCAGAAAAAAGAGATTACTATGAGGTTCTCGGTGTAGAGAAGAACGCCACAGATGAAGACCTGAAGAAAGCATACAGAAAGCTGGCCAAAAAGTATCACCCGGACGTCAATCCGAGCGAGGAGGCCGCGGAGAAGTTCAAGGAGGCGTCGGAGGCCTATTCGATCCTGTCCGATCCGCAGAAGAGGCAGCAGTACGATCAGTTCGGGCACGCTGCATTTAACGGCGGCGCGGGCTACGGCGGATTTGATTTCAACAGCTCCGGGATGGGAGACATTTTCGGAGATATTTTCGGGGATCTCTTTGGAGGCGGCAGAACATCCTCCAGAAGAGCGAATCCGAATGCGCCGATGCGGGGCGCGAATGTCCGCACCAGCGTCAGCATCAGCTTTGAGGAAGCGGTGTTCGGGTGCACGAAGCAGATCGAGATCAATTTCCGGGAAGAATGCCCGACCTGCAAGGGCAGCGGAGCGAAGGCCGGAACGTCTCCGGAGACCTGTTCGCGGTGCCACGGTACAGGACGTGTCGTCACGACGCAGCAGTCTATCTTCGGCATGATGCAGACCGAGACGGTCTGCCCGGAGTGCCGGGGCGGCGGACGTATCATCCGTGAAAAGTGCCCGGACTGCCACGGAACAGGGTACACCTCAAAGCGGCAGAAGATCGATGTCCAGATCCCGGCAGGTATCGACAACGGGATCGCTGTGCGTGTCAAGGACAAGGGTGAGCCGGGCGTGAACGGCGGACCGAGAGGAGACCTGCTGGTCGAGGTGCGCGTCTCCCGTCATCCGATCTTCCAGCGCGATGACATGGATCTGTACTCGACGGCGGCTGTCTCATTTACCAAGGCAGCGCTGGGCGGAAAGATCCGCATCAAGACGATCGACGGAGACGTCGAGTATGAAGTCAAGGCAGGGACGCAGACAGACACGAAGATCCGCCTGAGAGGCAAGGGCGTTCCGTCTGTAAGGAATTCCAAGCGCAGGGGCGATCACTATGTGACGCTTGTCGTCCAGGTCCCGACGAAGCTCACGAGGGAGCAGAAGAAGGCCCTGAAGAGCTATGCGGAGGCCATGGGCGAAGCCTGAGACCGGGATACCGTCCGGTTGGCAGGAGACTGCGGCGGAGGGTCCGGTGAGGGCGCCGTCTGCATACACAGGGAATGGTCCCCGGAAACCGCAGGGAAAGGCCGGAGCACGGCTGCTGCCCGCATACACAGGGAATGGTCCTGCAGCGCGCAGACCAGCGATTCCCGACAAAAGAAGATATTGAGAAAAGGCGTATGGGTCAGATTGTTGACCGCATGCGCCTTTTTGTGTAGTATAATCTGCAATGACGGAGAGCCTGCCGCGGAAGGATGCGGGCGGATCTGCAGAGACCGTGCGGGAAACGCAGATGCGGGATGATCTGCAAAATTGGGGCATGAATTGAAGATGCGGGATGATCTGCAAAATCGAAGCATGAATCGAAGGTGCGGAATGAACTGCGGATTTGGTGCAGGAAGCGAAAATGCCGGCGGCTCATGGAGGAAAATTATGGAATGGATGAAATATACGATCATAACGACGGAGGAGGCCTGCGATCTGGTGTGCTCCATGCTGAACGATCTCGGCATCACGAGCCTTGAGATCGAGGACAAAGCGCCGGTGAGCCCGGAGGAGAACGGCGGGTATTTCGGGGATGTTGTCCCCAATCCGGTCTTCGATGACCACAAGGCGCGGGTCACATTCTACATGGAAGTTCCGGAGGAGGAGAATGAGGAGACGGCTGACCGCGAGGAGGAGCTCCTTCGAAGCGTCGGGCAGGGACTTATGGATATTTCCCGCTATGCGGACATCGGTGAGGGCCGGATCGAGATCGGCAAGACAGCCGAGGAGGACTGGGTGAATAAATGGAAGCAGTATTTTCACCAGTTCACGGTGGATGATATCCGCATTATTCCGTCCTGGGAGGAAGTGCCCGCCGAGGGAAATGAGGAGATCGTCCTCCGCATCGACCCCGGGACCGCGTTCGGGACAGGAAAGCATGAGTCGACACAGCTCGCGATCAGAGGGATCCGGAAATATATCCGGCCCGGCATGCGCGTGCTGGATATCGGGACCGGCAGCGGTATTCTGGGAATCGTCGCCTTAAAGAGCGGCGCTGCGGAGGTCTTCGGGACGGATCTGGATATCAACGTGCAGGGAGCGATCGAGGAGAATCTTGCGAAAAATGACATCGACCCGGCGAATTTCAAATATGTGATCGGTGATATCATAACGGAGCAGTGGGTCAGGGAGGAGGCCGGAAGCGGCTATGACCTTGTCTGCGCCAATATTATCGCGGAGATCCTCGCGGATATCACGCCGCATGTGCCGGACCGCCTTAAGGACGGCGGATATTATATCACCTCCGGAATTCTCATCACCCATGCGCAGATCGTCCGCGATGCCCTTCAAAAAGCCGGGCTCACGATCGTTGAGGAGATTGAGCAGGGCGAGTGGGAGAGCATTGTGGCCAGGAAAGAGCCTGTCTGAACGGGGAATTGCGAAACGCTCTGCACAGTTCTCATGGAGAGCGGCGTTTCGTAAACACATCCCTGTCTGAAGAAACGGAGCGGCAGCGCGCATAACGATGACTGCGGTCGCGGGGGGAAAAAGTGCTTTTTCCGCATCGAGCAGGATTTTTGCGAGCGCTGTTTATGATCGCGGGGAAAGTGCCCCGGAAAGAGAAGAGGACCTTTATGTACAGATTTTTTATTGAGGCAGGCCAGAAGAGCGGGAATGTCCTGCACATCACGGGGGAGGACGTGAACCACATCCGCAATGTGCTCCGCATGCGGCCGGGGGAGCAGATCGAGGCAGTCGATGAGGACCGCAGCGTGTCTCTCTGCCGTATTTCCCAGATCCTTCCGGACGAGATCCTCGCAGACATTCTGGAGACCGAGGAGGCGGACACGGAGCTTCAGAATGCAATCACACTCTATATGGGGCTTCCGAAGGGCGACAAGATGGAGCTCATCATCCAGAAGGCCGTCGAGCTCGGCGTGGGAAGGATCGTTCCCGTCTCGATGAAGCGAAGCATCGTGAAGCTGGACGCAAAGAAGGCGAAGGCGAGGGTCGCCCGCTGGCAGGCGATCGCGCAGGCCGCAGCAAAGCAGTCGAAGCGGAGCATCATTCCGGAGGTGGGTGAGGTAAAAAGCTTCGGTGAGGCGCTGCAGGAGGCGGAGGCACTTGACGTGCTGCTCTTCCCCTACGAGAATGCCCTGGATGTCAGTTTTACGAAGAAGACGATCCGGGAGATCGGGGACGATCAGTCCATCGGTGTCTTTATCGGACCTGAAGGAGGGTTTGACAGCCGGGAGGTGGAGGCCGCAGAGGAGGCCGGAGCAAAGATACTGACGCTCGGGAGGAGGATCCTCCGGACGGAGACGGCTGCCATTTCCATGCTCTCGATCCTTATGTATGAGCTGGAAAAATGACGGAACAGGCCGTTCGTTCCCTTCGGAGACTGCGCGGATGCCCCTTCGCGGATCCCGGGATTGCCGGAAGTCCCCGGCGGCGAGGCCTCTTTCAGGCTGCGTGCTCCCGGTGGAATGCGGTGCTTCTGTGTTTTCCGAGTGTGGAATGAATTTTGCGGTATTCCCGAATACGGAATGAATTTTT
>CAMOXU010000099.1 GCA_946629525.1 uncultured Clostridia bacterium
GGAATTGCGGAAGTCTGTGCTTCATAGATATTTCTTCGCGATCCGGTCGACCTCATAGAGCACCTGCTCCCTGTCGATCCCGGCGAATTCCCGGTTCCGCATCACGAATTTTCCGTCGATCATCACCGACTCCACCTCAGACCCGTTGGCCGAGTAGCAGAGGGCGGAGATGCTGTTATTGTTCGGGAACATCGAGGGTGCGTTAAGGTCGATGAAGATAATATCCGCCTTCGCCCCCGGCGCGATCACGCCCAGTTCCCCTTCCCGGTGGAGGGCTTTGGCTGCATTTCTCGTCGCGGTATCGACGACAAATGTCGCCGGAGCCGTGACCGAAGACCTGTGGATTCCCTTATGGATGAGGGACAGAAGCCCCATCTCGCGGAACATATTGAGCGTGTTGTTGCTCGCCGTCCCGTCCGTTCCGAGGCAGATGTTCACGCCCGCCCGGCGGAAATCTTCGATCGGCGCGAATCCGTTCCCGAGCTTTGCGTTGCTCGCGGGATTCGTCACGACGCTCGAACCCGACTCCGCGAGAATGGAGATGTCCTCCCCTCTCATCTGCACGCAGTGGGCGAGGATCGTCTTATTCCCGAGAAAACCGGTATCCCGCATGACTTCGACCGGAGTCCTTCCGTACTTTTTGATCGCGTCCTCGACCTCTGTCACGCTCTCGGACAGGTGCGTCTGGCGCAGCATCCCCCGCTTCTCCGACTCCTCCGTCACCTGGCGCAGGAGCTTCTCGGAGCAGCTGTAGATCGCGTGGGGAGACAGGATAAATTTCAGCATATCGCTGCCGTACTTCTCCTGCTCGGCAAGGCAGTCCTCAAAGCGGCTCATACCATCCGTATAGAGGTCCTCCCCGACCAGTCCGCGTCCGATATAACCGCGCATGCCGGCCGTGTTCGCAGCCCTGCAGGACTGTCCGCGGAACATATGCATGTCGACAAAGCAGGTGGTGCCGGTGGTCAGCATTTCCATGCATCCGAGAAGCGACGTCCAGTAGGCGGCCTCCGCCGGAAGACGGTCCTCGACCGGCATGCAGCGGTTGAAGAGCCACTCGCCGAAGTCGACGTCATCCGCGTAGTTCCGAAGAAGCGTCATGTACGCGTGCGTGTGCATATTGATAAGGCCCGGCATGACGAGTCTGCCCGAGGCATCGACCGTCTCGCAGCTGCCGAAATCTTCCGGAGCTGTCCCGCCGACGGCGGCGATCACGCCGTCCTTTATGTAGAGATCCGTTTTCTCCGTCTTCAGAGATTCCCCATCCGGGAGAAGGATCGTTCCGTTCGTGATTCTGTAATTCATTCTTTTCTCTCTTTCATTCTGTCAAAAGTGCGGGCATTCTGCGTCAGAGAACAAAAGGAATTGCGAAACTATGTGCGATATGGAATTGTGTGAAGCACAGATCTTCGCAATCGCCTATTCTTTGTCAATGTCAAAAGGAGGTTCGATCCCGAATTCCTCCGGTCTGAAGCGCGGGCACACATTCTGCTGGGTCACAATGACGGAGGCCGCAAGGCGCGTGCCGATCTCGCATGCTTCCCGCAGCGATTTCCCGTAGGTGAGCCCGATCGTCACACCTGCGAAAAACGCGTCCCCGGCACCTGTCGTGTCGCTCACATTGACCTCCTGGGCCGCGACGACGCCCGCCTCCCCGTCCGCATCCGCGTAGACCGCACCTTTCTCTCCCATGGTGACGATCATGCTGGGGATGTTTGCATTTTTGATATTTTCCACGAGCCGCTTCTGCATCTCTTCGGGCGTGAGCGCCGTCAGATCTTCAATGAAGAACTGGCTCGCTTCGAGCTCATTGCAGACAAAGCAGCGGGTCTTCTGGAGCAGGTCGCGTCGCTTCATGGCGATGGACATATTGGAGACCGCGGCATAGACGTCCACATGGTACCGGTCAGCCAGCTCGAAGATCTGATTGAGGAGCGGCCGTTCGAAATCAAATTCGACGACGATACTGTCCGCCTTGCTGAAGATCTCATCACCGTGAACGGCAAGAATGTCGCCGATCGGCGAGAGGTCGGGACGCCTGGAAATGGAGGCCGCCACATCGCCGTTCTGATCAAAGACAGCCAGCCAGGTCCCGAACCCGTCCGGCCTGCACCGGATATAGTCGGTGTTCACCTTGTGTGCTTTCAGATTGCGAATAATGTCCTGTCCGATCCCGGACTCGTCGACAAGCGAGACAAAGGTTGGCCGGAGCTCCACGTTTGCGATATCCTCCGCAATGTTCCGGCTGACTCCGCCGTGGACCTGGACGATCCGGCCGGCGTTGCGCCCTGTCGGAACAAAGGTAGAAAGCGGATAGCCTTTGATGTCAACGAATACAGAACCGATCACAACAATTCCCATACAGTCTCCTCCTCATTATGAAGTCGGGTCTCACTTTGCGTGCGTATCTCATGACCGAGACCGCAAGTGTTCGCGATAGCGATTAACGAACGCTGCAGCGTTCCTGCCGCGCAGGGTGTGAACTGCCTTCCGCATTGCCCTGCCGCAGGATCATACAGAACTTCCTGTGTGTCAGCTTCACCTATATTAACACAAAGAATACTCATTGCAAAAGGGTTTTACATGCCGTACCCTCCGGCAAATATGACGCAGCAGTCTTTGCTTTCGTCTCACTTGCCTTTTCTCTTCCTTAATCTTATAATATTCAGGAGCGCACCGGCGTTCCTGACACGCCGCGCAGGGTGCGGAGCACCCTCCCATTAGCGCGGCTGCTTTTCCGCCGGAGGCTTTTTCTTCATCGCGGGATCATACTCACGATGAAGGCCGATTTCACTTTACACGCGCATCTCATGATCGGATTCACGAGTAGTGCGCGATGAAGAATAAACGCAGATGAATTAATCTATTCCGCCGCAGAAAATGAGATCAGTTTCTGCGGTCCTGACCTATTATGAGAACCGCTTCGCGAACCTCATAATCATAACTCGGCCGATAAATCGGCCTTTTTATCGAAAGCTGCTTACGCAGCTTCCGATAAGATCTATCATGAGAACCGCTTCGCGAACCTCATAATCATAACTCGGCCCGCTTCGCAGGCCTTTTTATCAGGAGTTTTTAAGGATGGACAACGAAACAGGCAGGATCATACCCGACGAATCTGACTATAAAGACGAACTCCCACGGGAGGACGGCATCCTGTCAGAATCTTCGAACACACAGGACGGCGCTCCCCTGCCGGAGGCAGCCCTGAAGGATGTGCCGGAGACGACCCTGGGGGAGCCCTCGAAGCCAAAGCGGCGCAGGAAGCCGCGCCCGGCAGGTACAGGGTCAGAAGGGGCCGTTACGCGCAGGCGGAAAAAGCCCGAATCGGGCGATCCCGCTTCAGCGGATGCTCCCGTTCCGGCAGAAAAAGATCCGGATGGTGAGACCGACGCGGGATCCCGCACTCCGGCTGTGAGAAAGAAAAAGAAAAGACCTGCCGGATCAGGCAGTACCTCCGTCTCCGTGACCGGCGCAGAAGCTCAGACGAAAGAGCATCCCGCAGCAAAGAAAAAATCAGGGAACAAAGCCCGCCGCCCTGCAGCGGCCCATTCCCCGCAGAGCGAAGAGGTAACAGTCCGTAAGAAAAAAACGGACACAGACGAAAAGCAGCTCCCCGCAAGGACCGGCAAAGCGGACACGACGGAAGTCGCTCTGATCCCGAAGCCGGAAGACCGTGAGGCCGCGCTCATCCGCGAGACCGGTCTCACCGCCGAGGAAGTCCGGTACAGAGTACAGGAAGGCGAGGTCAACCTGACCGTTCCCAAAGGGCATAAATCCGTCGGCCGCATTATAGCGAGCCACACACTGACGTACTTCAACCTTTTAAATATCGCGCTTGCCGTCCTCGTCATACTGACAGGGCAGATCAAGAACGTCCTCTTCCTCGGTACCTGTATCGGCAACACGCTGATCGGTATCATCCAGGAGCTGAGGGTCAAATCCCTGATCGACAAGCTGTCCGTCATCACAATGACAAAGGTAAATGCTCTGCGCGACGGAGCCAGCGATGAAATTCCGGTAAACGAGATCGTCCGGGACGACATCCTCCTGGTAGCCGCGGGAGACCAGATCGTCACGGACGGATCCGTATACGACTGTCAGGGTCTGGAAGTCAACGAGTCCATGTTGACGGGAGAATCAAAACCGATCCGCAAGAAGGACGGCGACAAGATTCTCTCCGGCAGCTTTATCACAGCCGGAACCGCACGCATGCAGGTCGAAAAGATCGGGAACGAATGCTACGCCTCCGAGCTGGTCAGCAAAGCTTCCCACAAAAAGCGCGCAAGCTCTGAGATGCAGAGATCGATCGGCCGCATCATCAAATTCGTATCGATCATGATCATACCGGTCGGGCTCCTGCTCTATCGAAGCCAGCTTGCCGCGGCAGGCGGAAATTCCGACACGGCGATCATCAAGACGGTCTCCGGTGTGATCGGCATGATCCCTGAAGGTCTGGTCCTCCTCACGTCCGTCTCCTTCATCATCGGTATCGCCCGTCTGGCGAGAAAGCAGGCGTTGGTCCAGGAGATGGCTGCGATCGAATCTCTCGCCCGCACGAACATCATCTGTACGGACAAGACAGGGACCATCACGACCGGAGATCTCAGGATCCAGGAGATCATCGCCCTCGACGAGACACCCGACAGCGAGATCGATAAGATCATCAGCCACATGAACGGAGCCTTCTCTGATACGAACGCAACACAGAAGGCGGTGGACGAACACTTCGGAAGACGTACCGACTGGCCAGTGCGCGAGACGATCCCCTTCTCCTCCGCGAGAAAATACAAGGCTGCCGGCTTTGAGAGCCACGGGGATTACTGTATCGGCGCTCCGGAATATCTGGTCCCCGACAATACGAAGGTCCTTGACCTCGTCGCGGACTTCTCAAAGCAGGGATACCGGGTGCTCCTTCTCGGCAGATCGACCGGGATTTCCGCCGAGGCGGAGAGCATCGGCACGGTGACTCCGGTCGCGGTGATCGTCATTTCCGATGTCATAAAGGAGGATGCGAAGAAGACTTTCGCATACTTTGCGAAGTCGGGCGTGGATGTCAAGGTCCTGTCCGGTGACAACCCGGTGACGGTCTCGACCGTCGCCGTGAAGGCAGGCGTCAAAGGCGGAGAAAAGTATGTCGACGCGACGACGCTTCCGAAGGATCCGATCCTGCTTGCGCAGGAGATAGCAAAATACAATGTCTTCGGCCGCGTCAAGCCCGAGCAGAAGCAGGCCTTCGTCAAGGCATGGCAGGCGAACGGCAAGACCGTCGCGATGATCGGAGACGGTGTGAACGACGTACTGGCGATCAAGGACGCGGACTGCGGGATCGCGATGGCATCCGGTTCGGAAGCCGCGAAACAGGCAGCCCACATCGTCCTTCTGGATTCCGATTTCGCCTCCATGAAGGAGATCGTGCGGGAAGGCCGCGTGATCATCGCGAATATCGAGCGCGTCTCCTCGCTCTACCTCACGAAGACGCTGTACTCTGCGATGCTGAGCGTGATCTTCATCCTGCTGAGCCTCTCCTACCCGTTCTCACCGCTGCAGATGGGGCTCATCAATATGTGCTGTATCGGACTTCCCAGCTTCCTTCTGACGCTCGAAAAGCCCGAGAAGGTCACGTCGGACGGCTTCCTGCCCCACGTGCTGAAGACCTCGCTCCCGGCGTCTCTGACGATGGTCGCGGCCATGCTGATCGTACAGCTCCTGAACGCTCTGTTCGGATGGCAGCAGGATATTTTCTCGACCTTCTCCATGATGCTGGCCGGACTTGTCGCGATGCTCGTCGTCGCCGACGTCTGCTGGCCGCTCGTTCCCTACAGGAAGATCGTCCTTACAGTGTGCATTTCCCTCTTCGCAGCCTGCGTCCTGCTGCTGCCGAGATTCTACGACATGCACTCGATCTTCATGTGGTGGTCGCTTCTTCTCATTCCGCTCATGATCCTCGTCATGATGATGATCTACTGGTTCTCCCGGCTGACGAACAAGCTGATGCTGAGAGTCATGCGGCATAGGGAGCGCGCAGGAAGAATCTGAAACTCTGCGGTGCGAAAGAACACGGGTCCGCAGAGAACGCCCGTGCGGCGGAGGGAGCGCAGCTCATGCTCTGCGCTGCACGGTGAACGCCGGTGCGGTGTACATCAGTGAAAAGCTCCGGCAGCATGAGCGCATAACGAAAAATGAAAAACCGCTGTATATGGCAGAGACCGTGAACGATCCCCGCCATATGCAGCGGTATTTTTTACTCTCTTGCGCAGCATTTTTCAGCCGTACGATGAACGCGCGGAATGAAAATCTCCGGCACAGAATATCGTGCTCTCTCTGACGCAGGCATGCACGGCAGGGCGCTCCATACCGCGGATCCTTTATCCGATACGGCCGTCCCGGCCTTATTTCACTTCAAAGAGAATACTCGAGAATGCCGGCAGTTTGACCGGCACTCCCGTCATGGACGGAGCCGGGATAAGCTCCTTCGGTCCTGTCCTCTCCTTCGTCCGTCCGCCGAAGCGCTCCCAGTCAGAGTTCAGGATCTCGCGGAGTACACAGTTCTTTTCCGGATGCAGCCAGTAGACCTGATCCCTTCCCGAGAAATTAAAGACGGCTATGACGCTGTCCTTACCGTACCGGTCATAGCGCTGGATCCCGAAAATATTGTTCCCGTTGTCGTTGATCGTCACCCAGCGGAAGCCCTTCGGGTCATAGTCCAGCTCATAGAGAGAAGGATGCTCCAGATAGATCTTTCCAAGTTCCATAAAGTAGTGCTGGAAGGAGTCGTGGTTCGGATACTTCAGAAGGAAATAATCCGGCTCCTTCGTCTCGTCCCACTCACGGAACATCGCGATTTCATTTCCCATGAAATTGAGCTTCTTTCCCGGATGCATGAACATGTAGGCGTAGAGGCTCCTGCACTGCGGGAATTTCATCTCATAATCCCCGAAGATCTTGTCTATGACCGTCTTCTTCCCGTGCACGACCTCGTCATGAGACAGGGGCAGAAGGTGTCTCTCATTGTAGAAATAAAACATCGAGAACGTCAGCTTCTCCGGGACGCTTCGCCGCTCGTCCGACTGCTTCATGAAGTAGTCGAGCGTATCGTTCATCCAGCCCAGATCCCACTTATAATCGAAGCCGAGCCCGCCCTCCCAGGCGGATTTCGTTCCTCCCTCGTAGGATGTGGAATCCTCCGCGATGAGCATGGCAGTCGGATGAAGCGACCGAAGTCCCTTATTCATCTTTCGCAGGAACTCGATGGAGGTCTCATTCTCCCCGCGCTTCTCATCGCCCATCCAGTAGATCACACGGCTGATCGCGTCCATCCGAAGGCCGTCAAAGTGATATTCCGCAAGCCAGTAATTGGCTGCCGACTGCATGAAGCAGGCCACCTCCCGGCGGGCGTAAATGAAATTCCGCGTTCCCCACTCGCTGTCGGACACGTCACTCGCGGGATACTCATAGAGCTCGGTACCGTCGTACTCTTTCAGCGCGTAGTAGTCGTTGGCGAAATGCGCCGGCACAAAGTCCACGATTGCGCCGATCCCCGCATTGTGCAGCTTATCGATCAGCTTCATGAGATCTGCGGCGGTCCCGTAGCGCGACGTCGGGGCAAAAAATCCTGTCTGCTGATACCCCCAGCTGCCGTCAAAGGGATGCTCCGCAAGCGGCATGAACTCCACGTGTGTAAAATGGAACTTCTTTACATAGGCGATCAGATCGTCCGCGATCTCATCGTATCGGTACCAGCCGTTCTCATCGTCCTTATTGCGCTTCCAGGAGCCCATGTGCAGCTCATAGATGCTCATCGGCCGGTCCAGATTGAGCGTGCGCGTCTGCATCCACTTCTCATCCGTGAACGTGTACTCGCGAAGATCCCGGATGATCGATGCGAAATTCGGCCGCAGCTCCATCCCGAAGCCGTAGGGATCGCAGTGCTCGACCCGCCCCAGCCGGCTGTAAATGACATATTTGTACATCTGTCCCGGCCTCGCCTGCGGGATCGTGATCTCAAAAAATCCGTGCCGATCCCTCGAGCTCATCTCCCACTCCTGCCAGTCATTGAATTCTCCGATAATCGTCACGCGGTCGGCATTCAGCGCGAACGTGCGGAAAACCACTCCGCCTCCCTCCTGCGGGTGCGCTCCGAGCCATTTATATGCGTCGAAAATTTCTCCCTCGTAAAACTTCTGTATATCCATCCTTCAAGCCTCTTTGTCTATAGGTCGTCAATCTTTTTGTCAGCACGTGCCTTTTCGAAGGCACATGTTCTTTCCCGCGGCATGCGCTCTTTCGGGCAGCATATATTCTTTTCCGCGGCATACGCTCTTTCGGGCAGCATATAATCCTTTCCGCGGTATACGCTCTTTCGGGCAGCATATATTCTTTTCCGCGGTATCCAGGAACGGCAGCGCGTTCCTTCCGCGCAGGATGCGAAGCATCCCCGCCTGCGCGGCCGCTTCTCCGCCGAAGACCGTAAATGAGAAGACTCCCGGTCTCCCGGAAGTCCTCTCGTTTTCATAATGATACCTGTGAATCCTCAGCGATCCGCCCGGAAGGCGGCTTTGCCGCATGCGGCATGACAGGAAAAAGTCCCTTACTTTCTCTTCCGGAGACGTCCCGCCCGATTCAAAAGTGTTATGATTCCTCTTTCTTTGCAGCTGCCTTGCGCGTTCCCTTTCTGGCCGCTGTCTTCTTAACAGCTTCCGCCTTCTCCGTCACCGCTTTCTTTGCAGTCTCAGCCTTCGCAGCTGCTTTCTTCTTCGCAGGCTTTACGGTGCTGAACTCAAAGACGGCGCAGCCGTAAGCCGGAAGATCATACGCGATCGAATACGGTCTGTGGTCGCACTCGCCTTCAACGGCCTTATACGTCTTCTTCGTGATCTCCGTCGTGCCGCCGAACTTCGGATCCATCGAGTTGAGGATCAGCTTGTACTCTCCCTCGACCGGAACGCCGCAGCGATAATCCGGACGAGCCACCGGCGTCATATTGAGGACGAAGAGAAGATTCTTCTTTCCGGCCGGATCCTTGCGCATGAAGCTGTAGATACTGCGGTCCGCGTCGTCCGCATTGATCCACTCAAATCCTTCCTGCTCATAGTCAGTCGCGTGCAGAGCGGGATACTTCGCATACATTTTCCAGAGCTCGCGGACATAATCCTTCAGCTTGACATTCAGATCCGTATCCAGCAGGAACCAGTCGATCTCGCGCTCCTCGCTCCACTCTCTCTGCTGGCCGAATTCCTG
>CAMOXU010000100.1 GCA_946629525.1 uncultured Clostridia bacterium
AGGTATCGCGTTTTTCTGCCTTTTTAACCTTCTGAACTGTCAAAAACGGGAGTATGGATGTGAACAGTTCCAATCAGTATTATCTTATCATTATGAGGACCACTTCGCAAACCAAATGATCATGATTCGGTCCCGGCTCATTTGAGGCGGAAGACCAGCTCCACCGGATTATGGTCGGAGTACAGGTATTCATTTTCCACAGTCTCGTAGCTTATCTGCTCGATGTTGTCGGAAATGATGAACCCGTCGATCACGAACTGCTCGCTCGTCTCCGGATCGTAGGGCTCGTTCGCGTTCCGGCAGGTCGGTCTGAACTCGTTCCGTTCCTCCTCCGTCAGCAGGTCCAGACAAAAATGCATGCCCTCCGGCAGATAAGAGCGCGGATAGGGATACGCCCAGCTGGCTGCATCCGTCTGATCCTCCGGCGCGATGAGATCATGGTTGAAATCTCCGCCGACGATCACATAATTGCCCGCTGCGACCTCCCTGGCCATATCTTCCTTCAGCATATTCTTCTGCCCTTCCCGGACCTCGTCGGAATTGCCGTAGGCGGACAGATGCACATTGATGACGACGAGCTCCTTCCCGTTCTCCACGGGGATCCGCGAGACAGAGTAGCAGCGGTCAAGGTCGACCAGCTTGCTCAGACTGTCCGAGATCGGAAGGCTCCGGCGAAGCGACGACGCAATGTCGAACTTTGCATACGTGCCGATCCCCGCATAATTCTTCCCGTGCGGCTCCGTCGGGGGATACATGAGGAAGGGAGAGTCATAATTCACGGCAAAGACGTTCGCATACTCGGGGAGGATCTCATCGATCATCTCCTTCTCATTCACATGATAGCTTCTCGTCCCGTCGACATCGATCTCCTGGAACAGCACGATCTCCGGATCCAGGCTCCGCGCAAGCAGCGCTGCGCCTGTGATGTTCAGGTCCACACTCTCCCTGCTCTCCGCCCAGGAGGACTTTCCTCCGTCCATAAAGAAGGAGAAGTCCTGTGAGTACGCGCCGAACCCGATATTATAGGTAAGAACATTGTATTCCTTCCCGACCTCGCAGGCCGCAGAGGCTTCCCCCTTTTCGACATCGAGGACCTGGTTGTCCTCGATCCTGTGGTAAGCCGCGAACACATAGATAAGGTAACCGCCGACGATCAGGACCAGCGCTGCGAGGATTCCCAGGATCACGCGCACCGCCATGTTCTTTTTCTTCCCGGCCTTTTTTTCCGCCATTCTCCTCCTCCTTTCAAATGATTCTACATCCCAGGCGATTGCGAAACGCTGTGCGGCACCCTACATCTGGTGCCTCACGACCGCGTACTCATCATCGTTCCTGTAGAAGACGCAGACCGGCTTCGGAGACGTCAGCATCCGCACATAATCGTCCTCGTCCATATCCACGCAGCAGGTCCACGACTCATCGTCCTCGTCATATATATAGTTGACGCAGGTATCACACATATTTCCGCCCATATCTCATCAGACCTTTCCGCCCCGGTTCCGCCGCCCGGCCTTATTATACGTCCTCTTTCTTCTCTCCGGGGCCGGAGCATTCCTGCTCTCCCGGTTCGCCTTCCGGATCCTGCGCTCGGAATCCTCCGCATCGTCCAGATTCTGTTTGAGTTCGATCATCTTGTCGCGAAGCTCTGCCGCCATCTCGAAATTCAGCTCCGCGGCCGCGGCCCGCATCTGCTTCTCGACCTTCTCAATCAGCTCCGTGAGCTCGGCACGGCTCATATCCTCCGGATCCTTGTCGAACTTCTTCTCCGTCTTCGCAACTTCCTTCGAGATGGAAATGAGATCCCGGACCGCCTTCCTTATCGTCGTCGGCGTGATCCCGTGCGCTTCATTGTATTGTTCCTGCAGGCTCCTTCTGCGTTTTGTCTCCGTGATGGCCTTCCGCATCGAATCCGTCATCACATCCGCATACATGATCACATGGCCGTCAGAGTTTCGCGAAGCTCTTCCGATCGTCTGGATCAGCGATGTCTCGGACCGCAGGAAGCCTTCCTTGTCGGCATCCAGTATCGCGACGAGCGTGATCTCCGGGATGTCGAGACCTTCCCGGAGAAGATTGATGCCGACCAGTACGTCAAAAACGTCGAGACGCATGTCCCGGATGATCTCCGTCCTCTCGAGGGTGTCAATATCCGAGTGAAGGTAACGGACGCGGATCCCCAGATCTTTCATGTAATCCGTCAGATCCTCCGCCATCCGCTTCGTGAGCGTCGTGATCATGATCTTGCCGTGCTTTTCGATCTCCTTGTAGACCTCCGCGACAAGGTCGTCGATCTGGCCTTCCACCGGCCGAACGGTCACATCCGGATCAAGAAGACCCGTCGGTCGGATGATCTGCTCCGCGCGAAGGATCTCATGCTCCTCCTCGTACTTTCCGGGAGTCGCGGAGACAAAGAGGATCTGATCGATCCGCTCCTCGAACTCGCTGAAGTTCAGCGGCCGGTTGTCCAGCGCGGAAGGCAGGCGGAAGCCGTAATCCACAAGAGTCATCTTCCTGCTCCTGTCTCCGTTGAACATGCCCCCGATCTGCGGGATCGTCATGTGGGACTCATCCACGATGATCAGAAAATCATCCTTAAAGTAATCGATCAGCGTATACGGCGGCTGGCCCTCCACTCTGCCCGTGAGATGTCTCGAATAATTCTCGATCCCTGAGCAGAAGCCTGTCTCCTTCATCATCTCTACGTCGAATCCGGTGCGCTCGCCGATGCGCTGGGCTTCCAGGAGCTTGTCATTTTCCTTGAACCAGGCCACCCGGTCCCGCATCTCCGCCTCGATCGCGTCGCAGGCAGCCCGCATCTTCTCCGCCGGCACAACATAGAAGGAGGCCGGATAGATCGCCTGATAGCTGAGTTCCGCCCTCACCTCCCCGGTCAGCGGATCGACCTGGGTCACGCGGTCGATCTCATCTCCGAAAAATTCGATGCGGACCGCATACTCGTTGTTGTCCGCCGGAATGACCTCGATCGTATCCCCTTTTACGCGAAAGGTTCCGCGGTGAAAATCCATCTCATTCCGCTCATACTGCATATCGATGAGCTCCCGGATCAGCTCGTCACGGTCCTTCTGCATGCCCGGCCGGACGGAAGTCATCATGTTCGCGAAATCTTCCGGCGCGCCGATTCCGTAAATGCAGGATACGGACGCCACGATGACAACATCTCTCCTCTCCGACAGGGAGGACAGCGCGGAGAGACGGAGCTTGTCGATCTCGTCATTGACAGCCGAATCCTTCGCAATATACGTGTCCGAGGAGGGTACATAAGCCTCCGGCTGATAATAATCGTAATAAGATACAAAGTATTCGACTGCGTTCTCTGGGAAAAATTCCTTGAACTCACTGTAGAGCTGGGCTGCCAGCGTCTTATTGTGCGCGATGACCAGCGTCGGCTTATTGAGTTTTGTGATGATGTTGGCCATCGTGAAGGTCTTGCCTGACCCCGTTACGCCGAGGAGCGTCTGAGCCTGATTTCCTTCCTGAAATCCCCGTACAAGGCTGTCGATCGCCTCCGGCTGGTCGCCGGTCGGCTTATATTCAGAGTGTAATTTAAAATCCAAGTGCGACCTCATTTCTGATGATGATTTGTTCTCTTACCAGTATATTCCTTTCCCATATAATGGGCAACAAGGCTTTGCGAAACTCCGAGTTTCGCAATCATGGACAGTAAAAGAAGGCGGATCCGCACGGATCCGCCTTCTGACGTTTCATATATAGTAGTCTGCCATCCGGGACTCAGACATCCAGATGTCTTCTCACCGTGATCAGCGAGCCCACGAGACCGATGCCGATTCCCAGGACCAGGCCGACCGGAAGCAGGCTTGTAAAGATCGAGTAGACGCTGGGAAGCGCCTTCGAGATCGAACCGAGGATCTCGAACTTCGACAGCAGGTATCCGATCAGATGATCGTAGGCGAAGAAGAGGATCGTGAGCGGGATCGCTGCTCCGATAAGACCGAGCAGAATTCCCTCAACGATGAACGGAGCCCTTACAAAGGCATCCGTCGCTCCGATCAGCTTCATGATCGCGATCTCCTCTCTTCGGACGGAGATACCGACGTTGACCGTGTTCGCGATAAGGAATATCGCGACAACGAGAAGAACTGCGATGATCGCGACAGATACGTAGGTGAACAGTCTGTTAAAACCGATCAGTGTCTGGGTCGCGGCCGCGGACTGATTGACCTGCCGGACGCCGTCCAGCTTCTCGATCGCCGCAACGACCTCGTTCTGGTTCTCGATCGCGTCTACCTGGACCGTATAGCTTGCGGAATTTGCAAGCGGGTTGTCCGCCGCGAAGCTCTCAGCATACTCGGGATTTCCGTCAAAGTACTCTTCCTGGAAATTCTTCCAGGCTTCCTCTGCGGAGGTAAAGGTCACTTCCGTAACGTGGTCGATCTTCCTGATCTCTTCCCCGATCTCTTTCATGCGGGCATCTTCCAGCCCCTCATCAAAGAGTGCCGTCACACCGACCTCCTCCTCAAGCGTGCGGATCATGTGCGTGACGTTCATGAGGATCGAGAAGAATACTCCGAATATCAGGATGCAGGCCGACATCGTCGCGATCGACGCGACGGAAAAGAGGCGGTTTCTCCAGATATTCTTAAATCCCTGCCGGATGTTATAGAAGAAGGAATTAGGCTTCATGGTAACCTCCTTCCTCAACATCGCGGGCGATTCTGCCGCGGCGCATCGTGATGACTCGCTTCTGGAACATATCGACGAGCTCTTTATTGTGCGTAACAACGAGGACCGTCGTTCCGCGCGCGTTGATATCCACGAGCAGCTTCATGATCTCGTAGGAGTTCTTCGGGTCAAGGTTTCCGGTCGGCTCATCCGCCAGAAGGATCTCGGGCTGATTGACGATCGCACGCGCGACCGCAACTCTCTGCTGTTCACCTCCGGACAGCTGTCTCGGAAGAGACTTATACTTTCCTGCCAGATCGACGAGCTCCAGCGTCTCCGGAACTCTCTTGCGGATCTTGCGACCCGGTTCCTCGATGACATGCTGGGCGAACGCAACATTTTCATAAACATTCCGGTCGCCGAGCAGACGGAAGTCCTGGAACACGACCCCGACCTCACGCCTGTATTTCGGAATGGCCTTTCTCTTCATCGTGTTCAGAACATGACCATTGACTGTGATGACTCCTTCCGACGGCTCAAGCTCCTTGAGCAGCAGCTTGATGAGCGTCGACTTTCCGGAGCCGCTCTCTCCGACGACAAACACGAACTCGCCCTTGTCCACATGAAGAGAAATCTTATCAATTGCCGGCTGACCTTTTTCGTAAGACTTGCTTACGCGGTCCAGATCGATCATACTTATCCTCCTCCCAAAACATGTCTTGAAGACTGACTTCAAGTCTCGGATGACTATCCTGCATCCGCTCATGCCGGGAAGGCTTCGCGGGCAGAACATGTCTCCTCTTTCCTGCGGGGAGACGCAGTGCAATCGGAACATTCAGCCGGCAGTTCCATGCATCATTCGCTTAATACTCAAGCGTCTCCATGTATTTCATATACCGGACGACCATAAGAGCGATCTTGAAGGTGATCGCATCGTCGAACACACGGAGATCAAGACCGGTGCTCTTCTGAAGCTTGTCCAGACGGTATACGAGTGTGTTTCTGTGAATGTACAGCTGACGGGACGTCTCCGATACATTCAGACTGTTCTCAAAGAACTTGTTGATCGTGACAAGGGTCTCATCATCGAAATCATCCGGTGACTTGTCTGTAAAGATCTCCTTGATGAACATCTTGCAGAGAGGGATCGGGAGCTGATAGATCAGGCGGCCGATACCAAGCTGGCTGTACGCAATGATGTTCTGCTCGCCGAAGAAGATCTTCCCAACGTCCAGAGCCATCCGGGCCTCCTTGTAGGAGTGTGAGACTTCCCGGATCTCCGCAACGGCATTCCCGTAGGCGACATGGACGGAATCATAATCCTCCGCGCCCTTGGAAAGCGTCTGGATGATGGACTCGGCGATCGCGTGAAGCTCCTCCGGCCCATCCTCATCCTTCAGTTCCTTGATTATAATAATACTGTTCTCATCAACCGCGGTAATGAAGTCATTCTTTGATTTTGAGAACAGATTTTTAACGGCTTCAAGCGTGCTGTAATCTTTGCTCTGCTCAGACTCAAGAATATAGACAACACGTCTTACATTGGTGGCAATGTGAAGCTTCATCGCACGATTATATACATCCACGAGGAGCAGGTTGTCAAGAAGCAGATTCTTGACAAAATTATCCTTGTCAAAATGCTCCTTGTAGGCAATCACCAGATTCTGGATCTGGAAGGCTGCCAGCTTGCCGATCATGGACATATCTTCTCCGCCCGTCACGATGACGACATACTCGACCTGATAGTCATCGTAGACTTTGAAGTACATACTGCCTCTGATTTCCTGTGAATCTGCCTGCGACTGCGCAAAACTGACAATATCATTGCGATCGATGGTATTCTCGTCCTCCGTTGAGGCTACAACTTTTCCATCGAGGTCCACGATCGTCAACTCACAGCGGCCGATGTTTTTAATCCCATTAATTGTATCCTGCAATACCAGATTGGAAATCATATCTTTCCCTCACTTTTAAGCTTATTCAGGGATATTCAGGGAAAGAACCTTAAATAACCCCAATACCATACAACATTTTTACAATTTTGTGAAGTCTATTTTTCAGTTTTTAACAATTTATTAACATTTCTGCATCAGAGTTTATACTTCGAACAGAAGCTCCGAATAGGTCGGGATCGGCCAGAACGAGCGGTCCACGATCTGCTCCGCACGATCCACCGGACTTCTCAGGGCTTCCATCGCCGGAACGACGCGGTCTCTGAACGCGACCGCCTGTTCCCTGCCGAAGGGTTCCGCCTCGCACTTATCCGTCTCCCTCTCCAGGGCGGTGCACGCTCCCTGAGCTTCCTTAATGAGCTTCAGGAGATCCGACAGAAGCTCTTCCGACACCTCCGCATCAAATCCGCATTCCCTCACGCCTGCCACCGTCTTCGCAAGCTCCCCGGAATACCGGATCATCGCCGGGATCAGCTCCCTCTTCGCCATGTGGAGCATCGTCCTCGCTTCGATGTTGATCGCCTTCGAGTAGGCCTCATACTTGACCTCCGCTCTGGACTCGAGCTCGGCACGTGAAAAAACATGGAACCTGTCGAAAAGCGCTACGGACTTTTCCGAAGTGATGGCCGGAATCGCATCGACCATGTTCGTGATATTCGGAAGTCCCCGCCTTTCCGCCTCGCGGGCCCATTCTTCCGAGTATCCGTTGCCGTTAAATACAATACGGCTGTGCTTTGTAGCATATTCTTTAATAAGATCATGCACGGCAGCTTCAAAATCATCGGATGATTCCAGCCTGTCGCACGCCTCCTTGAACGCGTCTGCCACGATCGTGTTCAGGACGGTGTTCGCGCCTGCTATGGAATCCCGGCTGCCGACCATGCGGAATTCAAACTTATTGCCCGTGAACGCGAACGGGGAAGTCCTGTTCCTGTCTGTCGCGTCACGGCTGACATCCGTCATATATGACACGCCTGTCTTGAGCTTTCCTCCTCCGATCGAGCTGGTCGCCGACCCGGTCGAGATCAGCTGATTGAGCACATCCCCAAGCTGTGTGCCCAGGAAGACGGAAATGATCACAGGCGGGGCTTCATTTCCGCCGAGACGAACTTCATTTCCAACATCGGCCGCGGATTCCCTGAGCAGGTCCGCGTGTTCGTCAACGGCTTTTAAGATACAACATATGATCAGCAGGAACTGAATATTCTCATGCGGTGTCCTGCCGGGCTCCAGAAGGTTTACTCCCAGATCCGTCGTAAGAGACCAGTTGTCGTGCTTACCGGATCCGTTCACCCGTGCAAATGGCTTTTCATGCAAAAGACATCTGAGACCATGCCGGGTAGCGACCCTCTTCAGGGTCTGCATGACGATCTGATTATGATCGACAGCGACGTTGGCTTTCTCATAGATCGGGGCCAGCTCATGCTGAGCAGGCGCCACCTCGTTGTGCTGTGTCTTTGCGGGAACTCCGAGTCTCCAGAGCTCCTCATTGACTTCTTTCATATAGGATGCGATCCTCGGACGGAGCGTTCCGAAATAATGGTCATCCAGCTCCTGTCCCTTCGGCGGCATCGCACCGAACAGCGTGCGGCCGGTGAAGACCAGATCCATCCTCTTCAGATATTTCTCCCGGTCGATAATAAAGTATTCTTGCTCGGCGCCGACGGACGGTGTCACGCTCATCGTCCGGTCATCTCCGAACAGCCGAAGAAGTCTGACCGCCTGGCTGTTCACGGCTTCCATGGACCGAAGAAGCGGTGTCTTCTGGTCGAGGGCTTCTCCTGTGTAGGAGCAGAACGCAGTCGGAATGCAGAGAGTTGCCCCGCCCTCATCGTGGCGGACAAAAGCGGGAGATGTACAATCCCATATCGTATAGCCGCGGGCTTCAAATGTAGCCCTCAGACCGCCTGAAGGAAATGAAGACGCATCCGGTTCCCCCTTAATGAGCTCCTTCCCGGACAGGCTCATCAGGACCTTCCCGCTCGGAAGCGGTGCGCTGATAAAGGAATCGTGCTTTTCAGCCGTTGCCCCTGTCAGCGGCTGGAACCAGTGGGTGTAGTGCGTCGCTCCCTTCTCGATCGCCCATTCCTTCATCTCGTGCGCAATTACATCAGCTGTCTCAAGGCTCAGTTCCGAGCCCTCCTCAATTGCGCGGCGCAGGGACTGGTAGACCTTTTTGGGGAGCCGTTCCCGCATCGCTGTGTCGTTAAATACATCCTCGCCGAAAATCTCTGTTATATTCTTAAATGATTCGCTCATGAAGCTCCCTGCCGTAATGCTGTATTTTCAACTGAATCCGGAGAAAGCATCTGCTCCCCCCGGATTCCTTGATCGGAGCCGGCCGCCAGAGCGGCCGCTCTATTCATCTTTAATTCCATGCAGAAGCGGTTCCGTATGGATCCTGCTTCTTTCCCATGATCACGCCTTGTCCTTGGAACCGAAAACTTCGATCTTATACTTGACCATGTCTACGATTGCAGCTGCGCCCGGAGCCAGAAGCTTTCTCGGGTCGAAGCCCTTGCCCTGCTGATCCTTGC
>CAMOXU010000101.1 GCA_946629525.1 uncultured Clostridia bacterium
GCGGAAGCCGTTTGAATGTTCACACAATTTCCATGAAGCACAGCGTTTCGCAATTCTTTATATATCTTATCGGAATCTTCGTGCGGAACATAAGACCGCCCGCTCACTGGCGGGAGACCGGAATCCGCACATTGAACGTCGTCCCTTCTCCCACCTTGCTGTTCAGCCGGATCACCCCGTGGTGAAGAAGGATCGCGCTCTTGGTGATCGCAAGGCCGAGTCCCGTCCCTTCGATCGTCGTCGAGTGGGATTTATCCCCTCTGTAGAAGCGCTCAAAGATATGCTCCTGCTGATCCTCCGGAATTCCCATTCCGCAGTCAGCGACCGTGACGTAAAAATACTTCTTGTCCGCATTCAGCGTGACGCGGACCCATCCGCCGTCAACATTGTATTTGATCCCGTTCTCGATCAGATTGGAAAACGCAAGGCCCAGCTTTCCCTCGTCCACCTCCGCCTGCACATCCTGCGTGACCTCCAGGATCAGCTCGATCCCCCTTGTCTGGGCGATCGGCTTGAGACGCTTTATGATCCCCTCCAGCATCCAGGCGATATCGACCGTCTCCACATTGAGATTCGCCGCCTTTTTGTCGAGACGGACCATGGAGAGAAGGTCCGTAATGATCTTATTTTCCCGGTCGATCTCCTGCGTGATATCCTGCATGAACTCCTTGTAGAGCTCGTTGGGTACATTTTCCTGCCCGTTGAGCGAATCCGCAAGGACCTTCATGGACGTGAGCGGCGTCTTCAGCTCATGCGAGACGTTGGACACGAATTCCTGCCTCGAGTTGTCCATCACCCGGACACGGGAAAGCATCTGATTGAAAGCGTTCGTGATCAGGACCGTCTCGGTATAGTCCGGAACGGAGATCGCCTCGTCCTCGAAGCCGTCCGTCACATCCTCGATCGCATGCGTCACCCTGAGGAACGGCTTTACGAGCATCCCCGCGAGGAAATAGCCGAGGATCAGGACGACAAGAGATGCGATGGCTGTCGTAAGCATGCCCTGATTCTCAAGGATCCGGGCACTCTGCACGATCTCATTGGTGGAAACGGATACCAGAAGAACACCCTCGACGCTGTCGTCCGGGCGGCAGATCGGGAAGGTCATGAGGATATAGGAATTCCGCTCATCATACTGGGACGTGCTCTTCCCGGATACAAAGGTACTCACGACCTCCTTCGACACGGAGGTCTTGCCCGTATCGATGTCGTACGTATCCTTGACGACGCGGTAATCCGAATCCATGATCAGGATCCTTCCGTTATAGACATTGGATAAAAGAGAGAGTTCGCTGTTGACCACAGCGGAATCAGGATTGCTCAGATAGCTTTCCGACTCCAGAAAATCGCACAAAATCTCGCACTGGTTCTTTACACCTGATTCGCGTAAAGAAACAGCGCGGGAGCGATAGCTTCGAACGACGACGCTGGTCGTGATGATGCACGGCACGATGCCGATCAGGATCAGGATCACCATTATCCGGAATCGAAGACTCTTTATGAACGTAAAACGTGCTTTTTTCTCAGCTCTGGAAATAATAGCCTACACCCCATTTTGTATGAACATACTTCGGATCGCTCGGGTTCTCCTCGATTTTCTCGCGCAGACGCCGGATATGGACGTCGACAGTGCGCACATCGCCCGGATACTCATATCCCCATACAATATTGAGAAGGTTCTCGCGGCTGTAGACCTTATTCGGATTAAAGACGAGCAGTTCGAGCACATCGAACTCCTTGGCTGTGAGATAGACTTCCCTGCCGTTCACGTAGACGCGCCTGCTCTCGCAGTCCATCCGGAGTCCGCCGACCTCGATTGCCTTCGACTGGGGAGCTTCCTCCGAGGGCCTCTTCGCACGCCTCAGGATCGCCTTGATACGCGCCTTGACCTCGAGGATATTGAACGGCTTCGTGATATAATCATCCGCGCCGTACTCAAGACCGAGGATCTTGTCCATATCCTCCCCCTTGGCCGTCAGCATGATGATGGGAACGGATGAAAACTCCCTGATCTGCTGGCAGACCTCAAGGCCGGAAAGCTTCGGCAGCATGAGATCCAGAAGGATCATGTCATACTCCGTCTGCTTTGCGTATTCAAGCGCTTCTTCACCGTCATATGCGCAGGTGACCTCAAAGCCCTCCTGCTCCAGTGAAAAACGTATTCCCTTTACGATCAGCTTCTCGTCATCCACGACAAGTATCTTTCTTGCCATCTTGTTCTCCTTGTGTATATGTATTGCAGTCTGAACGCACGGACGCCGGACAGCATCGCCCTTCTAACCCACCGTGATATCGTCTTTGATCGCGTTGAAAAGCGCCGTCTTGATTCCCGACACATTCATGATGTCTTCGATCTGCTGAAAGGCTCCGTTCGTCTCCCTGTAGGAAATGATCGCACGTGCTCTCGTCTCTCCGATCCCGCCGAGCGTCTGCAGCTCCTCGATGTCCGCCGTATTGATATTGACCTTGCCTCCGGAGCTTCCCCCCTCGGCGGCAGCCGTCTTCACGGCAGGTCCGGGCATGCTTTCCGTCTCCGCTCTCGTCGGCACCCGGATCTGTTCGCCGTCCGCAAGGACCCTTGCCTGATTTAGATAATCAGGATCCGCATCGGCGCTCATCCCTCCGGCAAGCTCGATGGCTTCTCCGAGCCGGGCCCCGGCCGGGACGCTGTATACGCCGGAATGCATCACCGCGCCGCACACAAAGACCTTGATCATATCCGGAGCTTCGCTCTCCGCATCCGGGGTCTCCTTTGAAAAATAAAAATCCCCGCCCGGCGCCGAGGGAGCATCCGAAGAGCCGGAGGAAACCGCGGGGGCGGAGGAATCCTGCATATATTCCACCGTCCGCGTTCCGCATCCGCTTAATAGAACAAAAGCCATGACAAAGACCGTCATGGATTTTAAAAAATAGCCTTTCATCATAAGCACCTCCAAAGAACACAGTAGTCTCCGGTCGTGCTCATCTATTATTGTAACGAATTCAAAAACGATATTCAAGAAGTTTCGGGGAAGGATTCACGAGGGCCCGCACTGCATACGGCAGACATTCTCCGCAGAAGAATGCCATATACAGTGCGGGCTCCGTCTGAATCCGTCAATTTCTTATCAGATACACTCCCGAAGGATCGCGCATGCGCAGTCGATGTCCTCCTCCGTCACGATGAGCGGGGGAACGAGCCGCAGCACATTGCCGCTCGCGGAGATGATGAGAAGCCCTTTTGCAAGTGCTTTCTTCGTGACCTCTCCGACGGGCACCTCAGGAGCGAGCTCCAGTCCCTGGATGAGACCTCTGCCGCGCCGCTCCCTGATCTTGTCCGGATACGCAGCCGCGAGCTCGTCGAGCTTCTTCGTAAGATAAGGTGCGGTCTCTTCGACATGCTTTACGATCTCATGCTTTTTAAAGAGTTCAAAGACTTCATGGACCGCCGCGCAGACGAACGGATTTCCGCCGTATGTCGTCCCGTGATCGCCCGGCACCATCGAATTCTGCGCAGTCTTTTCATTGAGGACGAACGCGCCGACCGGGACTCCGCAGCCCAGGGCCTTCGCGCAGGTCATGATATCGGGCAGGATCCCGTACTCCTCGTAAGCCCACATGCGGCCGGATCTTCCCATGCCGCACTGGATCTCGTCGAGGATCAGGAGAATGTCGTTCTCATCACAGATCTTCCGGATCCCCTGTATGAACTCCGGATCTGCGGGGTAGATTCCGCCCTCGCCCTGAATCGTCTCCATGATGATCGCACAGGTCCTGTCGTTGACGAGCGCCTGAACGCTCTCAAGATTATTGTACTCGGCGAAGACAACGCCGCCCATCAGCGGTTTGAAGGGATCCTGATAATGTGCATTTCCCGTGACGGACAGAGCGCCGACAGATCTGCCGTGGAAGGAGCTCTTCATCGCGATGATCTCATGATCATTTTTCCCGTCCTTCAGCCATGCGTACTTTCTCGCGGACTTGATCGCCCCCTCGATGGCCTCCGCCCCGCTGTTCGTGAAGAACACTTTGGAAAGTCCTGTCGATTCGACGACATCTCTGGCCGCGAGCGCCAGCGGCTCGTGATAGTAGAGGTTCGACGTGTGCAGGACCTTGTCGATCTGCGCTTTCAGGGCCTCGTCATATCCGGGAAAATGATATCCCAGCGCGTAGACCGCGATCCCGGCCATGAAATCGAGATATTCCTTCCCTTCGCTGTCCCACACCCGGACGCCGTCTCCCCTGTCGATGGAGATCGGGAACCGGTTATAGGTGTGCTGGACGTACTGCTCCGTCATTTCCATAATTTTACTTTGGTCCATGATAATACCTGCTTCCCTCCTCATCTATGATTGCCGTGCCGACGCCTTTGTCCGTAAAGAACTCCAGAAGAAGCGAGTGCTCGACTCTCCCGTCCAGGATATGCACTCTGGACACGCCGTTCTGTATCGCTGAAATGCAGTTCTGGAGCTTCGGAAGCATTCCCCCTCCGGCGTTGCCGGATTCAATGAACTTCTGCGCGTCCGCGATCGTCAGCTCGGAAATGAGCGTCGCCGGATCGTGGGGATCCTCATAGACTCCCTCGATATCCGAAAGGAAGGCAAGCTTGTTGGCCTTCTCCGCCACGGCGATCGCGCAGGCGGCATCGTCCGCGTTGACATTGTAGGACTTGAAATCCTCCTCGCCGAGACCGATCGGGCAGATGACCGGGATGAAATCCTGGTCGAGAAGGGTATCGATGAGCGCGGTATCCACCGTGGTCACCTCACCCACGTAACCGATATCCTGACCGTTCGCGAGCTGCTTCTTCACAACGCGCATCGTCCCGCCGTCCTTGCCGGATATGCCGCAGGCCTTCACGCCGTTCTCCTCCATATACTGGACAAGGCCCTTGTTGACCTTGCCGAGGACCATCTCGGCGATCTCCATGGTGCTCTTGTCCGTGACGCGCAGTCCGTTCACGAACTCCGGCGTCTTTCCGGACAGACGCACCCACTTGCTGATCTCCTTGCCGCCGCCGTGCACGATGATCGGCTTCATTCCGATCAGCTTGAGCAGCGCAACGTCAGTGATGACGCTCTTTTTGAGGTGCGAATCCGTCATCGCCGAGCCGCCGTACTTTACAACTATTTTTTTCCCGTTGAACTCTCTGATATAGGGAAGGGCTTCCACGAGAACGTTCGCCTTCTCTATCCAGAGATCCATATTTTCAGCCATTCTTACTTACCTCCACGCCATGCGCTTCATTCCGGTGTTTTGCAAAAGGATGCATTCCGCCCTCTTAATGCAGAACCATCTGCTTCAGATCGTCTGACAGTGACTTTCTCAGGATCTGTAGTCCGCATTGATATTCACATACTCATGCGTCAGATCACATCCCCATGCGCAGGCCTCCGCGTCTCCGCTCTTTAAGTCCGCCGTCGCAAGGATCGCGTCCTCCGACAGGATCTTCGTCGCAGTCTCCTCGCTGTAATCCGTCCCGACGCCGTCCTTCATGATCTGGATCTTTCCGGCTGCGCTCTCGAAGAAAAGATCGACCTTATCGGGGTCAAAATCGACGCCCGAATAGCCCATGGCACACAGGATCCGCCCCCAGTTGGCGTCATGTCCTGCGATCGCCGCCTTCGTGAGCGTGCTGGAGACGACGGATCTCGCGAGGACCTTCGCATTCTCCTTCGTGTCCGCGCCCACGATCTTCACCTCAAAGAGGCAGGTCGCGCCCTCTCCATCCCGGGCCATCTTCTTTGCAAGGGCTGTGCAGACAGACAGCAGTCCTTCCCGGAAGATCTCGTAATCCTCCCCTTCCGTCCCGATCGGCGCGTTCTCCGCAAGTCCGCTTGCGAGAAGCAGGCAGGTGTCATTGGTCGATGTGTCTCCGTCGACGGAGACCATATTGAAGGTATCCGGGACGACACTGGAAAGTGCTTTCTGCAGCATCTCTTTCGAGATCTTTGCATCGGTCGTGAGGAAGCTGAGCATCGTGCACATATTCGGATGGATCATCCCCGAGCCCTTGCAGCATCCGCCGATCACGGCCCGGCTTCCGTCGGAAAATGTCACTTCGACGCAGGCCTCCTTGGAGACCGTGTCCGTCGTCATGATCGCCTTCGCGGCGCTTTTTGCATCCTCCCGTTCCTTCCCGAGAGACGGCGCGATCTTTTTGATGCCATTCCGGATCTTATCGATCGGGATCTGCGCTCCGATGACGCCCGTGGACGCCACACAGACCGAATTCTCCGGAATACCGAGTGTTTCGGCAGCCGCAGCGGCGGTCTCCCGGCAATAGCGAAGCCCTTGTTCCCCCGTGCAGGCATTGGCCACGCCGGAGTTCACGATGACCGCGCGGATCGGAGATCCGCCATACACAAGCTCCCGGTCCCATATTACCGGGGCGGCCTTCACGCGGTTCGTGGTAAATGTACCCGCAGCGACGCACGGCACCTCAGCACAGATGATCGCCATATCGGCGCTTCCGTTCTTTTTAATGCCGGCTGCACCGCCGGCTGCCAGAAATCCATTTGCGGCCGTGACGCCGCCGTCAATTGTCTTCATAATTAATACTCCGTTTCTGAAGGAGACCGGCTCTTCAGGCGGGAACCGCTCATCCTTTCTCTATGATTTTTCGCATCCTTGTTCACAGCTGCCCGGCAGAGCGGTTCTCATGATCCGGCCAGCTTCGCAGGCCTTTTTATCGAAAGCTGCTGTGCAGCTTCCGATAAGATATCATATCCCAAACCCGGACAAATGTAAACCTCTTATATTTGCATAATTATGCATTTTCTCCGAATAATATTCACAACAGAGTCAATAAAAATCAAATTCATGCTTGCATAACTTTTGCATACGTTGTATATTCGTATTCACAGGCAAAATAACAGGCGATCAGTGCCTCCGGCGGATGACCGCCGTACAGATATGGACGCTTCCTGCGGCACGGCAGGAACGCCGGGGCATTCTTATTATTAAGGAGGATTCATTCATGAGCAAGGAGAAAGTCGTTCTCGCATATTCAGGCGGTCTTGATACAACAGCGGTCATTCCGTGGCTAAAAGAAACATTCGATTATGAAGTCATCTGCTGCTGCGTAGACTGCGGCCAGGAGAAAGAGCTGGAAGGTCTCGACGAGAGAGCCCGCCTTTCCGGCGCATCGAAGCTGTATATCGAAGATATCAACGATGATTTCGCCGAGAATTTCATCATGCCCTGCGTACAGGCCGGAGCCGTCTACGAGCACAAGTATCTGCTCGGCACATCCATGGCCCGTCCGGCGATCGTCAAGAAGCTGGTAGAGATCGCCCGCAAGGAGAACGCCGTCGCGATCTGCCACGGCGCTACCGGCAAGGGCAACGACCAGATCCGCTTTGAGCTCGGCATCAAGGCCCTCGCTCCGGACATCAAAGTCATCGCGCCCTGGAGAATGACGGACCTCTGGACACTTCAGTCCCGCGAGGATGAGCTTGCCTACTGCAAGTCCAGGGGGATCGATCTTCCTTTCGACCACTCCCACAGCTACAGCCGTGACCGCAATCTGTGGCACATCTCCCACGAAGGTCTCGAGCTCGAGGATCCGTCCCTCGCACCGAACTACGAGCATATGCTGGTCCTCGGCGTGACTCCCGAAGCTGCTCCGGATGAGCCGACCGACCTCACGATCACGTTCGAAAAAGGTATGCCGACCTCTGTGAACGGCGAAAAAATGAAAGTCGCCGACGTCATCCGCACCCTCAACAAGCTGGGCGGAGCGAACGGGATCGGTATCGTTGATATCGTCGAGAACCGCGTCGTGGGAATGAAATCCCGCGGTGTCTATGAGACACCCGGCGGAACGATCCTTTTTGAAGCCCACAACCAGCTGGAGGAGCTCGTTCTGGACCGTGCGACAATGGAATTCAAGAAGACCGTCGGCGACAAGCTCGCCCAGGTCGTCTACGAAGGAAAATGGTTCACGCCGCTCTGCGATGCGCTCATCGCTTTCACGAAATCCACGCAGGAATACGTGACGGGCGAAGTCCGCATGCGGCTTTACAAGGGAAATATCATCAAGGCCGGCACGACATCTCCGTACAGCCTCTACAACGAATCCCTCGCCTCCTTCACGACAGGCGACATGTACGATCACCACGATGCTTCCGGCTTCATCACACTCTTCGGTCTTCCGCTGAAGGTCCGCGCGATGAAGCTTCTCGAGGCAAAGGCCAATACCGCTTCCAAAGACTGATAAAGCGGCGGACATTTTCCGGCCTTATTGCGCAAAGGAACAAAGAGCCGCATTGCGGCTCTTTGCGCGCTGGTGCGCGCAAGCGTCAGCTTGCACTTTCAGATGCGCACCAGTCGCATCCTCGCGGAGCGTTTTTGTGTAATAGGAAACGAAGTTTCCTATTACATAAAAAAAGAAAGCCTTCCGGCACCCGCCGGAGGCTTTCTTTTTTACTGCAGTATACTTTTCTCTCAAAAAATTCCCTTTTCCGGAGCAGACCGGAAGCAGGATCCCTTCCCCGCAGGAGTCTTTGCAGATCCGCCCCTGCCGGGTCGTCAGTCTTTACAGATTTGCCTTCATGAAAGCTTCGAGCTCAGCTGCTGCCTGAACCTCGTCTTCGCCTTCGATCGTGAACTCAACGGTCTGTCCCTGCTTTGCGCCAAGGCTCATGACTGCAAGGATCTTCGCTGCGTTTACAGACTTGCCGTCCTTGGAGATCGAGACTTTGCTCTTGTAACCCTTCGCCTGCTTTACAAGCTCACCTGCCGGACGAGCATGAATTCCTTCTGCGTCTGTAAGTACATAACTGAATTTCTGCATAATAACTCTCCTTCTTTAAATCCTGTCTGTGTGACAAAACTGTGCCGAAAAAAGCACCAAAACAGCAGTCTGCTTTTCTCTGTACTTTGTCAATTATACCATAGTCTTTTTGGAGAATACACAGGGAAACCTCTTATTTTTGCATTTCTTTAAGAATAATCTTTTGTTTAAGGTTCATTTTGTTTGTGCTATCATAAAGGAGACGGACGATATTTAAGGCCTTCCCGTATTGGGGATACATTTCCATCCGGAATCCCGGATGACCCGGCAGCACGGATA
>CAMOXU010000102.1 GCA_946629525.1 uncultured Clostridia bacterium
GAGGAAGGACTCAATGTCAATCATCTTCCGAAGACCATCGACAACGATATCTGGGGAACAGACCTTACCTTCGGTTATCAGTCGGCGATCGATATCGCGACGACCGCGATCGACCAGATCCACACGACGGCTTCCTCTCACGGACGCGTCTTTATCGTTGAGGTCATGGGCCATAAGGTCGGCTGGCTGACGCTGAGTGCCGGCGTCGCTTCCGGAGCGGACATCATCCTTCTTCCGGAGATCCCGTATGATCTGGACAAGGTCTGCGCCGCGATCGAGAAGCGTCATTCCAGCGGCAAGAAGTTCACGATCCTTGCGGTCGCTGAGGGTGCGATCTCGAAGGAGATGGCAGCGCTCAAGAAGAAAGATAAGAAGAAAGCGATGGAGAAGCTGCTCAAGGATTATCCGTCGGTCTCCTACAAGCTTGCGGCGGATATTACCGAGAGAACAGGCTCTGAAGTCCGCGTGACAGTTCCGGGCCATGTACAGCGCGGCGGTTCGCCGGATCCGTTCGACAGGATCCTGTCCACAAAGCTCGGTGTATACGCATCCAAGCTTATCATTGATGAAGACTACGGCTACATGGTAGCTTCCGTTAATAATCAGATCGTTAAGGTACCGCTCGAGGCAAGTGCCGGACAGCTCAAGATGGTCGATCCGGAAGATCAGACTGTACAGCTTGCCAAGTTCATGGGTATCAGCTTTGGAGATTAATTCATGTCCTATGTTGCTCTGTACCGCAAAGCGAGGCCGCAGACATTTGACGAGGTCAAAGGCCAGGATCATATTGTAAAGACATTAAAAAATCAGGTCAGGGCCGGCCGCACCCAGCATGCCTACCTCTTCTGCGGTACAAGGGGAACAGGAAAGACATCCGTCGCTAAGATCATGGCGAAGGCCGTGAACTGCGAACATCCTGTGGACGGCAGTCCGTGTAATGAATGTGCTTCCTGCCGCGCGATCGCGGCAGGAAGTTCCATGAATGTCATCGAGATCGACGCCGCTTCCAACAATGGCGTCGATAATATCCGTGAGATCGTGGAGGAAGTGCGCTATCGTCCGACACAGGGAAATTATAAGGTCTACATCATCGATGAGGTTCACATGCTGTCTGCCGGAGCGTTCAACGCGCTTCTGAAGACGCTTGAGGAACCTCCTTCTTATGTGATTTTTATTTTGGCGACGACCGAATCCGGAAAGATCCCGACAACGATCCTTTCGAGATGCCAGCGCTATGATTTCCGGCGGATCGATCAGGAGACGATGATCGCGAGGATGCGGGAGCTTACTGAGCGCGAGAAAGTCGAGGTCGAGGAGCGGGCGCTTCGTTTCGTAGCCCGCTCGGCTGACGGATCCATGCGTGATGCGCTGTCCCTGCTCGATCAGTGCATGGCATTTTATATGGGTGAGACCCTGACATACGAGAAGGCCCTCTCTGCACTCGGCGCGGTGGATACGGACGTCTTCGGAGAGCTTCTCGGAGAGATCATCGCAGGAAATGCCGGACGTGCGGTCCTCATTTTCGAAAAGATCATAGAGCGGGGACGGGAAGTCGGTCAGTTCGTCAGCGATTTTACCTGGTACATGCGGAATCTCCTCCTCGCGGCGACGTCGGAGGAAGCACTGGAAGCGGTGGATGCCTCGAGGGAACAGCTCGCGGTGCTGAAGGAGCACGCGTCCCGCGTTGAACCGGAGACCGTGATGCGCTATATCCGCATCCTGTCGGATCTTGCGAATTCGATGCGGCAGGCAGGGAACAGGCGGGTACTGACCGAGGTCGCGATCGTAAGGCTGTGCCGCCCGCAGATGGAGGCGACGGATGCCGCGTTCAGGGACCGGGTCCGTGCGCTGGAGAGACGGCTCGATGAAATCGAGACTCTCGGCGTGCCGGAGCGCGGGACCGGGCAGAACAGAAATCTTCATGAGAAAGAAGAGCCTCTGCCGGAGGTGGAGACTGCACCTCCGCCGCATGCCGCACCGGAGGAACTGAAGCTGATCCGGGCCGAGTGGGAATCTGTCAGGCAGGACGTGAGCAGCGGGCTTCTCAAGGGGCTTCTTGTGAAGTCGGTGCCCTGCTACAATGCTGTGGATATGGACGGAAAGCTGTATATCCGGTCCGCGAACAGCACGCTGGATGGCTTTATTGAGGCCGGCTCCCGGGATGTCGAAAGGTACTGCGGGGAGATACGGGAGGCTGTCAGAAAGCGCTACGGCCGGGATGTGGAGGTCGTCCTGAAGAGTTCGCACGATAAAGGAGAGAAGATTTACGGCATTTCGGCGGATGATATACTGAAGGATACCGGCAAGATCAATATTCCCGTGGAAGTTTCGGAGGATTTCTGATATATTAGAGTCCAAAACCTGAACAAACCGGATGCATAAGGAGGAAAAAAGTGGCAAGAAGAGGCGGATTCCCGGGCGGCATGCCCGGAAACATGAATAATCTGATGAAACAGGCGCAGAAAATGCAGCGCCAGATGGAAGAGAACCAGAAAGCCCTCGAGGAGGCGGAATTCAAATCGACGTCCGGAGGCGGCGCGGTCGAGGTCACTGTCAACGGAAAGAAAGAAGTGACGAAGCTTACGATCGATCCGGAAGCTGTCGATCCGGAAGATGTCGAGATGCTCGAGGATATGATCGTCGCGGCGCTGAATGAAGCGTTCCGTCAGGTAGACGATCAGAAAGCGAAGATGATGGGACAGTTCGGCGGCGGTATGGGAGGCCTTGGCAGTGGACTATTTTAGTGGATATATCTCCGCGCTCGTGGAGCAGTTATCCCATCTGCCGGGCATCGGGCCGAAAACGGCCCAGCGCCTGGCATTCTATATTATAAGTCAGCCGGCTGAAAAAGCGGAGAGATTGGCGTCCAGTATACTTGACGCAAGACGAAATGTGCGGTACTGTAAAAATTGCTGTACGCTGACAGACGAAGAGTTGTGTCCCGTCTGCAGCAACCCGAAGCGGGACAAGAAGACGATTATGGTCGTTGAGACGCCGAGGGATCAGGCAGCATACGAAAAAACCGGTAAGTATGGTGGCGTCTATCATGTACTGCACGGTGCAATTTCTCCGATGCTCGGAATCGGACCCGATGACATCCGGCTGAAAGAGCTCATGGCCAGACTTTCGGGAGATGTCGATGAGGTGATCATCGCTACGAATTCATCTCTTGAGGGCGAGACGACTGCGATGTATATCAGCAGACTGATCAAACCTACAGGCATCCGGGTGACCAGGATCGCCAGCGGAGTTCCCGTGGGAGGAGATCTGGAGAATATTGACGAGGTGACTTTACTCAGGGCGCTGGAAGGGAGAAGACAGCTATGAACAAAAAAGAATTGCTCCTGACCGCCAATGAAGTCCGAAAGGGCATCATTGTCGGCACGTTTCACGCAAAATCCGGACATCCGGGCGGATCACTGTCGGCAACAGAATGTATCGTGTATCTCTACAACAATGTCATGAATATTGACCCGGAGGATCCGGAGAAGCCGGACCGGGACCGCTTTGTCCTCTCCAAAGGGCATGCCGCGCCCGCGCTGTATGCAGCCCTTGCGGCGAGAGGATTTTTCCCGAAGGAGGAGCTTCGGACCCTGCGTCATATGGGATCGAGGCTCCAGGGACATCCGTGCTTTATGACGCCAGGTGTCGATATGTCGACGGGATCTCTGGGACAGGGATATTCCGCGGCGGTCGGCATGGCGCTCTCCGCAAAGATCAGCGGTGAGTCATACAGAACGTATGCACTGCTCGGAGACGGCGAACTGGAGGAAGGCCAGGTATGGGAGGCTTCCATGTTCGCGGGGAACCGCAAGCTTGACAATCTGTGCGTGATCGTGGACAACAACAATCTCCAGATCGACGGTACTCTGGAGGAAGTCAACTCTCCCAACCCGATCGATAAAAAGTTCGAAGCATTCGGATTCCATGTGGTCAGAGTGGCAGACGGCAATGACTTCGATCAGCTGGCTGCGGCCTTTGACGAGGCGGCTTCGGTGAAAGGACGCCCGACCTGTATTGTCATGAAGACGGTCAAGGGCAAGGGCATTTCCTTTATGGAGAACAATGCCGGCTGGCATGGAAAGGCGACCAACGCCGAAGAGTTTAAAGCTGCTATGGACGAACTCACGAAAGCGGAGGAAGAATTATGCCGGATGTAAAGAAAATTGCGACGAGAGTAAGTTACGGCCAGGAGCTCTGTGAGCTCGGAGCCGAGTATGAGAATATCTGCGTGATGGATGCAGACCTTGCCGCATCCACACAGACCGCGCTCTTCGGGAAGAAATTTCCGGAAAGATTTTTTGACGCGGGCATTCAGGAAGGGAATATGATGGGCATCGCCGCCGGTCTCGCTACGACCGGAAAGGTCGTCTTCGCCAGCTCTTTCGCGATGTTCGCGACCGGCCGCGCGTATGAGGTGATCCGCAATTCCATCGCGTATCCGAAATTGAATGTCAAGATCTGCGCGTCCCATGCAGGCGTATCGGTCGGTGAGGACGGAGCTTCTCATCAGTGTATCGAGGACATTGCGCTCATGCGCGTCATTCCGAATATGTCCGTCATTCAGCCGGCGGACGACGTGGAGACGAGAGCTGCCGTGAGGGCGGCCTATGCCATTGACGGCCCGGTCTATCTGCGTCTCGCCAGACTTGCCTCACCGGTCTTCAACTCGGCGGAGGACTATAAGTTTGAATTCGGAAAGGGAATCACCCTTCGCGACGGGAGCGACGTGACGATCGTGGCGACGGGACTTCCGGTCACAGCGGCGATGGATGCATGTGACCTTCTTGAAAAGGACGGGATCCACGCGCGTCTGATCAATATTCACACGATCAAGCCGATCGACGAGGAGATCCTTGTCAGAGCGGCGCGTGAGACGGGAAAGATCGTCACCGTGGAGGAACACTCCGTGATCGGAGGCTTCGGCAGCGCTGTCTGCGAGGCGATCACCGAGAAGTGTCCCGTTCCGGTCAGAAGGATCGGTATTCCGGACTGCTTCGGCATGTCCGGCCCCGCCCTTGAGCTTTATAAGTATTACGGTCTCGATGCGCAGGGAATCTATAAGCGCACAAAGGAGTTTGTGTGTGAGAAATAACGGGCATCTCAGTGAGGCGTGCTGAGAGCTTTTGACGGGGTGTGCCGGAAGAGCTGTCTTTCAGGGTGCACTCCGTCTTTTGTAATTTTCTGACGCGCGGATTGCGCGTCTCAGAAGAAAACGATAAGAAAGTCATACCGGGTGAGTCATGGGTGTTCTTGCAGAGAAAATAAAAAAGTGGTTTGGACAGTTGAAAATGAAGATCACAGGTGCAGGAGCCCCCGGTGAGGATGAATATGATGTCCGTCTGCGGCAGCATCGGCGCACGACATACATCCGAACGGCCCTGATCTGTGCGGCCGGCATCCTGCTGTTCTTTGTCATACGGTATATGGTCATTCATCACAGCTACTCTTCCTACGAAGTGATCGAATCAGAGGAGCAGATGGACACGATCTCCACATATCGTACCGTGAACGGCAATGTGCTTCGGTATTCCTCGGACGGAGCATCGCTCCTTAAGAGGGATATGCAGGAGATCTGGAGCTACGCGTTCAATATGACGCAGCCGGTCGTGGACGTGTGCGGTGATACGATCCTCATTTACGACAAGCGGGGTACACTGATCCATATCTGCAACTCGAAGGGTGCGGTCGGATCGTTCAACGCCAATATGCCGATCCTCTCCGCGCGGGTGTCAAAAGGCGGTACGGTGGCCGCCATCCTCGATATGCAGGGGGAGTCGGAGATCCAGTACTACAATGCCCAGGGGCAGGTGATCGCGGCGGTCAATGTATCGGCCAGAGAGACCGGAAGCCCGGCAGCACTCGCAATATCGGACGACGGGAAATACCTGGCGGTGTCCTACGTGACAGTCTCGGGTGGAGCTGTGGGATCGAAGCTGGTGTTCTATGATTTCCGGGACAGCGCGAGCGACGAGCATGTGCTCGTGACGCAGGAGTTTTCCGGGACGATCGTTCCGGAGCTCATGTATTTCGACGGAGGCGCGGTGATGGCGGTGAGGGACAACGGCTTCACGGTCTACCGCGGTGAAGAGGAGCCGAAGGCGGTGAAGACGGTCGATTTTGCGGATGAGATCGAGAGCTGCTTTTACGATGATAAGTACATCGGATTCATTTTTTCCAGTGACGATCCGAAGCACCGGTACCGTATGGAGATCTATAATTCAGCCGGTAAATTCGTGTCGAAGAGCTATGTCGACATCATCTATGACAGGATCCATATCTGTGACAATGAGATCCTGCTGGGAAATTCGTCCCAGGCGGCGGTATATACGACGCGGGGAGTGTGCCGATATGAAGGAAGCCTGGACGAAGGCACGATCTATGACATGCTGAAGCTCGGCAGAAATAAATATTTTGTCATCACGGATATGAATGCGCTGATGGTGCGGCTTACGTGATCGCTGACGCGGAATACGCGGGGACGGTCTCCGGATGAACGGGTGAAGAGAGGCATTTTTCGGACGCATACGTCCCGAATGTGTACTGTGTGCTTCAGACAGGATCAGCCTCATATATGGAAATAAAGAGAACACACCGGACAGCCGGAGAAATACTTTGCGGGTTGGATTTATGGTAACAGATTTATTAACTGTGATCGTGTTTTTTTATATTTTTGCCATAGCGATAAAAGGAGCTGTCAGGGGCTTCTACGGCACAGTGATCGCCACGTTCTTACTGATCGCGCTTTTTATACTTACGATCGTGCTCTCTCCGAAGACGTATAATCTGATCAAGGACTCTCAGAATGTCAATGCATATATGGAGGAGAGGGCGTGGGATATCGTTGGAGCGGAGACCGAGAAAATTGCGGCAGGCACGGATTACAGCCTCCTTCAATACATACCTGTTTCGGACGAACTGGGAGCGGCACTTATGAACGGGGATGCCGATGCCATCCGGCAGGGGGCCGTGCAGATCTATCTTAAAAATGCAGTCAAGGAGCTTCTGATCTACGCTGCGGCAGTCATTTTCACTGTGATCTTCTGCGTTGTCATTCTGGTGATCGCTGCGATCGTTGTACACAGGCTCGTGGAGACACCGGGGATCCGTGCGATCGATCGGATGATGGGATTCGTCCTGGGCCTTCTCGAGGGACTGATCGGTATCTGGGTGCTGCTCGCCATTCTGCATCTCTTTGAGTTTTCCGAAGCGGGGGGAGCTGTGCTTGCACATGTGCAGGCGAGCCCTGTGCTCTCCATGCTCGACGATTATAATCTGGTCTATCTTGCGGAACGCTATGTTATGGGAATGAAGCTGTGGGGGTAAAGCTGGTTCGGTCTGACGCATCCGGCGGGTAGGTGTTATGGAATCTGAAATGTTAGTGGTAATCTTCATCCTGTTCGTTCTCCTTGTCGCAGGCAAGGGGGTCGCTATAGGATTTTTCGGGGAAGTGGAATTGACGCTTTTTCTGATCCTGCTGGCGGTCCTGACGATATCGGTCACGCCGAAAATGTGCGGGATCCTGGGAAGCTGCCGGTTCGTCAACTCTCCTATGGAGGAGGTCGCGAAGGAGGTCGTCAGCAGGAACACAGAGAAGCTTGCGGCCGGTGAGGATATCTGGATCCTGCGAAATGTTTCGCTCCCCGAGGGGCTGGAAGATGCCCTGCAGAGCGGGGATGCCGATGCTGTTCGTTCAGAACCTGTGCAGTCAGAGCTCAGGGATGCGGTGAAAAGGTTCTTTATCTATGCGGCGTCGGCCGCTATTACAATGGGCTCTTTCATTGTGATACTGTTTCTGGTGACGCTTCTTCTGAATAAACTCGTAAAGGCACCAAAGGTCCGTAAGATCGACAGGTTCATGGGATTTGTTTTGGGACTTCTTAATGCAATGATCGCCGTCTTTTGGCTGCTTGCCATACTGCATCTTATCGAGTTCACCGAAAGAGGTACAGCCCTTCTGCAGTTTGTGCGCGGAAGTTCTCTGCTTGCCATGCTGGATGACTGCAATTTGATTTACCATGCGGCCCGCCACGCCATGGGTCTGCACTGAACCGGCTGCGCTGACGTAAAGGCGGCCGATACAGGATATAGTATGTTCCGGGAAGATCGGATACAGGTTGTTGGGGTCATGAAAAGACCCGTCGGCAACGTTAAAAAAAGGTAAAAAAAATCAAAAAAGTGCTTGACGTTCCAGATGTCAGGTGATATTCTATTAAAGCTGTCGCAAAGAGCTGCAGCAAAGAGCACATTGATAACTGAACAGCGAAACACATTATACTCGAAAATTCTTTA
>CAMOXU010000103.1 GCA_946629525.1 uncultured Clostridia bacterium
TCAATAATCTGACCGGCAGAAAGTTCAAGGTAATGGAAGGAAAGCGGTACGGCGGCAGTGTGTCGATGGAAGATCTGAAGATCTGGATGGAAGACCTGGGCATGTGACGGACACGTTTTACCGGGCATAAAAAAGGGGCAGAGGCCCCTTTTTCTCATTTTTCGGAACCACAGAAGGATACTGGCAAATTTGGCGGAATCGGCGTATGATGGTCAAAGAAAGACAGGAAAGAACACTTGGAACACGTCCGGGAAGTGTCGAACGCCCGGCGCGTCTGTCAGACCATGTGACAGAAGGGTGATACAGGGTGAAGAACACAAACAGAAAAATCTCACAGTTCGAGAAGATGACACGCACGCCGATCCCGAAGCTCATCGTTACGTTGTCGGTCCCCAGCGTCATCTCCATGCTGGTCAACAACATCTACAATCTGGTGGATACCGCATTCGTCGGGAGGCTTGGAACGAGCGCGAGCGGCGCTGTCGGTGTAGTCTTCGGGTTCATGTCCATCATACAGGCTTTCGGGTTCATGTTCGGACAGGGATCGGGCAGTATTCTGTCCCGGGCGCTTGGACAGCAGGACCGGGAAAAAGCCTCCGTTACTGCGTCCGCCGGCTTCTTCGGTTCGTTCTTCTTCGGGACCGTCATTTCACTTCTGGGCTTTCTGTGCCTGGATGATCTCGTCATGGCACTCGGCAGTACGGAGACGATCGCTCCGTATGCCAGGACCTATATCTTCTACATTCTTACGGCAGCGCCGTTCATGAGCTCCAGCCTGACAATGAATAACATATTGCGCTACGAGGGAAAAGCGGCTCTCGGGATGGTCGGTCTGATGTCCGGGGCGGTCCTCAACATGATCGGAGACCCGATCCTCATGTTCGGTCTCGGCATGGGGATCGCAGGCGCGGGCCTCTCCACAGCCCTGAGCCAGATCATAAGCTGGGTGATCCTTCTCTATATGTTCCTCTCCGGGAGAACAGAGAGCAGGCTGAGCGTTCGGCGTGCACTGCAGGCAGGAGCATCTGTCTATCTGAATATCATGACGACAGGGTTCCCGAGTCTTCTCCGCCAGGGACTGAACAGTATTACCACCGTGCTTTTGAACTCTCAGTGCGCGGTCTACGGGGACGCTGCTGTAGCGGCGATGAGTATCGTGAACAGGATCATCTTCTTTGCATTTTCCATTGCGATCGGAATCGGACAGGGATTTCAGCCGGTGTCCGCATTCAATTACGGGGCAGGAAGGTATACGAGGATCCGGAAAGGCTATCGTTTCACCGCGATCCTTTCGGAAGCGATCATTCTGGTCGGGTGCACTCTGATCCTTCTGTTCTCGGGGAAGCTGATCGGCCTCTTCCGGGATGACCCGGAAGTGATTGCGGTCGGGATCCGGGCGCTTCGTCTTCAGGCGGCAGCCTACCTGCTCCTCCCGATCTGCATGACCACGGAGATGCTCTTCCAGAGTACGGGGAAACGTCTGAACGCGACCCTTCTCTCGGCGCTTCGGAGCGGACTTCTGTTCATCCCGACACTCCTCATCCTTGCACGGATCAGAGGGCTCGCCGGGATCCAGGAAGCGCAGCCGCTCTCACTCTTACTGTCCTTCCCGATCACGATCATCATCGCTGTTCGATTCTTCAGGACGCTCCCGAAGGAGGACGCGGAACAGCAGGTACGCTGAGACGCTCCTCTTCTGACCATGAACGGCGGGGCGTTCCCGGATCCGGGAGTCCGGATGATCCGGAAGCGGTAGGGTCCGGTTCGTTATTCGAGACTTGAGAACGAGTTATTTCTGATATACAATTAAAGTTAGGCTATCATAAGGTAATTGTGAAAGCCTGTGTGAAACGGAATTGTTCGTACAATTCCTGTGCGGCACAGAGTTTCGCAGCATCCTGTAAGATATCATGTAAAAAAGGAGATGCCATGAGTACGATTTTGGAGATGTTACAGAAGTATACTGCTGAAAACCCCAATGTACCAATTCTCTTTGACGATGCGCATTCCAAAGGAATTACATATACGCAGTTCGACGAGATGACCGGAAGGATCTACGCCTGGCTCAAAGAGCAGGGGATCGGAAAGGAAGATTTTGTCCTTATAAATCTGCCGAGAGGCGTTTTCCCGATCGCTGCCATGGTGGGCGTTTGGAAGGCAGGGGCAGCGTGGGCGCTCGTCGAGGATACTTATGCTCCGGATCGGATCGCCTATATCCGCAAGGACTGCGGCTGTGTGGCGGAACTCAACAAGGATAACTGGGATATCGTTATGCACACGAAGCCGCTTGCAGGGTTCGTGACGGCAGATCCCCATGACGCTGCCTATGCGATCTATACGTCCGGAACGACGGGAAATCCGAAGGGGGTTCTGCATGAGTACGGAAATCTCGAGCGCGCGATCGAATCGATCAAGCTGAACGGGGAGACTCCGTTCAACTCAAAGGACAGACTCGCCCTGCTTGCGCCGCTGAACTTTGTTGCCTCCGTCATCGTTATCCTGAAGGCACTGAGTATTCCGTGCGGAAGAAACTACGTCGTGCCCTACACTGTGATCAAGAATCCGATGCTGCTCATGAAATTCTTCCTTGAGAAGCGAATCACTATCACGTTCCTCACGCCGTCCTATGTCAGGAAGATCGGCAATAAGACAGGTCCGTTCCTCCGCATGCTGATCGTGGGGAGCGAGCCGGCCAATAACATCTACAATAAGAATGTTCAGCTGGTAAACGTCTACGCGGCCAGCGAGAGCGGCTTTGCCGTCGGAATCTTTGAGATCGACAAGTCGTATGAGGTCTGCCCGATCGGAAAGCCGGAAGTGAAGACGGAGATCCGACTTCTGGATGAGGACGGAAATGAAGTGCCGGAAGGAGAGACGGGAGAGCTCTGCTTTGAGAATCCCTACGTCCGCGGCTATCTCAATCTTCCGGAGGAGACGGCGAGAGCATTTAAAGACGGCTTTTATCGCACCGGAGACCTTGCCCGCAAGGATGCCGACGGGAACTATATCCTGCTGGGCAGAAGCGGCGATATGATCAAGATCAACGGGAACAGGATCGAGCCTGCTGAGATCGAGGCGGCGATCAGGGCTGCCCTTGGCGTCAAGTGGGCGGCAGCCAGGGGATTTGATGAGAACGACAAGAGCTTTCTGTGTGCCTACTATAAGGAGGACGTCGAATTCGATCAGGACGAGCTCCGCGAAGAGCTTATGAAGCGCCTGCCGTATTACATGATCCCGTCTTACTATATCAAGGTCGACGAGATCCCGCTCAAACCGAACGGCAAGATGGATCGTATGGCGCTCCCGAAACCGGATATCAGCGATTTCCGGTCGGATTATGTCGCCCCGACGAACGAGACGGAGGAAAAGCTCTGCAGAGCATTTGAGAAAGTCCTGAAGATCGACCGCGCGGGAATTCATGATGACTTCTATGAGATGGGTGGAGATTCCCTGACTTCGATCGAACTGATCGTTGAGAGCGGTCTGCCTGGGCTGAACGCGAGTGAAGTGTTCCGCGGCCGCACGCCGGAGAAGATCGCGGAACTGTATGAAGAGATGCATGCAAACGACGACGGGGAGAGTCCGGAGGAAAAAAATGCCCGCTCGATGCAGAGCGCACATCCCCTCACGACAGAACAGCTCTATATGGTCGATTATCAGCTCTACACACCGAACTCGACCATGTACAATCTGTATTCCATGATGAAGCTGGATCTCGAGAGCTACGATATGGAGCAGATGGCTTCCGTCATGCAGTCCGTGATCAGGAGCCATCCGGCGCTCATGACGACGTATTTCTGGAATGACGACGGAGAGCTCATGCAGAAGTATACGCCGGAGATCTTCCAGGATATCCATGTGGAGAAGATGTCCGAGTTCGAGTTCCGGTTCGTCAAGGACACATTGGTCTATCCGTTCAAGATCGTCGGCGGGAAGCTGTATCGCTGCCGCGTCTTTGAGACGGAGAAGGCAGGATATATCTTCTTCGACGTGCATCACTCTCTGTTCGACGGCACATCCCTGAAGATCCTGATGGACAATGTCGGAAAAGTCACTGCAGGCATGCAGCCCGACACGGATTACTACTATCTTATGCTCCAGAACAGGGAGGACGCGCTGACCTCAAAATTCTACGAGGAGAGCAGGAAGTATTTCGAAGACCGTTATTCGGGCATAGAGTGGACATGGCATCCGGAATTCGACCATGAGACCAGGAAAAATGAGATGGGAGAGCTCTTTACCGAGATCGGTCTCCTTCAGCCTCAGATGACGGCGATGGAGCGGGCGTATAAGATCACGAGAAATGAGTTCTTCATTACAGTCGCTGCTCTCGCCGTGTCGATCTACACGAACAAGAATGATATCATGCTGTCCTGGATCTACAACGGCAGGGAGGATGTACAGAATCTCTCCACGATCGGTCTTCTCTTCAGAGACCTTCCGGTCGGAGTCCGTCTCAGGGACAATGAGACTTTGCGGGATCTCTTTGCGGACGTACACGATCAGGTCCAGAAGGGCATCGAGCACAGCGTTTATCCCTATGTCGAGAAGAACGGTCAGAACCTTAACAACGAGACGGTCTATCTGCTCTATCAGCAGGATATCCGCGATATAGACAGCTACGGAATTGAGACGATCGATATCCGCCAGAACCAGGCGGCGTCCCAGTCCGTCCTTGATATTGAGATCCTCGACGGGGCGGACGGTCTCCAGATGATGATCGACTATTTCGCGAGCCTGTACGACGACGAAAGCATCGAGAAGTTCAAGGATATTTATATCAGGACAGCCCATGCTCTCGCGACACACAATTCACAGTCTGACGTTACGATCAGGGAAATAAAGGAAAAGCTCGGCGACAAGAAGAATTTCTTCCAGTATATCGTCGGAATCTTCTCCAGAAAGAGGTAAGGAGCTGATGGAAGAGGAACAGAAATTTGCGCAGGATGAGGAACTGGCTCAGGACTTTTCCTTCTGGTCGCTATTAAAATTTACGGGACCCAGTATTTTTACGTTTGTATTTATAGCAGTCTATCAGATGGTGGACGGTCTCTTCATCGAACGGTATGTGGGGGATCTGGCCATCAGCGCGATCAATCTGTATTACCCGGTCATCTCGCTTTTCATCGCGGTCGGCATCATGATCGGCACCGGCGGCAATGCGGTCATCGTCCGGAAGGTCGGTGAGGGAAAACGGAAGGAAGCCGGTCAGACATTCTCGAGAGTCATTGTCTTCACGATCCTCAGCGGGATCCTGATTACAGTCGTCTGCCTGACTTTCGCCGATCCGATCATGCGGCTCTGCGGGGCTACGGACGGAAATATTGAATACCTGCGTCCGTACTACATGCTCCTGTCGGCCTTCTCGATCACGATCCTGCTCCAGTCGGAGCTGGGGATCCTCATCATCGGGGAAGGCAGGACCGTCACTGCGGCCATCGTCATCATGATCGGCGGGGTCCTCAACTGTGTTCTGGACTATTACTTTATGGAGCATTTGCAGTGGGGCATCCAGGGTGCGGCTGTTGCGACCGTTATCGGATACTGCAGCACGATCATTTACGCGATCTGGTTTTATCTCATTGCCAGAAAGAGCTCCTATAAACTGGAGCTCGCAAAGCCGGATCTTAAGGAGATCGGTGTGATCTGCTTTAACGGATCCTCGGATATGGTCAGCAACCTTGCCGGCGGAGTCAGCGTGCTCTTTATGAACCATCTGGCGCACCGCTGCTACGGGGAGGTGGGCGTCAGCGCGCTTTCCGTCATCACGTATCTGCAGTTCCTGATCGAGGCGGTGTTCATGGGCTATACGACCGCTGTGGAACCGGTCTTTTCCTACCACTACGGCAGCGGGAACGTTCCAATGCGGAAGAAGGTATATAAGTACAGCGTGATATGGAGCTTTGTTCTCGGAGCGGTCCTGATCGTTGTCCTCTATTTCCTGCGCGGCGTGATCATCGGGATCTACTTTAAGCCGGATACGGAGTTCTATAGGATATCTCTTCTTGGCTACATGATCTCACTTCCGGCAGCCCTTTTCACCGGCTATAATACGTTCGGATCGGGCCTTTTCACGGCCTTCTCGAACGGAGTCATCTCGGGATTCCTGTCGCTGGTCCGCACATTCTTCGTGCTCGTTATCTGCCTGTTCGCACTGACAGCACTGTTCGGCGGATACGGTCTGTGGAGCGCATGGCCGGCAGCGGAAGTGGTCAGCTTTATCATCACAGCGATCTTCCTCTTTAAATATCGGGGAAGATATAAATATGCCTGATCTGCGGATGTGTTGACCGTTCCGGCTTTTGAAAGGTCTCCGTCTTTCTGATCTGAAGCAGATAGAGATGTACGTTGATTTCGCGAAGAGGGAATGTATTCAGGAACGCTTCAGTGTTCTTGCCGCGCCGCGCAGAATGCGAAGCACCTTTTTTCGGTTTGCGTGATGAAGAAAAGATTGTGTGTGGAGGGAAAAGGATGTCCAGAGAACTCATCGTTATTTTAGACTTTGGAGGGCAGTATAAGCAGCTGATCGCAAGACGCGTGAGAGAGTGCAGCGTGTACTGCGAGATCCATCCGCATACGCTCTCCGTATCGGAAATCGCCGCGATGAACCCGAAAGGGATCATCCTGACAGGCGGGCCGAACAGCGTCTATGCGGAAGGAACACCGACGATCGATCCCTCTGTATTTTCTCTGGGAATTCCGGTGCTCGGGATCTGCTACGGGTCCCAGCTCATGGCGCATCTTCTGGGAGGACGCGTCGCGACAGCGCCTGTCAGTGAGTACGGTCACACGGATCTTCTGATCGACAGGACAGATTCTCCGATTTTCGCAGGGGTCGCTCCAAAGACCAGCGTATGGATGAGCCATACGGATTATATTGCGGAGGTGCCGGAAGGTTTTCAGGCGACGGCGCATACGGCGAACTGCCCGGTCGCCGCGATGGAAAATGCAGAACGTGCCCTCTACGCAGTCCAGTTCCATCCGGAAGTCATGCACACGCCTGAAGGCAGCAAGATGCTGCACAGCTTTGTGCGGAACATCTGCGGATGTGCCGGTGACTGGAGAATGTCCTCCTTCGTGGATGAACAGATCCGTGCGATCAGGGAGAAGGTCGGAGACGGCAAAGTGCTCTGTGCCCTGTCCGGCGGGGTGGACTCCTCCGTGGCAGCGGTGCTACTGTCCAGAGCTGTCGGAAAGCAGCTGACCTGCGTGTTCGTCGATCACGGACTTCTTCGCAAAAATGAAGGGGATGAGGTCGAGGCTGTCTTCGGACCGAACGGTTCCTACGATTTGAATTTTGTCCGGGTGAACGCGCAGAAGCATTTTTATGAAAAGCTTGCCGGTGTGACGGACCCCGAGGAGAAGCGGAAGATCATCGGTGCTGAATTTATCAATGTCTTCGAGGCGGAGGCGAAGAAGATCGGCGCTGTCGATTTTCTTGTTCAGGGAACGATCTACCCGGATGTGGTGGAGAGCGGACTCGGACAGGGTGCGGTCATAAAATCGCATCACAATGTCGGAGGTCTTCCTGACCATGTCGACTTCAGGGAGATCATAGAGCCGCTCCGCATGCTCTTCAAGGATGAGGTGAGACAGCTGGGGATCGAGCTCGGGATACCGGGCTATCTGGTCTATCGGCAGCCGTTCCCGGGACCGGGACTCGGCGTCCGTATCGTCGGTGAGATCACGGAGGAGAAGGTCCGGATCGTTCAGGAGGCGGACAAGATCTTCCGGGACGAGCTTTCGCGGTCCGGAACGGACAGGATGCTCGGGCAGTACTTCGCCGCCCTCACCAATATGAGGAGCGTGGGTGTCATGGGAGACGGAAGGACCTATGACTATGCCGTCGTGCTCCGTGCGGTCCTCACTACGGACTTTATGACGGCGGAGGCATGTGAAATACCCTGGAGCGTGCTGCAGACATGCATGACGCGGATCATCAATGAGGTCAAAGGGGTGAATCGCGTACTCTATGACCTCACGAGCAAGCCGCCGGGGACGATCGAACTGGAATAATGAACAACATCGGGAGCCCGCAATTTGCGGGTTCCTTTTTCTTCTTGTCAGATGACCGGAGGGTGCCGTCTGAAATATAGGGA
>CAMOXU010000104.1 GCA_946629525.1 uncultured Clostridia bacterium
CAGATTGTTTGAATTGCTCACACAATTCCATTCCGCACATAGTTTCGCAATTACCTATTTCTTCTTTATCCTGTGTCTGAGAGGCCAAATGCCCCATGCAGCGTCTCGCAATTTCCGGTCTCAATTGATCGCATACCGTTAAGATCGCATATGGTTAAGACCGCATATAGTTAAGACCGCATATCGTCAAGATCGCATACAGGCTTTTCTCACGGATCTTCCTGTACCTTATCGAATCGCGATCGCTTCACGGACAGTCTCGACAGGAATCAGCCTGATCCCCTCCACGCTCTTAAGGCCCTTCATATTCGCCTTCGGAAGCACCACCGCCTCAAATCCAAGCCTCTTTGCCTCCATCACGCGGTTCTCCACCTGACTGACGGCCCTTACCTCTCCGGACAGACCGACTTCCCCGAACGCGACAAGCTTTTCCGGTATGACGACATCCCGGTAGCTTGATGCGATCGCCATGGTGATCCCGAGATCCAGCGCCGGCTCCGTCATGCGTATACCGCCCGCTATGTTCACATAAGCGTCCTGATCAGACAGGTCTATGCCGCATCTCTTCTCCAGTACCGCCATCAGAAGATTCACCCGATTATAGTCCGTTCCGGCAGCCGTCCTCCTCGGCATACCGAATCCGGTCCTCGCGACGAGCGCCTGGACTTCGAGGAGCAGAGGCCTGCTTCCCTCCACCGCGCAGGTGACGACCGAACCCGATGCCTCGACAGGACGTCCGCTCAGCATGTATTCCGAGGGATTCTCGACCTGGACCAGCCCGGATCCTCTCATTTCGAAGACGCCGATCTCATTGGTCGATCCGAATCTGTTCTTCACGCCCCTGAGTATCCTGTAGGATGCGTGACGGTCTCCTTCAAAATACAGGACCGTATCGACCATGTGCTCAAGCACTCTCGGCCCGGCGACGGCCCCTTCTTTTGTAACGTGCCCGACAATGAACACGGATATTCCGAGCCCCTTCGCGAGCATGAGGAGAACACCGGTCGACTCACGCACCTGCGACACAGAGCCGGGGGCGCTTGAGACCTCCTCATTGTACATCGTCTGAATAGAGTCAATGACACAGACGTCCGGCTTCTGTTCCTCTATTACCTCACGTATATCTGCAAGGTTCGTCTCACATAGCAGGTACAGACTGTCAGCCTCACCGCCTATCCGATCCGCGCGCATGCGGATCTGCGCAAGACTCTCCTCACCGGATATATACAGCACTTTCCTCCCTCTGCCCGAGAGATTTTTACACACCTGCAGAAGGATCGTGGACTTTCCGATGCCTGGATCTCCTCCGATCAGGATCATGGATCCCTTTACGATCCCTCCTCCGAGAACACGGTCCAGTTCAGAAAGCCCCGTTGTCTGGCGCTCGTTCGTCTCCGCTGTCACATCCGCCAGTCTGACAGGCTTCACGAGGACCTTCTTCCTGCCCGGCGCCGTTCCGCCCGTCCGGACCGGCTCTTCGACAAATGTATTCCACTCATGGCATCCGGGGCACTGGCCCATCCACTTTGTGGATTCATATCCGCAGTTTGAACAGTAAAAAATTGTTTTCCTGCCTTTTGAAGAAGCAGCTGCCATCTTTACGCCTTCCGGATCTTAACATCAGCTGTTTTCGCAGCCCCGAGCTCAACGCTGAAAGAGAGCTTTCCGCCGAGGCTCGCCTTCTGCTCGCCGCACTCTTTTCCATTGAGATAAATGGTGTAGACCGCACCCGGTTCTCCTTCCACTGTGATCTGGGCATCGTTCCGTCCCTCAACAGTGAACTCCATCCCGTCCTCCGTGTACCTGAGTCCCGTCACAGCCGTGCCCGGAACAGACTCATAAACAAAGAGCTCATTCCGTTCGAGACGTGTGATCCCGGAAAAAGTCTTTACCTTATACACATTCCCCTCAAACTCAAAATCAGAGCGTTTCGTCTTCTCTTCCAGCTCATAGTTGCCGAAGCTGATCCCGCCGTCCTGTTCTGTCTTGATCAATGTTCTGATTACTGGCATTTTTTTACTCCTCTATGGAAAAATATATTGTCAAAGGTCCCTGCATCCGCATGGATCTCAGTACACGAATTTTATTTCATTTTTTTCGATCCGGCATGTCACCTCGCTGTCTCTCCCGACTTCTCCCGAAAGGATCAGATCCGTCAGCGGGTCTTCTATCTTCTCGCGAATGACCCTCCTGATCGGCCTTGCTCCGTATTTCGGAGAAAATCCCGTCTCCGCCACCTTCTTCCGGACGGAGGGAGTGATCCTGAGTGTGATCCCCAGCTCCTTCATTGCCCTCTGCGTAAGTTCCCGTATCATGAGGCCGGCCACCTTCTCTATCTCTGATTTATTCAGAGGATGAAAAACGATCACCTCATCGATCCTGTTGATGAACTCCGGCCGGAAGATTCTTCGCACCTCCGCCATCACTCCGTCCTTCATGCGCTCGTAATCCCGCTTTTCATCATCGCGGGCCCCGAAGCCCAGACGTTTCGGATCGACAATAGACTGTGCGCCGGCGTTGGATGTCATGATGATGCACGTATTCTTAAAATCGACTCTTCTGCCGTGCGCATCCGTTATATGGCCTTCGTCCAGCACCTGAAGAAGGATGTTGAAGACGTCGTGGTGGGCCTTCTCGATCTCGTCGAAAAGGATCACACTGTAAGGATGTCTCCTCACCTGCTCAGACAGCTGCCCGCCCTCATCATAGCCGACGTAGCCGGGCGGAGAGCCGATGATCTTCGACACGCTGTACTTCTCCATGTACTCGGACATGTCGACCCGGATCATATTCTGCTCATCTCCGAACACCGCCTCGGCGACCGCCTTGGACAGTTCTGTCTTTCCGACACCGGTCGGACCGAGGAACAGGAAAGAGCCGATCGGCCTCTTCGGGTCTTTCAGCCCGACGCGGCCTCTTTTCACCGCATCCGATACCGCTTTTACAGCCTCCTCCTGTCCGATCACCCGCTTATGCAGCACAGATTCAAGACGCGCAAGCCGTTTCGACTCGGATTCCGCAAGTCTGGCCACGGGAATTCCCGTCCATTCGGCGACGACCCCGGCGACATCCTCCTCCGTAACGACTCCGGTCATTTCTCTGCGCGCTTCTCTCCTGTGGCGTTTTTCAATTGCAGCCTTGAGCTCGTTCTGTCTGGTCTGTAATCTCTGCGCTTCCGCATAATCTCCCGAAAGAACAGCCTGCTCCTTCATGTGTCCGATCGAATGATACTCCTCTTCGTCCGCATCTTTTTCTTCTCCGGAGTAACCGGAAATTCTTACCTTCGATGCCGCCTCGTCGATCAGATCCAGCGCCTTGTCAGGCAGTCTTCTGTCATTGATATAACGCTCTGACATACCGACCGCAGCTTTCAGCGCATCGTCCGTAATAACGAGATTATGATGCTTTTCATAATACGGCCGGAGGCCTTCAAGGATCTCCAGAGATTCTCCGTCTGTAGGCTCTTCCACCATCACAGACTGGAACCGTCTCTCCAGCGCCGCATCCTTCTCAATATACTTTCTGTACTCGTCGATCGTCGTCGCGCCGATCAGCTGGATCTCCCCTCTGGAGAGCGACGGCTTCAGTATATTGGATGCGTCCAGGGCCCCCTCGGCACCTCCTGCCCCGATGATCGTATGAAGTTCATCCACGAACAGAAGAATATTGCCGTTTTCGGACACTTCCCTGACGACTTTTTTGATCCGCTCCTCGAATTCACCGCGGTACTTGGATCCCGCGACCATTCCTGACAGGTCCAGCATGACCAGACGGCGGCCTTTGACAGCGTCCGGCACGAGACCGTCCGCGATCCTCTGTGCGAGGCCTTCCACGATCGCGGTCTTGCCGACGCCCGGCTCTCCGATCAGACACGGATTGTTCTTGGTCCTTCTGCAGAGGATCTGCATCACGCGGCGGATCTCATCCTTTCTTCCGATCACGGGGTCAAGCTTGCCCTCCGCCGCAGCCTTCGTGAGGTCCCTGCTGTATTCATCGAGCGCAGGGGTCGTACTTTCGCTTTCCGAGATCCCCTTTCCGCTGTAAAGTTCTCTCTCATTGATCAGCTTTTCAGCCCCCATGGCGGAGAGTGTGTCCGCATAAAGCTTTCTCACGTCCACATTCATTGTGTGCAGAAGCTTTGACGCAACGCAGTCCGGATTCCGGATGATCGCTATCAGAATATGCTCCGTTCCTGCCTTCTCCTGCCCGAACTCCGATGCGGCCGCGAGTGCACTGTCGAGGATCTCTCCGGCCCGGGGAGAAAACTCAATATCGTCTATCAGCGCAACGCCTCCCTCCGGTGCGATCAGCCTGTCGATCAGGCTCATCAGCTTCTCATATTCGACGCCTGCCTCGGAGAGAATGACCGATGCAGTTCCTCCTTTCGCGCGGAGAAGTCCCGCAAGGATGTGTTCGGTACCGACATAGCTCTGCCGGCACTTTTCGGCTGCTGCCCTTGAAAGCTCCAGAACGCTCTGTGCTTCCTTCGTATATCCACGTTTCATTTGTAGTCCTCACATATCTCGTCGATCAGCGCGTGCACCTCCGCACGGCTGATATTTTTGCAGCTGGCTTTCGCAAGCGCGATCGTGAGATCACGTTTCAGTTCTCTCCGTGCCGCGATCTTCTCCTTGTCCACATAGACCACGGTACCTCTTCTTCTGTCAATAGAGAGAAAGCCCTCTTCCTTCAAAACGTTGTATGCCTTATTCACGGTGTGCATATTCACACCGACCTGCTCTGCCATCGCCCGCACAGAGGGAAGACTGTCCCCTTCACGGATCGAGTTTTTCGCTATGCCCAGGATGATCTGATTGCAGAGTTGTTCGTAAATTGCTTCCGGACTGTCAAAATCGATCTCTATATACATCTCTTCCTCTCCTTTGTTATAACAAAACTATAACAAAGAGGGACGGAAAATGCAAACCCTGTTCATCGCGCGGAGGGGCATTCTCCGCACAGCTGTCGGATGTCCTTCCGCCCTTCGGACCGGGCAGAGTCCCCGACTGCAAAAGAGGCTGCCGCCGGACCTCCGTACACCTCCCTGTCATCTGACGGAAGCGGAACCGGATGTCCGGCGACAGCCCTGTTTCATCTGTCCTCTTTACTCGACTTTGCTGAAGTCGTCTTTTCCGACGCCGCAGAGCGGACATACCCAGTCATCCGGAATATCTTCCCATGCAGTCCCCGGCTCGATTCCGTTGTCGGGATCACCAACTTCCGGGTCATACTCATATCCGCAGACATCACAAACATACTTATCCATAATTTACCTCCTCACAGTGACACGTATTTCGGCGTGCCGTGCTGCTGCCTGTGCCGGCAGACTTTTCATTTCACGGAAACCACCGCTGCTGGAACAAAAAGCCGCATTGCGGCTCTTTGCGCGCTGGTGCGCGCAAGCGTCAGCTTGCACTTTCAGATGCGCACCAGTCGCATCCTCGCGGAGCGTTTTTGTGTAACAGGAAACGAAGTTTCCTGTTACACAAAAAATTATACAATAACCTCCCCAAAATGGAAAGATTTTCCTGAAACTACTTGACGCCTGCATAATATTTGATAAAATGTAATTGTTCAAAACAAATCACCGGTATTTACCGGATTCGATCGCAGACAAGCACTTTTTTTAATAAGGAGAATTCAAATGAGCTTTTATGATTATTCCGTCCCTACACCCAAAGGAGAAGAAATTTCCATGAAGGATTACGCCGGCAAAGTCGTCATGGTCGTCAATACCGCGACCGGATGCGGGTTCACGCCCCACTACAAGGACATCGAAGCGATGTATGAAAAGTACCATGACAAGGGCTTTGAAGTCATCGACGTCCCCTGCAACCAGTTCAAAGGCCAGACTCCCGGCACGGATGAGGAGATCCACGAATTCTGCCAGCTCCACTACAACACGATGTTCCCGCAGATGAAAAAATCTGACGTCAACGGGGAAAATGCGCTCCCGCTTTTCAAGTTCCTGAAGAGCCAGAAGGGATTCGAAGGCTTCGGCAAAGGTCCGAAGGCCCTTATGATGGGCACTCTGCTCAAGTCGATCGACAAAGATTACAAGAACAATCCCGAGATCAAATGGAATTTCACGAAATTCATCGTCGACCGGGAAGGCAATGTCGTCGCCCGCTTCGAGCCGACGACGGACATGAAGAAAGTCGATGCATTTGTAGGCTCGCTGATCTGATCTTCGCCGCTGCAGATGCGAAAGAGCGCGAAGACACTCGGACTGCAGCGGCTTAACTTCGGCTCCGCCCCCTGCAGATACGAAAGAGTGTCATCTCTCCGGCAGGCATGATCAGGATCTGGCGCCGCCGCATTCTTTTGACGACAATTTGACAAAAGCTTTTCCCTTAACTCTTCTAAAACTCACGAACCTATTATATAATATTCCTGATTGGCTTTTCTTCGAAGTGCAGAAGCAGTCACAGACTTCTTTTGCCATATACTTTTCAAATTCTGCTTTCAGAGGTTATGTAAGACATGAGTTCCGATACAAATTATAATCAGCTTCGACTTGAGAACCAGCTGTGTTTTCCGCTTTATGCCTGTGCGCGCAGCGTCGTGAACCTTTATACCCCGTTTTTCAAGCCCCTCGGCATCACTTATACGCAGTACATCGTATTTATGGTCCTTTGGGAAAATGACGGGATCAGTGTCGGCGAGCTGGGCAGGAAGCTCTATCTGGATAACGGAACGCTCACCCCTCTTCTGAAAAAAATGCAGGAAAAAGGCTATCTTACGCGCATGCGAAGCAAAGAAGACGAGCGCGTCGTGATCGTAACGCTCACGGAAGACGGCTGGGCAATGCGGGAAAAGGTCCTTGCGATCCCCGAATCCGTCGGCTCATGCATACCGCTCTCGCCCGAGGAAGCACAGACTCTCTACAGGCTCCTCTATCGGGTCATTGACAGCATGGAGCACTGAGCCGGACAACGATCATAACTGAAAGAGAACAAAAAACTGCCGCATCCCGGAAAGGAACCATTCCATGGTCTGCTTTATTCCAATACAGGCCACATTGATTCTTTTCCCGGATGCGGCAGTCTTTCATTCAGGGCAATGCAGCGCTCACGCCTCGTCGATCGCCCTTCCGATATCGTTTCGCTTATATTTGTTCTCAAAAGTGACGAGATCACTTGCCTTATAGGCATTCGCCCTGGCCTCGACCAGCGTCTTTCCGAGCGCCGTCACGCCCAGCACACGGCCTCCGTTCGTTACGATCCGGCCGTTCTCATCGAACTTCGTCCCCGCATGGAAGACGAACTTGTCCGAAGCTCCGCGGAAATTCTCAAGTCCCTCGATCGGGAAGCCTTTTTTATAGCTGACCGGATACCCTTCCGATGCCAGAACAACGCATACAGCTGCATTGTCTTCAAATTCAAGATCGATCGTATCCAGCCTGCCGTCCACACAGGCCTCCATCACTTCGACCATGTCATTCTTCATGCGCGGAATGACGACCTGCGCTTCCGGGTCTCCGAAGCGGCAGTTGTACTCCAGCACCTTCGGTCCATCCGCAGTGAGCATAAGCCCGAAAAAGATGATCCCGACGAACGGACGTCCCTCCGCACGCATCGCATCCACCGTTCTCTGATAGATATTTTCACGGCAGAACCGGTCCACATCCTCCGTGTAGAACGGGCTCGGAGAAAAGGTTCCCATACCGCCCGTATTGAGGCCGGTATCGTTGTCTCCTGCACGCTTGTGATCCTGCGCGCTGGTCATCGGACGGATGGTCTTTCCGTCGCAGAAGGAGAGCACGGACACTTCGCGGCCGGTCATGAACTCTTCAATGACCATCTGATCGCCCGCAGATCCGAACTTCTTATCTTCCATGATCGAACGAACGCCCTCTTCTGCCTCCTCCGGGGTATTGCAGATCAGAACGCCTTTTCCGAGAGCAAGTCCGTCTGCCTTCAGAACGATCGGATATGTCACGGTCTTCAGATACTCACGAGCCTCCCCGGCACTGTGGACCGTCTCATACTTTGCTGTCGGAATATTGTATTTTTTCATGAGCTCTTTGGAAAAAGCCTTGGATCCCTCGAGGATCGCC